>CAYTHB010000093.1:0-8846 GCA_964437515.1 uncultured Sterolibacterium sp.
CTGGGGTGGGCAAATGGTGCTCATGACGTTCGTCCTGTTGATCGGCTTGATCGTTTTTCATCTGCTAGGCATTGATTTCATGCAGACCGTCCATACGGAAGAGCAACGCATCATCCTGGGCTATCTGGTCAGCTTCGTGAATCTGTCCGCCATTTCCGGCATGGCTTTCATTTATGAATACACCGCAGCAGCATTGAAACGCGAACGCGATCTGGAACGCGAAAAATACATGCGTCTAGCCAAGACCGATCCCCTCACGGGGCTCGCCAACCGGCGCAACTTTGATGCCATGTTGCAAGAGCGCATCGATCTTTATGCTTTGCAGGATCCGCCACAGCGCTTTGCTCTGGGTTATCTTGATCTGGATGGCTTCAAGCCCATCAATGACCGTTATGGTCATGCCATCGGCGATGAGGTGCTGCGCATCGTTTCAGAACGTATGCGTGCCGTATTGCGAGGCTCCGACTTTGTAGGTCGGCATGGGGGTGACGAGTTCATGATGCTGCTGGATCTGGCAGGGGAACCCGAGGCATTGGAAAAAATGGCGACACGCCTGCTCAATTCGATTGCCAAGCCCATTAAAACCAGTGCCGGTGAAGTGGGTGTGAGTGGTAGCTTGGGCTTTGCCAGCTTCCCGCTGGACGCCACGGAGATCGAGGCACTGAAGCACCGTGCAGATGAGGCCATGTATGCTGCGAAAAAACAGCATAATTGCTGGCGTACTTATGAAGAGGCTCATTCGATGCAGGGTGCTGCCGCCGCTGGATCGAATCCCGCTACGGCAACCCGATAGCAGGGAAAGCGGTGGAAAGGTGATATAAAGATTGAGGTTGGGGCTGGCTTGTTGCATCCGCCAGCCCCAACCTTTTTATCACCTTCAACAGCTCAAACGATATTGAGCTGCTGGATTCCTGATCCCAAATCCTGATCCTTGGCGGTCTTGCTGTTCAGTTTGATGTTCAGGCGCAGGTCATTGACAGAATCGGCGTTGCGTAACGCGTCTTCATACCCGATGCGACCTTCCTCGAACAGATCGAAAAGCGCGGCATCAAACGTCTGCATCCCTAACTCGCGCGATTTCTTCATGATTTCCTTGATACCGGAAACCTCGCCCTTGAACACAAGGTCGGAAATCAGGGGAGAATTGAGCATGACCTCGACCGCAGCCGCCCGCCCCTTGCCATCCTTGAGGGGAATCAGACGCTGGGCGACGATGGCACGCATATTCAGGGACAAATCCATCAGCAACTGCTGACGTCGATCCTCAGGGAAGAAGTTGATGATACGGTCAAGTGCCTGGTTGGCACTGTTGGCGTGCAGCGTACCCATGGCCAGATGGCCGGTTTCGGCAAAGGCGATGGCATGTTCCATGACTTCACGATCGCGGATTTCGCCAATCAGAATCACGTCCGGTGCCTGACGCAAGGTATTTTTCAGCGCGGCTTCCCAGGAATCGGTATCCACACCCACCTCACGTTGAGTCACGATGCAGTTGATGTGAGGATGCACATACTCCACCGGATCTTCAATGGTGATGATGTGGCCGTAGCTGTTCTGGTTGCGATGGCCGATCATCGCGGCTAGCGAGGTGGATTTACCCGAGCCGGTTCCGCCCACGAACAGCACCAACCCCCGCTTGGTCATGGCGACATCCTTCAAGACCTGCGGCAGCTTGAGATCATCAAACTTTGGAATGCTGGTGGTGATGGTTCGCAGAATGAGCCCGACATTACCTTGCTGAATGAAGGCATTGACACGGAAACGCCCGATGCCTGCGGGATTGATGGCGAAGTTACATTCCTTGGTCGCCTCGAATTCGGCAGCCTGCTTGTCGTTCATGATGGAACGTGCCAGTTCCTGCGTATGCTGGGGTGTCAGTAACTGTGAAGTGGCGGGCGTGAGCTTGCCGTCGATTTTCATGGCGGGCGGGAAGCCTGCCGTGATGAACAGATCCGAGCCATTCTTGCTGAGCATCATGCTCAACAACTGGCACATGAATTTGAGGCCTTCGTCGCGCTCCATGATTTCTGTTTTTCCTGCGGTACAGTATTGATGCGATCAAATACGATACACAATCCCTGACATCAGGCAGGGAAGGCATCCTTGTTTGCGGCTTTTGAGCGAGCTTCAGCCGAGGTGACGATATTGCGACGCACCAGATCCTGCAGATTCTGATCGAGCGTCTGCATCCCCATGGCTTGTCCCGTCTGGATCGCCGAGTACATCTGCGGCACTTTGGCTTCACGGATCAGGTTGCGGATGGCGGGGGTGCCGATCATGATTTCGTGTGCGGCGATACGGCCATTGCCGTCCTTGGTTTTCAGCAGCGTTTGCGAAATGACCGCACGCAGCGATTCGGACAGCATGGCACGCACCATTTCCTTTTCGTCACCGGGGAACACGTCGATGATACGGTCAACGGTCTTGGCAGCGGAGGAGGTGTGCAGTGTGCCGAACACCAAGTGACCGGTTTCGGCGGCCGACATGGCCAGACGGATGGTTTCCAGATCGCGCATTTCGCCCACCAGAATCACGTCCGGATCTTCACGCAGTGCCGAGCGCAGTGCGTTGGAGAACGAGAGGGTATGCGGGCCGACTTCACGCTGGTTGATGAGACATTTTTTCGAGTCATGCACGAATTCGATCGGGTCTTCCACGGTGAGAATGTGGCCTTGTTCGTTTTCGTTGATGTCATTCACCATCGCAGCCAGCGTGGTGGACTTACCCGAACCGGTCGGGCCTGTGACTAGCACCAGACCGCGTGGATATTTGGCAATATCCGAAAAAATCTTGGGACAGTTCAAGTCTTCGAGCGACAGGATCTTGGAAGGAATCGTCCGCAGTACGGCCGAGGCACCGCGATGCTGGTTGTACGCATTCACACGAAAACGTGCCAGATCGGGGACGGCAAAAGAGAAGTCCACTTCCAGATTTTCTTCGTAAAACTTGCGCTGACCATCATTCATGATGTCATACACCATGGCGTGCACATCCTTGTGCTCCATGGGGGGCAGGTTGATACGGCGGATATCGCCATGCACACGAATCATCGGCGGCAGGCCGGCTGACAAATGAAGATCGGAAGCCTTGTTTTTGACGGAGAAGGCAAGCAGTTCAGTGATATCCATGTGATGATGTCCCGTGCGTCATGCGTTATGTTTGGGTCTGGATGGCGCATAATCATTGAATCGTCAAACGCCATCCCCTACCTTGTATATACTGCCGCGGCATTATGACAACAATTTCCGACAACGTGCAAGACACAAAAAACCGTATCCGTCAGACAGTACGGGCTTGCGGGCGTCATGATGGCGAGGTGCGACTGCTCGCCGTCAGCAAGACCTGGCCTGCCGATGCGGTACGCGAAGCATGGCGTGCCGGACAGCGCGCCTTCGGTGAAAATTATGTGCAGGAAGCCGTGACGAAAATCACGGCACTGAATGACCTCGATCTTGAGTGGCACTTCATCGGGCCTTTGCAAAGCAACAAGACGCGTGAAGTCGCCGAGCATTTCGCCTGGGTGCATAGCATCGACCGCATCAGGATCGCCGAACGCCTTTCTGCACAGCGCCCTGCCGATCTTCCGGATTTACAGATTTGTCTGCAAATCAATGTCAGCGGTGAGGGCACGAAAAGCGGCATTCCTCCCGATGAAGCGGCAGCACTGGCGCAAGCCGTGATAAAGCTACCCCGTCTGCATCTACGTGGACTGATGTGCATTCCCGAACCCAGCGATGATCCGGAGGTCTTGTGCGCGCGGTTTCGACAGCTCCACGAATTGCGCGACCAGTTGAATGCAAACATCAATGGATGTCGGCTCGATGTGCTATCCATGGGTATGAGCGATGATTTTGAACTGGCCATCCGTGAAGGCTCGACGCTGGTTCGCATGGGAACGGCCATTTTTGGTGCCCGGACATCGACACATACACTGTGACCTTTGACCGTAACCACGACCAATTCAGGCCATAAGTCATCAGACTCTGGTAACCTGCATGGTTTATCGAGTTTTCAACCCATCGCCATCGCTCAAAACTGACGATGCCCACCGGAATGACTGAAGATCCGAGACATTTGCTTTTACCGCTAGATGACTATTTCGATCCACCCTTGGTGACACGAGGGCGCACGCTGGCGACGGAGGGTCATGCGGATATCGAAAGCATGAAAACTTCCCAAGGCAAGATTCGCATCATGAGTCATTGCTGTGGCAGTCGGGGAAAGCAATACCAGCAGGATATCCAGTTAGCCAATGATGGACGACGCATCACGCATGTGACGGGTATCTGCTCATGCAATGAAGGCTTCAATTGCGCTCATGTGGCGGCCACGCTCATCCATTGGCAAAACCAGACACGCCCTCACGCATCACAAACCACTTCGATATCCCCTGACGAAATTCAGGCAGCCTCTGCGGAAACACTGACATGGCTGCAAATACTGGAAAAGGGTGATCAGCCTGCACCCACCGTCAAGACAACGAATGGACAACAGATTCACTATCTGCTGCACGCGACAGATGCTCGTCTATCCCTTTGCAAGACCCGTTTTCTCAAGGACGGCAGCCAGGGCAAACCCGAACCACTGCGTCCTGATTTGCATCAACTGACCTGGGGAAACGTCCCTTCGTGGTTCCAGCCGGACGACATGCCCATCCTGCGCTTGTTTCTTGCCTTGCAGGAAAACGTCATGTTCGTCCATGAATCCTCCCAATCCCTGAAAGGCGAAGAAGGTGCGCAACTCTTGCGCATGGCCTTGAGAACAGGACGCTTGCACCTCGACAGCATGGAACAGCCTGTGCTGCAACAAGGCGCAGCACTCAAAACACGGCTCGTCTGGCAGCGCAATGAAGAAGGCCGTCAAGTCCTGTGCATCGCACCGGTACAACACCAAGCACCGCAGCCCCTGCCCTCACTTTCAGCAGACGATCTGGTGTTGCTGCCGACGTGGCCTGCCTGGGCGGTCAACAAAGCAACTCATAAACTCTGCCTCGTACAGTTCGATTTACCCGATGAGCTCGTGCGCCGCTTGCTGGAAGTCCCGCCACTGGATGAAATCGACGCCTTGCTGGTTCGTTTGAGACTGGGCGAAATCGGGGTTCAGCAGCATCTGGATTTACCACTCCCCGAGGCTGCCGCCCCCGAACAACCCGCCGGAAAACCGCATGCCATCCTCCGCCTGCAGACCGTGCGTTTCAACATGCTGCCCCCATTACGCAGCGAAGAAAAAATGGCGGCAGCGACACTATGGTTCCAGTATCCGGGGCTGGAGCGATCTCCCGGCATCGAATCCCCCCCTCCTTTGTTGCGTGTTGAGCGTGAGGGTGTCGCACTGACTTTGTTGCGCGACCTGGATGCCGAAGCGATGGTGTGGACGCAACTGCATGCACACGGCTTGGAAAGCTACCGCAAACGTCTGCCCAAAGCCGAACGGCTAGCCGCTGATTCCGGACAACTTGCCGCTTGTTTATTACCCGCATTACAAGACGCAAGCAGCTGGGTGCTGTTTCTCGAATTGACCCGACCTGCATTGGAGCGGGCAGGATTCACCATCGAAATCGATGATGATTTTCCTTATCAGATACAAGAGGCAGAAGACTGGTTCGTCGAGGTGTTCGAGGATGAGTTTCAAAACAACAACGACTGGTTCGATCTGGATCTAGGGGTTGTCATCGATGGAAAGCGTATCAGTCTGGTTGAACCGCTGGCGCGTCTGATTGCCCATCGCCCGCACCTCATGGAAGAACTGCGTTCGCTCGATGATCACGAACGTGTTCCCCTGCCACTGGATGAACGACACGTTCTTCCCGTACCGGCACAGCGTATGCGTGCCTGGCTAGGGCCTCTACTGGAGTTTTCAGAAAACAACGAGCGTCCACGTTTGTCGCGCCTGAATGCGGGGACACTGGTCGATCTCGAAGCCTTGCCCGGCCAATGGTTCGGTGGCGCACGGCTGCGTGAACTGGGACACAAACTGCATGACTTCACGGGGATAGAAGAAACACTCCCCGCCCCCGGTTTCCAGGCGGTACTGCGTCCTTATCAGCAGTTAGGGCTCAACTGGCTGCAATTCCTTCGCCATTACGGCATCGCGGGCATTCTGGCCGATGACATGGGTCTGGGCAAAACCATACAGACACTCGCCCATCTGCACCTGGAAAAAGCGAGTGGTCGCGCCGACTTGCCGAGCATGATCGTCATGCCGACCAGCCTGATTACCAACTGGTGTCATGAAGCCGCGCAGTACGCACCCGATCTCAAAGTACTGACCCTGCATGGACCGGATCGCGCAACGCTATTTGATGACATTGCCAAGGCGGATGTCATTTTTACTACCTACCCCTTGCTGGTACGCGACCAAGAAGTACTCTTGCAACAGGAGTTTCATCTGCTCGTTCTGGATGAAGCACAATTCATCAAGAACCCCAAGGCTCATTCGCATCGTGTCGCACGACAAATCAAGGCACGCCATCGTCTCTCACTCACGGGAACGCCGCTGGAAAACCATCTAGGCGAATTGTGGGCACAGTACAACTTTCTGATGCCAGGTTTGCTAGGCGATGTGCGCCGGTTTGCCTCGATGTTTCGTACCCCCATCGAAAAACAGAACGATGCTGAACGCCGTCAACAACTGGCCGAGCGCGTGCGCCCCTTTTTGTTGCGGCGTACCAAAGAACAGGTACTGACCGAGCTGCCGCCCAAGACCGAAGTGATCCGCTGGGTCGAACTGACGGGTGAGCAGCGTGACATGTATGAATCGCTGCGTCTGGCATTTGACAAGAAATTACGGCAAGTGCTGGCCACCAAAGGTGTGGCGCAAAGCCAGATCATGATTCTCGATGCGCTGCTCAAGCTGCGCCAGGTCTGCTGCGATCCGCGACTGGTCAAACTGCCGAGTGCGACAGCCACGACGCGCACCGATGAATCAGGCAATGAGTCGCCCGAATCAGCCAAGCTAGGACTGCTCATGGGCATGTTGCCGGAACTGCTGGACGAAGGGCGACGCGTCCTGTTGTTCTCGCAATTCACCAGTATGCTGAGCCTGATCGAAGAAGCCGTCACGCAACGCGGCATCGAATACGTCAAGCTGACCGGACAGACCAAGGATCGTGAAACGCCGATCCAGCGGTTTCAGGAGGGCGAAGTCCCGCTGTTCCTCATCAGCCTCAAGGCCGGTGGGACAGGACTGAATCTGACGGCGGCAGATACCGTCATTCATTTCGATCCTTGGTGGAATCCAGCGGTCGAGGAGCAGGCATCCGCGCGTGCCTATCGCATTGGACAGGACAAACCGGTGTTCATGTACAAACTGCTGACCAAGGGAACGGTCGAAGAGAAAATTCTCGCCCTGCAAGATCGCAAGCGCAACCTCGCCGATCATTTGCTGGCGGGTGCTGCACCGAGTCAGCACCTCATCACGGCCGAAGATCTCGAAGTGCTGTTTCAACCCCTCGACCCCGCCTGATTTTTGCACGCAGCGATGACGCTCACCGATCTTCGCTACATCATTGCCCTGGCACGCGAACGTCACTTTGGTCGTGCGGCAGAAAAATGCCATGTCAGCCAGCCCACGCTCTCGGTTGCCGTTAAAAAGCTGGAGGCCGAGCTAGGCATGCCCCTGTTCGAGCGAGGGATCGAAGTCACGGCAACCCCCTTGGGCGAACAGATTATTGCTCAGGCACAACAGGTGCTCGCCGAAGCCGCACGGATTCCCGAGCTAGCCGCACAAGGCCGCGACGCGCTTTCAGGCACTTTGCGAATCGGCGTGATTCACACCATCGCCCCTTATTTATTGCCCGATCTCGTGCCCCTACTGCGCAAACGCGCACCGCAAATGCCACTTGTTTTTCAGGAAGGCTTTACCGAAAATCTTGTCGCATCGTTGAAGGCGTGCGATCTGGATGCCATTATTCTTGCCTTACCGATCTTGGAACCCGGACTGGTGGCACAGCCCGTGTATGACGAAGCCTTCCGTGTGCTGCTGCCTGTACAGCATCCGTGGGTCAGGCAGAAAGCCATCACACCCACACAACTCCTCGACGAGCCACTGCTGCTCTTGGGCGCAGGCAACTGCTTTCGCGATCAGGTGCTCGATTTGTGCTCACAAGCACCTGTCGCTGCAACAACACCGCAAGTCCTCGAAGGCAGCTCATTGGAAACCATACGTTACATGGTTGCATCCGGCATCGGGATTACCGTGATGCCCTCATCCTGTGCTGACAAAATCCCGAAAAATGATGCCTTGTTACGGGTTCGTCCCTTTGATGAACCCACGCCGACCCGCTGCGTGGGCTTGGTCTGGCGCACCAGCTTTCCACGGCACAAGGCCATCGACTTGCTGCGCGGCGCGCTGCTCGATTGCAAGCTGCCCGGCACGCAGGCAGTCGGGCGAAAACAAGCGTGAGGATGCACATCCATTATCCTGAATCACCCATCGCTTGCTTTTCATAATTAATGCATCCACACTAATTAAATGGGTACGCGCTACTTTTTGGATGATAACAAGCAGCGAGCAAACCTCGAAAAACACGGCCTTGATTTTGCTGATGCTGATTTGGTGTTAATGAGCGACTATCGGCTGGATTTACCCAGTGAGCGCAACGGCGAATGACGCGTACAGTCCTTTGCCTATGTGTTTGAAGTGCTCACGGTGATGACCGTGGTGTTCCTACCCGGAGTGGAAGGCTTGCGCATCATCAGTTTTCGCAGGGCTAATCGTTCAGAAAGCAAGGTTTATCATCCTAGAAACCGCAGTTGACCGCTTATCATCATCACAAACTCCGCTCATACTGTATCCTGAATCCGTGGCCATTAAAGCCAAAACCTCTCCTGTGACCATCCAGCATG
>CAYTHB010000094.1:0-8578 GCA_964437515.1 uncultured Sterolibacterium sp.
ACCGCCTTTCATCACGACGGCCCGAGTGCCGTTCGCTATCCACGCGGCAGCGGGCCTGGCGTGCCCATCGACAAGACATTGAAGTCCCTCCCATTGGGCAAAGCTGAAATTCGTCGCAAGAGCAGCAAGAATGAAGGAACGACACGCATTGCACTACTCGCCTTTGGCAGCTTGCTCACCCCTGCCTTACAAGCAGGTAACGATCTGGATGCCACCGTCGTCAATATGCGCTTCGTCAAGCCACTCGATGAAGCACTCCTGCATGAACTGGCGACCCGTCATACCCTGCTCGTCAGTCTTGAAGAAAACACCATCATCGGTGGAGCAGGCAGTGAAATTGCCCGCTCCCTAGCGCAAGCCGGCTTGACAACCCCCCTATTACGTCTGGGACTACCTGACTCATTCATCGATCATGGCGATACCACTCATCTCTTGAGTCAGATCGGACTGGATGCCCAAGGTATCGTGACTCAAATCACTGCCCATATTGCTAATCACCCTGCTACTGGCGATCTCACAAGCGCCATCGCACTCGCAAAGTCCAACGCTGCCAGCGCAGCCTGAATAGTTGAGCATTTTAATCGGATTTGTTAAAGTGCTACTGATCTGAAAAGTTCAAACCTAACTTTTTCAAAATATCAGGAGCACGTCACATGAACAGCAGAGACCCCAATATCATGGCCATCGCAGACGTCCAAAGCAGTATTGATTCACGCGCCATCCCCATCAACAAGGTGGGGATCAAGAGCATTCGTCACCCTGTCAAAGTGCTCGACAAAAATGGAGGAATGCAGCACACCATTGCTGAATTCAACATGTATGTTGGCTTGCCGCACAATTTCAAGGGAACGCACATGTCGCGCTTCGTTGAATTGCTCAATGCCAACGAACAAGGGTTTTCGGTGGAAAACTTTGAATCGATGTTACGCCACATGGTTGAGCACCTGGAAGCCGAAACCGGCCACATCGAAATGCGCTTTCCCTATTTCATCGACAAACGCGCTCCGGTTTCCGGCGTGCGCAGCCTGATGGAATACGAGGTCACCCTGGTCGGCGAAATTCTCCACGGCAACGAATACCGGCAATCGACCAAGGTTGTCGTTCCAGCAACCAGCCTGTGCCCCTGTTCAAAGAAAATTTCCGATCGTGGCGCGCACAACCAACGTTCGCACGTCACCATCACCGCCTGGACCAACGCCTTTGTCTGGATCGAAGAAATCGTCAAGATGGCCGAAGGTCAAGCCTCTTGCGAGGTCTTTGCCCTACTCAAGCGTCCCGATGAAAAATATGTCACCGAACACGCTTACGACAATCCAAAGTTTGTTGAAGACATGGTGCGCGATGTCGCGGGTGTGCTGAATGCCGACAAGCGCATTGATGCCTACATCGTCGAATCAGAAAACTTCGAGTCAATTCACAACCACTCGGCTTACGCGCTGATCGAAAAAGACAAGCGCACCACATAATTACCGAAGAAACCCCAAATAAAAACGGAGACCACTCGGTCTCCGTTTTTATTCGTAAAGCAGACAAGATTGGAGCTACCACCCCGCCCCGCTGTTACCTTTACCTTACTCGGCAGCCACCTTGTTGCGGCTGACCAGCTTTTCCTTGATGCGTGCCGATTTGCCCGAACGCTCGCGCAGGTAATACAACTTAGCGCGACGCACCGCACCACGGCGTTTGACTTCGATATCGCTAATCAGCGGCGAGTAAGTCTGGAAAGTACGCTCCACACCTTCACCCGCAGAAATCTTGCGAACGATGAAGCTGGAATTAAGGCCACGATTACGCTTAGCGATAACCACGCCTTCATAGGCCTGAGTCCGCTCGCGCGTACCTTCCTTCACTTTCACCTGGACAACAACCGTGTCACCCGGGGCAAATTCAGGAATGGTCTTACCCAGACGGGCAATTTCTTCAGCTTCGAGTTGTGCAATAAGATTCATGATAAACAAATGACTCCATGACATTAAACAATGGCCTAAGGCCGTTCGCGTAGAGCAGTCTAACAACCCAAAACCAGCAGACTGATGCGCGCGCTATTATTGAAACAATTGAATTTGGTCAAGCCAGATTCAACCGTCAATTCTATCATATTATTTCTGATTTCCCCGCTTGAAATCTTCAAGCAAGGCTGATTCTTCAACGGACAAAACGCGCTCTACGAGCAATTCTGGGCGACGCAACCAGGTACGCCCCAAAGCCTGTTGCAAACGCCAGCGACGGATTTTTTCATGATGCCCGGTCAGCAGCACCTCGGGAACCGGCATGCCCTCATACACTTCAGGACGAGTGTAATGCGGACAATCGAGCAAGCCTTCGACGAAAGAGTCTTCCGCAGCGGATGACGCATCATTCAATGCTCCGGGGAGTTGCCTGACAGCCGCATCCATCAAGGCCAACGCGGGGATTTCCCCACCTGAAAGGACAAAATCCCCTAGGGAAATCTCCTCATCGACACAACGCTCGATCACACGCTCATCAATGCCCTCATAGCGACCGCACAGCAAAATCGCACCGCGGCTTTGCGCCATCTCCAGAACCCGCGCATGCGTCAATGGCCGACCCTGGGGTGAAAAATAAATCACCTTAGGGGCAGCATCACCCGCCGCAATACGCCGTTGTCGCGCGGCAGCAATGCTCAATTCCAGCGGTTGCGGCAACATCACCATTCCGGGGCCACCGCCGTAAGGGCGATCATCAACGCGCCGATAATTATCTTCGGTAAAGTCGCGCGGATTCCAAAAATGCGCTTGCCACAAATTCAACTCCAGCGCACGACGGCTAATACCCGACTGCGTGAGTGCGGCAAAAATTTCAGGAAACAGCGTGACAACGTCGAATTCCAGAGGGAATGCCCGCGTAACCATGCGACCACTCACCAATCGACACCCCAGTCGACGAGCATTTCGCGCCGGGTCTGATCCACTTCCTTCACCACCTGATCGACAAAGGGCAGCAAACGCTCGTGCCCCGCATCATCCCTGATACAAAGCACATCATGCGCACCGCTGGTCATCAAATCCACCACCACACCCAAGCCTTCGCCCTGGGTATTTCTGACCTGCAAGCCCTGCAGATCCGCCCAGTAATACTCATTCTTTGCTGTTTGAGGTAAATCATCGCGCGGTGCCGCGATGTAAAAGCCATCCATGGCTTCGGAGGCATTCCGATCATCCACCTGATCGAATTTGGCTACCCAGCCTTTGCCATGGGGCTTGAGCTGGCGCAATGCGTAAGGATGCCAAGCACCCTGCTCCGCATCTGCGCTCAACCACCAGCGGGGCATATCCCCCAGTGCTTCGGCATCATCGCCAAAAAAATGCACTTTGACCCAGCCACGCAAACTGTAAGGGCCGGTCACCCGGCCCAAAACCACCATACCAGCCACCATATCGGTGGGTGTTGCTGCTGTTGTTTCCTGCTCTTCCATCGCAGCGCGACAAACCAATCTGCGAATGGAGAAAAAATCAGGCGGCGGCTTGCGCAGTGCCGGTTTGCTTCACGAGGCGAGCGACGGTCGGCGACATTTGCGCGCCCTGGCTCTGCCAGTAAGAAAGACGCTGTGCATCCACACGCAAGCCCTGCTCGCTTTCAGCCGCCTTCGGATTGTAAAAACCGATGCGCTCAATGAAGCGACCATCGCGGCGATTGCGCGAATCCGTCACAACCATGTTGAAGAACGGGCGCTTCTTAGCACCGCTGCGGGCAAGGCGAATGACTACCATGAGAATTCCTTAACGTAACTAAAGTAAATTGGGGGCGGAAAAACGCGGAAATATACTTGAAAAGATGAAATAAATCAATCGTTCTTGCCAAGATGGAGTAAGCAAAACAAAAAGTGTTCAGCTTGTTGGCCTGGCAAGAACCTCCTCCATCAAGCCTTCATCCAGCGCCGCACCTTCGGCAAGTCGTTGGCGCAGTCGGATGAAATCAATGGTGTCACTCCCCGTCAGTTTTTTGCTGTTGAAGGCATTGAAGCCCAGCCAGGCTTCATTGTTCATATTGGCTTGCAGCCAGTGCCGGTTCATGTGTTTGGCGGCATCCCAGAAAAATTTCTTTTTCGCGCGCAGACTGTCGAGTGAGGTTTGCAGACAGTTCGGGAACAGGTTGGCAAAATTCCAGATCATCTGCTGAATCTCCGCATCAACACGACTAAAGTCCAGCGTACATTCCGCCATCTGTGCCCGCGCGGCGGCTTGTTGTTCGAGAGGAATCAGTTCGCCATAAACAATCTCGCCATCTTCCAGCCAGACATCGGTACGCACCAGAGGGTTACGCAGCCACGCATCCCCTTGCTTCAGCACCGGAACCACCTTGCTGATCATGCCTTTGTGCTTCATTTTGTAGGCACTCCACAACTCGCAGGAAACGCAGTTGTAAATTGCATCTTCGATCGAAAGAAACCACGGTAGAAAATCGGTCGAACCACCCACCGGCGACGAGCCATGACGCGGCCCGGCCTGACCATACATGGCCAGATCGGAAGACACAGTAAGGTCCGCCGCCAAGCCGATCTCTTGCCCCCCCGCCACACGCATGCCCGTGGCACGACAAATCACCGGCTTGCGACATTCCAGCACGCCATCGACCATACGATTGAACAAATCAATGTAATCGCCATACTCATGCGGACGGCGCGAGTAATACGCGGCATATTCCGCCGTGTTGCCACCGCTACTCCACGCCTTCTCACCCGTAGCGGCAAACACCACGGCAACCACCGAACGATCACCTGAAGCACGCTGAAACCCAGCAATCACCCCCTTCACCATCTCGGTGGTATACGCGTTGTGCTGCGCGGGGTTATTCAGCCAGACCCACGCCGAATAAAGCCCCGCCACGGGCTGACCCGCGGTATCGAGGAGCGGGCGTTTTTCAAAAATCACCCCGGGGGCACTCTCAGAAAAATGCTCATCTCCAAACAGGGCATGGTTTTTTAATGTGTTGTCACGCGGCAGCCAATCGAGAGACATGAAGTTTCCTTGAGAATATTTTAGAAATCGGGGGTCAATATCACACGACGAGTAAGCTGGCCGGCATGCGCCGCCGCAAAGACTTCACGGATACGGCTCATCGGCTGTAACTCGACGAAAGGAGCAATCTGGATGCGCCCCTCCAAACACATTTGCAGCGCTGCCGGATACGCTTCTGGCGCGCACCCCCAGCTACCGATGACATCCGCATCCAACGCCATCAAGCGTGAGACATTGAAGGGAATTTCCTGTGCTCCGAAGCCGACGATCACCAGCTTGCCGACAAAGGACAACAAGCCCAGACCCAGTGTTTGCCCGCTCTGCGTGCCACTGCATTCAAAAATTTTCCAGCCACTTTGATGTACTAAACCCTGCGCCTGACACCATTCTTTGAAAGCCCTCTTCACCAGCACAACATCCTGCGCCTGCCCCGTCGCCTGAATCGCATGATCGAGCCCATAGCCCCGCAAGGCATCGAGTCGCTGCACATGAATATCAATCCCGACCACCGCAGCGGCACCCATGGCTTTCGCCATCTGCACCATATAACCGCCCACGCCACCACCCGCACCGATGACAATCACACAATCGCCACGCGCCAGTGCCGCACGTTGTGCCGCTTGGTAAGGTGTGGTCACCGCATCGGCAAGCACCGCCAATTGCGCCAGCGTGAGATCCGGCGAACGCTGCTCGGGTAACACGCACAAATCCGCTGCCGGCACTGGGATGTGACTGGCAAAGCCGCCATAAATCCCCAGAGAATTACCCGGCATCTTTTGCTGCAAACATCGATTCGGCCGCCCCATGCGACAGATTTCGCAGCGTCGGCAAGGCAATACCGCAGGGATGATGACCTCGCGCCCGAGCAAGGGAGGGCGGGGTTCTGCCGCAGCCACTGCCACTACACGGCCGGAAATTTCATGCCCGAGAGTCAGCGGCAGTGTTTGCCGTGTCGGCACGCCCTCATAAAAATACGACAAATCGGTATGGCATACACCGCATCCTTGTATCTCCACCAGCACTTCACCCGCAGCCAGCGCAGGAACCGGCAAGCTAACAAGCTCCAAAGTGGCGGGCGCCGTCATCTGCCACGCATGGATGGCGGCCACACCAACGCTCATTGATGACTCCAGTGCGCCGGACGTTTTTCGAGGAAGGCAGCGAGCCCTTCCTGCGCATCCGCCGTGGCCATCGCAGATTGCAGATAATGCTGTTCCAGCTTATCGAGGGCTGCATCAAAAGGTAGTCCAGCCGCCATACGCCAGGCCTGTTTGTGCTGAATTTGCGCGCTCCGTGAAAGCTGCAAATAGGGTTGCACAAAGCGCGTCACCTCCTGATCGAACGCCACACGCGGAAAAACCCGGTTCAGCAGACCATATTGCAATGCCGTTGCCGCATCCATCGTTGCTCCGCTCAAGAGCATCTCATTGGCCAACGCAGCAGGCAGCAAACGCGGCAGCAGGATCGCGGCCACGGGAGCAAATACACCCAGACGAATTTCCGGCTGCCCAAGTTGCGCGCCTTCCACAGCCACCCGCAGATCGCACGCCAAGGCCAGCTCCAAGCCCCCGCCCAATGCCGAACCATTCAACGCGGCCACGGTCGGCAGCGGAAAATCATGCAACTGGCGCGCCACCCGATGAAAGGCCTTAAGCATTGCGGCAACATGCTCTGCCGTGTGCTCTGCCACGTCCACACCCGCCGAAAAGAATTTTTCTCCCTGCGCAGTGAGCAGCAATACCCGCACACGGTCATCGCCTGCCGCCTCATCCAACAAGTCGGCAAGCTCGTGCAACAAGGCGATATTGAGCACATTGACGGGCGGTCGCTTGAGCGTCAGTGTCAGCAAGCCATCCGCCCGATGGGATACAACCAACTTGTTCTCGCTCACAGCCGCCTTCCCATCCAAAACATCCTCATCCTCAAAATAGCTCATCCAGTGCATCCTCGCCGATCCCCGGCGGCAAACGCCCCTGCTGCGCGCTATAGGCTTGCAATAACTCGCTTTCGCGCTGGCTGTAGTAGTGCGCGGCTTCGATTGTGAAGTAATAGCCGATTTCATGCCCCAACTGATCGAGCAATTCAACGAGCGCCGCACGCAAATCCGGCACACCCTTGATCGCCAGCACTTGCTTGCTGGCATCATGAATGAAATAAACCCCGGCTTCCGCCGTGACGGCATGCACGGCTGCCGCATCCAGTACGCGCCATGAGGCGGGGGGCAAAGCGGCCTCATCCATACTGTGCATCAAATTGCACTTGAGACAACGTAAGCCTTCCGCCGCAGCCTGCTCATGTGTGTAGATTTTCTCAACCTCGCTCCAGTCAGAACGACCACAAACCACATGCTGCTCAGGCAATACCGCATGACGACGATTGAAACCTTCGTCACGCCCGATATAGGGATCCGTTTGCCCGGCGGCCTCATCCAGCAGGGATTCATCAATATGGCCATCGCCCCCCAGAAAACGGTCAATGGCAGAAGCAGCGCTGCGCCCTTGAGCAACAGCATCAATCAGGCTACTCGCCCCAAGCACCGCATCACCACTGGCAAAAATGCCCGCTTGCCCTATCTTCCCTGTTTGCATCCGTGCATCGACCGCAATGCGTCCGTCCTCATTGCAAAGCACACCCTGGATAGGCTCAAGCTGCTGCCCCACCGCTGCAATCAGCAGATCAAGCGTTTGCGTCATCTCGCTATCCGGCTCGCGCTCCAGATGTCGTCGCCCTAAAGTATCCGTTTTACTCAGACGGGTACCTTGCCACGTCACCTCCATGCCACCCGACTCATCTTGCGAAGAACCGCGCCCCGCCTTGATCTGCGTAAGGACACGCTGAAACTGCGGAGTCACGCCCTCACGCAGACAGGCTGCCAGCTCATGCGCGTGTGCCGACATCTCTGCCTGCGTGCGACGATAAACCATCTCCACCTGGGTCGCCCCTAAACGCAAGGCACTGCGTGCCGCATCACACGCCACATCACCCCCGCCCACCACTGCCACGCGGGCGGGAAGCTGCTTCAATGTGCCCAAAGCCACATCACGCAAGAAGCTCACACCATCCAAAATTTTCTCAGGATGCGTGACATCCTGAACCGCCAAAGGCTTGCCCTGCTGCGCGCCAATGGCCACCAACACTCCTGCAAAGCCTTGCTGTGTCAGTGTCGTCACGTCCTCGATACGCGTATTGAAACGAAACGCCACGCCCAAGGCCGCGACTTCCGCCACTTCATCGTCGATCACCTGACGCGGCAAACGATAAGCCGGAATACCATAGCGCGCCATGCCGCCCGCTGCGGGCATGGCTTCAAATACCGTGACGGCATGACCTTGCTTGGCCAGATAGAAAGCCGCGGTCAAGCCCGCTGGCCCGGCCCCAATCACCGCCACATGCTGCCCGGTTGCAGGCATACGCCGCTGTAACATCCGCCATTGGCCATCGTCATGTTCCGCTGCGATACGTTTCAGGCTGCGAATCGACAAGGGATCATCCAGATTTCCGCGTCGACAATCGCTCTCGCACGGCGCATAACAAGCACGCCCGAGGATGCCGGGAAAGGGCAGCTTCTCGCGCACCACCGCATTCGCCTCGGCAAAACG
>CAYTHB010000095.1:0-8496 GCA_964437515.1 uncultured Sterolibacterium sp.
CCTCAAGGGGCGGCTACTGATTTGCTCGCTACGCTCGAAGCTTCAACTCGACTCTGATTTTTGTATTTCACGTTAATAGATAACAAACCAACAAACAATCTACCGCCTCACTCTTTCGGCTGCGCCAGTTTTTCCAGCAGATCAATCAACTGATCCATCTCTTTATTGGTCAGGCGCGACCGGATCGCGGACTTGGCCGCATCGATCAGCTCACACATCCCTTGCTCGATCAGCCGCGCGCCCTTGGTCGTCAGGCTGACGGGCTTGACGCGACGATCGGCCTCGGTCGTTGATCGCGCCACCAACCCTCGCGCTTCAAGCTGGGAAATGACCTTGCTCAGGCCACCCGAGGTAATCACCATGGAGCGCTGCAATTCGCTGGGCGTGAGTTCGCGCGTTGCCGTGCGGCGCAAGGTGGCTAGAGCATCGAACTCCGCCAGACTCACGCGATGACGTGCCATCACCCAGTCGAAGCTGACCGTCTCGGCCACGTGCACATGTTGCAGTGCCAAGAGCAAGGAGATGATGCGCTGATCGAAAGTATCAGCCCAATGTTCACGATGCAGACCGAGAATCTGCTCAGTATCGAGAGTGGTTCGCTGAATGGACATACCGTGAAAAATTCATGTTCAAAGTCTTTATTATCTTGCAAGAAAGATAATTTTTGCAATAATAGCTTTCTCGCAAGATAACAAAACAATAATAAAACAATCAAAACAATTCTGCTCGCACGGCTTATCGCCTGTCGTGATGCAGAAATATAAAAAGCAATGGCCACGCACGCTGTCGTGTTTGTCTCATTTGTGGCTTGAGGAGAAGTCATGGCCTTACCTGCAAGCACCATCGTAACCATCGCCACAACATCCCGACCTGTCTTGAGTCGCACCATCTGTTGTGCAACGATGCTGACACTGATGTTGACGGCCTGTGCAACGCATTTTCCCGTGGGGCCGGATTATGCCGCGCCTCAAGCTGCGACCGTGCTCCCCGCAACGGAATGGCAAGCGGCACTCCCGCACGAAGGGCAAACCCACGCACTGACAGATTGGTGGAAGAGCTTCAACGATCCGACTCTCGATACCCTGCTCACGCAAGCAGAAGCCGAGAGCCCCACCTTGATGGAAGCCGTGGCGCGCATCGACGAAGCCCGCGCCGGACTGAGCTTCCAGAAAAGCAGCGGCGCACCCACACTCCAGGCCAGTGCTCATCTTTTACGCAACAATGGCAGCGCGGATCTTCCCACCCCCGTGTTGACGACACGCGGCACCGTACTCGATGCCCAATGGGAAATCGATCTATTTGGCCGGGTACGGCGTGGCAATGAAGCAGCTCAAGCAAGACTGGAAAGCCGCGAGCAGGGCTGGCATGCCATTCGTATTTCTCTAGCTGCCGAAGTTGCCGGGCGTTATGTGGACTATCGTGCCTGCCATCGTCAATTACACGCACTCACCCTCGATGCCGCCTCACGCACCGCCACGGCACGCATCACGGCACTAGCCGCCGAAAGCGGGCTATTTGCTCCTGCCGAATCCGAGCTGGCACGCGCCAGTGCCGCTCAAAGCCGATCCACCCGTATTGCTCAAGAAGCGCAATGCGATCTGCTGCGTAAATCACTGGTCACGCTGACCGGCATTCCCGAAGCCACGTTACGCACGCTGCTCCATCCAGCATCCACAACAAACATTGACACACCGCCTGCCTTGCCCGTCCCTGCTATTTTTCAGGTTGATGAGCTGCCCGTTGCATGGCTGGCGCAACGTCCGGATCTCGCTGCGCAAGAACGCGAACTGGCCGCCGCCAGTGCGGATCGAGGTGTGGCAACCGCCAACCGCTATCCTCGTCTAGCACTCATCGGCCAGCTGACACGCGATCGGACGAGCGATTCTGGCAATACCCCCAACTATCTCAGCAAGCCCTGGTTCTTCGGCCCGGCGCTGTCATTGCCGCTGCTGGATGGCGGCGCACTCGCAGCACAGCAGGATGTCGCGACCGCGAGGTATACCCAGATGCTTGCACGTTACCGTCAGGCGGTGCGTAGTGCGGTCGAAGAAGTGGAGGCCGCACTCACCCTGCTGGATGCAGCACGTCGCCGCACCGAAGACGCGCATATTGCCGCCACGGCTTATCGCACTTATTTTCAGGCCGCTGAACAAAACTGGCGTGCCGGAGGGCTCAGTCTGCTCGCACTTGAAGATGCGCGCCGCTCGATGTTGGCCGCCGAAGCTGCCGAAATCACGTTGCAACGCGATCATGTGCTGGCGTGGATCCATCTCTACAAGGCATTAGGCGGCGGCTGGCATCCAGACACGATCCATACGGATACGGATACGGTTAACACTGACAATCCCACACAGACCCTTCGCCCTGACGGAGCTGCATCATGAAAACGAATCTATCCCAACCTCTCCATCTGGCCGCCGCACTGTCTGCGGTTGCCCTTGCATTGGGTGCCGGTTTTCAGCTGATGCCCGCTTCGCGTGCTGCTGACCAAAAATCCAGCGACGCAAGCGCTGCCGCATCCCGTCGTGTACTCGCCGTGGAAGTCACCCAACCCAAACGGCAAGAATGGGCACACAATATTCTGGCCAGCGGGGGCATTTACGCCTGGCAGGAAGCCAGTGTCTCCAGCGAACTGGGCGGTGTTGCCTTGCAGGAAGTGCTGGTGGATGTCGGCAGTGTCGTCAAACGAGGGCAAGCGCTGGCGCGTTTGTCGCAAGACACCCTTCAAGCCACGCTGGCCACCCAGCAAGCGAATGTGGCGCGCGCACGCGCCGCACTGGCCGAAGCCAGCGCAAATGCAACGCGCGCACGTCAGCTCAAGGAAACCGGTGCCCTCTCCGCGCAGCAGATTCAGCAGCTACAACTAGGCGAGGATGCCGCGCGCGCCGGACTGGAAGCCGCCCTGGCAGGGCAACGCACCGAAGAAATACGTTTGCGCCAGACCGTCATCCGCGCAGCAGACGATGGCGTGATTTCAGCCCGCAATGCCACATTGGGGGCGGTCGTCCAGCCGGGGGCAGAGCTTTTTCGACTGGTGCGTCAGGGTCGGGTGGAATGGCGTGCCGAGCTGACCGCAGAACAGCTCATGGCAGTACGCATCGGTCAGAAGGTGCATGTGCGTCTGAGTGATGGTCATCGTGTGAATGGCAGCGTGCGCATGATTTCACCCACACTGGATGCCACCAGTCGCAAGGCTCTGGCGTATGTCGACTTGCCCGCACCCAAAGGAAACACCGCTAGCGCGCGTGCTGGCATGTTCGGACAAGGTGAGATTGTCATTGGTCAAACGCCCGCACTCACTCTTCCCAATACCGCCCTCGTCTTGCGCGATGGGAATGCCTACGTTTTTGAAATCATGGCCAATGACGTGGTCGAACAACGCAAGCTGACGCTCGGTCGCCATCTCGGATCGGAAGTGGAAATTCTGGAGGGGCTGAGCAGTCTTAACGAAAAATCGCGCATCGTGGCACGTGGTGGTGCCTTCCTCAATCATCATGACCGCGTCCAGGTGGTACAAGCACCCGCAAAAACTGCCCCGTCATCCACAAGCACGCGGACGACTGCGCCATGAACATTTCCACCCTCTCCATACGTCACCCCACGCCCGCCATACTGCTGTTTATCTGGCTCACCATCCTCGGCTTGTTCAGTTTTTATCGTCTGGGAATACAGGCTTATCCCACCGTCGATCTGCCGATCATCATGATCAGCGCGACGCAGGAAGGCATGGCACCGGCACAACTGGAATCGGAGGTGGCGCGCAAGATTGAAAACGTCATCGCGCCCCTCTCGGAGTTGCGTCATATCCGTACCGTGATTGTCGATGGCACGGTGAGCTTCGTGGTCGAGTTTTTCATCGACAAGGATGTCGAGGTGGCGCTCAGCGAAATCCGCAATGCCATCGAAAGCATACGCGCCGATCTACCGGCCGAGATGACCGCGCCCCCAGTGGTGTCCAAGCTGACCACCGCCGGTTCGCCCCTGCTAGGTTACAGCGTGACCTCCGACACACTGGACCCGCAGGATTTATCGTGGTTCGTCGATAACGAAATCTCACGCGCCATGCTGGATGTGCAGGGTGTCGGCAAATTCACCCGCATCGGCGGTGTCGATCGCGAAGTGCGCGTCGACCTCGATCCCTTGCGCATGACGGCGCTGGGCATCAGCGCGGGAGAAGTCTCGCAACTCATCAAGCGTGTACAACTCAATTCCTCCGGAGGCCGCGCCGATGTGGGCGGTTCCGTTGAAAATTTCCGCACCCTGGGTGCGGTAGGTTCAGCTGCTGAAATCGGACAACTCGATTTGCCGCTGGCCGATGGTCGTCATGTACGACTCTCGGACGTCGCCCATGTCCATGACAGCCATGCCGATCGTGCCTCCATCGCACTGGTCGACGGAAAACCCGTGGTGGCTTTTGAAATCACCCGCAGCAAGGGCAGCATGGAAGTGGAAGTCGCCCAGGCCGTCCGTGCCGCGCTGGAAAAATTCAAGGCAGCGCATCCCGAAGTGCACATCGAAGAAATGTACAACACCTACAAGCCGACCTACGACAACTACGAAGGCTCGATGGATCTGCTGTACGAAGGCGCGCTCATCGCCATCATCATCGTCTGGCTCTTCCTGCGCGACTGGCGCGCCACACTCGTTGCCACCACTGCCTTGCCACTGTCCATCATTCCCAGCTTCTTCGGCATGAAGCTCATGGGCTATTCGCTGGATACCATGACCCTGCTGGCCATATCGCTGGTCGTCGGCGTGCTGGTCGATGATGCCATCGTCGAAATCGAAAACATTTCGCGCCACCTACGCATGGGCAAATCGCCCTATCACGCCGCCATGGAAGCCGCCGAAGAAATCGGGCTGGCTGTCATTGCCACATCGCTGACCATTGCCGCCGTCTTTCTGCCAGCTGCCTTCATCGGTGGCATTCCCGGAAAATACTTCGCCCCCTTTGGCATCACCGCCACCATTGCCGTACTCATGTCCCTGCTCGTCGCGCGTTTGCTCACCCCCATGATGGCGGCTTACATCATGAAACCGCCTAAAAATGATCAGGGTGATCCACCCCTGATGCAACGCTATCTGGGCTGGGCGAACTGGTGTCTGACCCATCGCAAGAGCACCATCGGGATTGCCACGGCGTTATTTGTAGGCTCACTCGCCCTTCTCCCATTGCTGCCGACTGGCTTTCTTCCCATTGAAGATCGGGCGCTCATCACCATGGTGCTTGAGCTTCCCCCCGGCAGCACCTTGACCGAAACCGAACAATCCTCCCGCCGCGCCAGCGAATTGCTGCGTGAAATTCCGGAAGTCGAAGGCGTGTTTGCCAATGTCGGCGCCTCCACCGATCCCTACCCGGAAACGCCCACGGGGGCGGCCAACATCGACACCCGCAAAGCAACCCTCATCGTGCGACTCAAGCCGCGCATGGATCGCCAGCGTCATCAAAGCGAAATCGAGAAAAGCGTGCGAGAAAAACTGCATGAGCTGCCTGCGGCACGTTTCTCCATCCTCTCAGGCGCACCGGGCACGGTGCTGCGCGTCGTGCTGGGGAGCGATGATGCCGAAGCACTGGCATTGGCGGCACGCGATGTCGAAAACGACATGCGCAAACTGCAAGGCGTCGGCTACATCAGCTCCACCGCCAGCTTGCAAAAGCCGGAAGTGCACATCACGCCCAATTACGCACGCGCTGCCGATCTGGGCGTCACAGCCGATGCCCTGGCGCGTACCGTGCGTATCGCCACGGCAGGGGACTACAAAATGCTGCTACCCAAGCTGAATCTACCGCAGCGGCAGATTCCCATTCGGGTTCAGGTTGATCCCGGACAACGTGACGAACTCGAAACCATCCGCCAGCTCCCCGTTACCGCGCGTCATGACACGGTACCGCTCGAAGCTGTCGCCACCATCGAGATGGGTAGCGGCCCGGCCAAGATCGAACGCCTCGACCGTATCCGCAATCTTTCCATCGAAACCGAACTGGGCGATCGCATCCTGGGCGACCTGCTGGAAGAAGCCAATAAGATGCCTTCGCTGCAACGCCTGCCCGCCGGGGTTCATCGCATCAATGACGGTGATGTCGAATACATGGAAGAACTCTTCACCCGCGTCAGCGTCGGCATGGTGATTGGTGTGGTCTGTGTCTATATCGTGCTGGTGCTGCTGTTTCGCGACTTCCTGCAACCCGTCACCATTCTGGTGGCTCTGCCGCTCTCCCTGGGCGGCGCGTTCGTTGCCTTGCTGCTCACCCGTAACGCCCTCTCCATGCCCGCGCTCTATGGCGTGCTGATGCTGATGGGCATCGTCACCAAAAACTCCATCCTGCTCGTCGATTACGTCATCATCGCCCGACGCGATCATGGCATGGGACGTTACGAAGCCCTCATCGACGCCTGCCACAAACGCGCTCGCCCCATCTTCATGACCACCATCGCCATGGCAGGTGGCATGATGCCCTGCGCGCTAGGCTGGGGGGTTGCCGACCCGGGCTTCCGCTCGCCCATGGCCATCGTCGTCATTGGCGGGCTCATCACCTCCACCTTGCTATCCCTGCTGGTGATTCCGGTCGTCTTCACCTACATCGATGACCTGATGCAATTCATCCTGCGCAAGCTACGCCGCATTACCGCCAGCGCAACTCAGACGCAGCCCCCACAGCCACAGTCTGGCGCACAGAGTCCTACGACACATTCCTGATATATCATCCGCCCCGCATCAATGCGGGGCGGCGCTTGGCGGGTGAAACCTATCCCGGAACCCGAGCCGGCAGGCTCTCAAATCCGGTATTGCTGTGCGGATTGCAGCATTCGCTCCGAGATGGTTTCCAGACGGTCGGTCATGCTCTTGGTTTGTGCGGCCGCAGAGACATTGCTCTGGGTCATGATGGACACCTGTTCCACCTGCTGTGCCAGATGCGTCATGGCGATTTTCTGCTCGGTGACGGCATGGGAAATCCCTACCACCATATCGATGGATTCCTGCATACGTTCGCCAATTTTCCGCAGCGCATCGCCCACTTCATTCACGACGGTGACGCCGGCATTCACCCGATTCTCGCCTTCCAGCATGGTGGAAACCGCGCTACGCGCTTCGTCATGAATGGCGTCGATCATGCCGCCGATATCCTGCGTGGCCTTGGCTGTGCGCTCCGCCAGCTTGCGCACTTCATCCGCAACGACGGCAAATCCGCGTCCCTGATCGCCTGCGCGTGCGGCCTCGATGGCCGCATTGAGCGCCAGCAAATTGGTCTGATCGGCAATATCCCGGATCAGCCCCACGATGCGGCTGATTTCTTCCGTGCGATGTCCAAGATCTTCGATTTGTCGTGCCGACGTCTGGATGAACTCTGCCAGCATCTGGATACGCTCGGCCGCATCCTGGCTGACCGCCACGGCATTTTGTGCTTCATCTCCCGCACGCAGGGAGGTTTCACGCGTCATCTCGGCATGAGCGGCCACCTCGCTGATGGATACCGTCACCTGCTCCACGGCAGCCGCCGATGTAGAGGTCGCCTCGCTCTGGATGCGGCTGGATTCAAAAACCTCGTTGACGCCGACGTGCACCTCTTCGGTGACACCTGCCACCTGCTGCGCGATGTCTTCCACGCCTTTGACCGTCGCCCGCATCGCACAAACAAAATCAAAGATTCGCTCACCGATTGAATGAATATGGTGATTAGTCTCAAGCCCGACGGGCATGGGTTTGCGCAAGTCCCCTTGTACCAGCAACTGTTCGATCCACTCATTCAATACCGTGGCTGCCTGCCGGTTGCGGTGTGAAAAAATCGCCACAGAAGCTGCCACAGTCACAATAGACAGACCGGCCAGCCATTTGCTGGGCATGTCCAGCAAGGTCGCCAGGGAAGGCACGGCGGCCACACACGCGAGGCTACCCCATTGAAAAGCATCGGACTGCCAGAGTCGCTTGACGAAAGACGGTCGGACGACGACCCGGCCATGACGGATGCCAAGAGACGTATCGCCCTTGTTCATGCGCTGGTAAGCCCGCTCGGCCATCCGGATTTCTTCTTGTGTCGGCGGAAAGCGAACCGACTGATAACCCGTAATCTGCCCCGTCTCGTCCCGCACCGGAGAGGCATTGGCGACCACCCAGTAATACCCGCCATCCTTGCGCCAGTTCTTCAGTACCCCGCGCCAGGGGCGACCCCGCTTCAGGTCATCCCACAAATCCTTGAAAGCCGCCGGGGGCACATCGGGATGACGAACGATATTGTGTGCCTTGCCCAGCAATTCCTCCCGGGTGAAGGCACTCATCCGGACGAAATTGTCATTGATTTCTTCGATCTGACCTTTGAGGTTGGTGCGCGAATACAAAGATTCACCTTCGGCAAACCGACTTTCTACATTGCTTACGGGGGCGTTGATTTTCATGTTGCTGATCCATATCCAGAGATATAGTGATTCTATTACGTTAAAACTATTCCTGAATCCGTGGCCATTAAAGCCAAAACCTCTCCTGTGACCATCCAGCATG
>CAYTHB010000096.1:0-8393 GCA_964437515.1 uncultured Sterolibacterium sp.
TGAAAACCGTCGATCAGGCGCGCATCGTGGTGCATCGTGCCTTGCATTTCGGCACCGAGGTGCATGTGGGGCATCAGGTCATGCAGGTGGGTGATGATATGGGTTCGGCGGTTGTCCGGCTCAAGGAGGGCGAGATCGTCATCGAGCGTTGATTGCGGATGCATTGTTCATTTTTTTCGGTGGTGCTGTCGTGACTATCTTCTCCAGCTTCCGGCCGTGTAAAAGGCGATGTAACAACGCAGTGCGTAGTCTTTCTGTGTGGAACGGAAACGGAACATGGCCTGCCCTGCTATGACGACTGGCCATGACAAGTCGTATGACTTTATGCTCATGGGAATCGCTGACTGATTGGCACGATCGAGTGTGTCGATGATGGCTGAACGGTATGGATGGTTCAGGCGATATACTGCAATGATATGTTTTATCCCTTAGGAGACTATTGATGGCGATCCCATTTGATGCAGCCCAGTTGGCGCAGCTCTTTACCGAGGCGCGCACCCACAATGGCTTCAATGGAAAAGAAGTGTCGGATGACATCCTGCATCAGCTTTACGACTTGCTTAAATGGGGACCGACGGCGGCCAACAACTGCCCTGCGCGCTTTGTCTTTGTAAAATCGCCGGATGCCAAGGCAAAGCTCAAACCGGCTCTGGCTCCGGGCAATGTCGATAAGACCATGGCTGCACCCTGCACGGTGATCGTGGCGCGCGATATGCAGTTTTATGAGCATCTGCCGAAGTTGTATCCGGCGACCGATGCGCGTTCATGGTTTGTCGGCAACGAAGCCATGATCGAGGAAACCAGCCATCGCGACAGTGCCTTGCAAGGGGCGTATCTGATTATGGCAGCGCGCGCGCTGGGGCTGGATTGCGGGCCGATGGGCGGCTTCGACAAGGCGACCTTGGATGCGGCGTTCTTTGCCGGAACCGCGTTGAAATCCGTATTTCTCGTGAATCTCGGTTATGGCGACGCCAGCAAGCTCTATCCGCGTGGGCCACGCCTGGATTTTGCAACAGCCTGTCGGATTGTCTGAAGCTCATTCAGGCAAGCGCAAGTTTCCCAGTCGCGTCGCGCAGATTCGCTGAATAACGGAAGGACGTGGCTGGGTGACTTCGCCTTGCTCAAAGGCGATGATGTCCAGATGCTCGCGCACGATGAAGCGCAGTTCATCTTTTCGCAGTAGGTAAGCTGGGTCGGCGGGCTTGCCGAATCGCTCGTTGCCGATCATGAATGTTTCATAGATTAGCACCCCGCCTTTATCGAGGCAGTTCATCAAACTGGGCATGAGTGGTCGCCAGAGAAAATTGGTGACGACGATGCCGGCAAAACTGACCCCGTTATAAGGCCACGGCCCGCCTTCGAGATCGGCGCAACGGGTGCTCAAGCCAGGGAGGTTTTCTTGTGCCAGTGCAGCGAGGGCGGCTTCGTTGCGATCGACGGCTTCGACGGGATGCCCCAAGCCCGCGAGGTAGCGCGTATGTCGTCCCCCGCCGCAAGCCAAGTCGAGCACGCGGCCACCGGCAGGAATCAGCGGGGCGAAACGGCGCACCCAGGATGAGACTTCGCGATTGTGGGTGTGATGGGGTGTTGTGCAGGTTTCCATGATGGGCGTGGCTTATTGGTTGGACAGATGGGTGGTGGCTTCGGCGCGTAACTGTTGCGCGAGTTGGCTTAATGCGGCAGGGCTTAAGTCGCCGCTGGAATAGAGCGGATTCGGCGCGCTGGCGACACGACTTTTTTGCTGCGAGCGGCGATAGAGCGGGTCGTAGTGCTGTTCCAGCAATTCATTGACCAGCGTGGGGAATTCGCGCATTTCGATGAGTTGCTGCCAGCGTTCCAGTGTTTCGTTGGCTTGCAGGCCGCGTAAATAGCCGAGCCGCTCGCTGAGCCAGGCGGGGTTGGCGAGAAAGTAGTCGTAGTCGCGCAGTAAAAAATCGACACGCGCCGCGCTGCTGGCTTCGATGCGAAAGCCGGGCGAGTGGCGTAGGGCAGCGAGCAAGGCATCGGGCAGTTGCAGCAAGCCAATGCGGCGACTTTCGGCTTCGACGAAAACGGGTTGGCTTGGCTCGAAAGCTGCGAGTGCGCTATAGAGGCGCGATTCAAAACTGCGCTGCGAGGGCTGGGCTGCGCCGGGCAAGGTGCCGAGTACGGAGCCTTTGTGTGCCGCGAGTTCTTCCAGATGCAAGACCTGCGCGCCTTGGGCGGCGAGGGTTTCCAGCAGGCGGCTTTTGCCGCTGCCAGTGGCACCGCTGATGACGCGGAAGTTTTGCTGGCCGGGCAACAGCGCGAGCTGTTCGATCACCTGCCGTCGCCAGTTTTTGTAGCCACCTTCGAGACGACAGGCATCCCAGCCGATTTGCCGCAGGATGTGGGTGAATGCGCCGCTGCGCTGACCGCCACGCCAGCAATAGACGAGTGGCCGCCAGTCGCGCGGCTTGTCGAGCAGCTGGGTTTCGATGTGGCGAGCGATATTGCGCGCCACCCGTGCCGCACCTACTTTTTTTGCGGCAAATGGCGATTCCTGCTTGTAGAGCGTGCCGACCTGTATGCGTTCGGCATCATCGAGCACCGGGTAGTTGATTGCCCCGGGCAAGTGGTCATCGGCAAATTCAGCGGGTGAGCGCACGTCGATCACCTCGTCAAACTGGGTGATCTGTGTTAACTTCGCCCATCCGGGCTGTGATGATGAACTCATGGGTTGATGTAATGAACGATGCAACGAAAATCCGCTTGACCCAATTTTCCCACGGCGGTGGCTGCGGCTGCAAAATTGCGCCGGGCGTGCTCGCCAAACTACTCGCGCAATCGCCGCTGGCGGCTCTCGTGCCGCGCCCTGAAGCCTTGCTGGTGGGCAGCGAAACCAGTGATGATGCGGCAGTGTATCGGCTTAATGATGAACAGGCGATTGTTGCCACCACCGATTTCTTCATGCCCATCGTTGACGACCCGCGCGATTTCGGTCGCATCGCCGCGACCAATGCGCTGTCCGATATTTACGCGATGGGTGGTCGCCCCCTGTTCGCGTTGGCATTGGTGGGCATGCCGTTGGATAAACTGCCACTCGAAGCCATTCGCGAGATACTGGCGGGCGGCGAGGAGATCTGTACGCAAGCGGGCATCCCCGTGGCCGGTGGTCATTCCATCGACGCGCTGGAACCGATCTATGGGCTGGTGGGCATCGGTGTGGTGCATCCGCAGCATGTCAAACGTAATAGCGGCGCGCGGGCGGGAGATCAATTGATCCTCGGCAAGCCGCTCGGTGTGGGCATCCTCTCCGCTGCCCTGAAAAAAGGCCAGCTTGCGGCAGAAGGCTATGCACGCATGATCGCTGAAACCACGCGGCTCAACACGCCGGGGACGGCACTCGCGGCACTCGCGGGCGTGCATGCGCTGACCGACGTGACCGGCTTTGGTCTGGCGGGGCACTTGCTGGAAATCTGCCGGGGCGCGAACTTGTGCGCGCAGCTTGAGTTTGCACGGATTCCCTTGCTCGATGAAGCCCGCACGCTGGCGCAAGCCGGTGTCGCCACCGGCGCATCGACGCGCAACTGGAATAGCTATGGTGCTTCTGTGGTTCTCGGGGCAGGGCTGCGCGATTGGCAGCAAGCCTTGCTCAGCGATCCGCAAACCAGTGGCGGTTTGCTGGTGGCATGTACGCCAGAGTCCGAGGCCGAGGTGCTGGAAATTTTCCGTTGTGAAGGTTTTGCACCCGCAGTGATCGGCACGCTGGAAGCCATCCCGAATGCGACGCCGCCGACCCTGGTGGTGAGTTGAGCTGTTCATGACGGAGGCCATGGTTCAAACGGAAATTGTGCGTTTTGCCAGTGGGCAAGAGGTGTGCACCGGCTATCTGCACCGGCCTGTGGGCGTGGAGCGCGCGCCCGTGGTGTTGATGACGAACGGCTTGGCGACGGAATGGAATTTTGGTACGGCGGATTTCATCCGTGCCTTTACCGCAGCGGGAATGGCGACCTTCAATTTTGATTATCGCTATTTCGGTGCATCCAGCGGTGAACCGCGCCAGTGTCTGAATTTTGCCGCGCAGCTCGATGATGCGCGCGCCGCGCTGGCGTGCTTACGCAAACGTGCAGATATCGACACGACGCGCATCGCCTTGTGGGGCAGTTCCTTAGGCGGCGGCCATGCGCTGATGCTGGCGGCAGAAACCCCCGATCTGCAAGCCGTGGTCGCGCAAGTACCGCATCTGGATAGCCGTCATGCCATGAAGGTCGTGCCAAAGTGGCAGCTTATCCGCACGCTGGGGCATGCCGTGCGCGACAAGTTCGGTTCTTTATGCGGTGCTGCGCCGCATTCCTTGCCGGTGCTGGCGGAGCCGGGAGAACTCGGCTTGCTGACCAAGCCGGGCTGGAAGGCACATTACCTGAGCCTGATTCCCGCGACATCACAGTGGCGTAATACTACCCCCGCACGGTCGATTTTTACGGCAGGAAACTACAACCCGATGGATGTCGTCGATCGGCTGAAGATGCCGGTGCTGCTGGTCTATGGTTTGCAGGATGCCGCGATCCCCGCCACCAATGTTGAATTGGCAGCGCAAGGCATGGCTCAGGCGACCTTGTTGCCTTTTGATGACGATCATTTTGGGGTGTATGAAGGACGCTGCCATGATACTGTTGTGCAGCAGGAAGCCGCTTTTTTGCAGGAAAAACTTCGGGCAGTCCCTGCTAGCGTAAAGACACAGAATGCTTGCTCTGGCTGTGCGAACTGCAAAGGCTGCAAAGGTTGTTGAATGGATTCCGCTCAGGAAAGTACGTGTTATCACTGCGGCTTGTCGATACCCGCCGATCTACATTTGGCGGTTGAAATCGACGGGCAGTCACGGCCGATGTGCTGCGCGGGCTGTCAGGCGGTGGCGCAGGCGATCGTCGGTAATGGTCTGACGGATTACTACCGTCACCGCGATGCGCTGCCCGCCAGCCCGCGCGAAGCGATGCCGGTGGAATTGCAGGAGGCCGGGCTGTTCGATCTGCCCGAGATGCAGAAATCCTTTGTGCATGAAGTCAAGAATGCTGCGGGGCAGATCAACCCGCACGAGCGCGAAGCTGCGTTGATGCTCGAAGGCATTACCTGTGCGGCCTGTATCTGGCTAAACGAGGCGCACCTTGCCAGGCAGCCGGGCGTGACTGCGGTCGACATCAACTATGCCACGCGGCGCGCACGGGTGCGCTGGGACGAGCGACAGATCAAGCTCTCGCAAATTCTCATGGCGATTGCCGCGATCGGCTATCGTGCCCACCCTTACGATCCGGCTTTGTCCGAGCAACTGGCGCAGAAGGAGCGGCGCAGCGCGTTGTGGCGTTTGTTCGTCGCCGGTTTTGGCATGATGCAGGTGATGATGTATGCCATCCCGGTTTATCTGGCGCGTGAGGGCGAGATGACGGCGGATATCGAACAGCTGATGCGCTGGGCGAGTCTGCTGCTGACGCTGCCGGTCATGCTGTATTCCGCCGCGCCCTTCTTTCGCAGCGCGTGGCGTGACGTGCGTCAAGGACGTGTGGGCATGGATGTGCCGGTGGCACTGGGCATCGGTTGTGCTTTTGTCGCCAGCGTCTGGGCGACCTTGCAGGCGAGTGGCGCAGTGTATTTTGATTCGGTGACCATGTTTGTGTTTTTCCTGCTCGGCGGGCGTTATTTTGAAATGATGGCGCGGCAGCGTGCGGCTCGCGGAGTGGAAGCCTTGGCGCGTGCCCTGCCGGCGTTTGCCGCGCGCTTAACTCATTATCCCGATCTGCAAGCCGAGCGCGTGGCGGTGGCGCAGTTGGCCGTGGGCGATATCGTGTTGGTGCGGCCGGGCGAGACCATTCCCGCTGATGGTGAAATCATCCGGGGAGAGAGCAGTATCGACGAGTCGCTGTTGTCGGGCGAAAGTCGGCCTTTGCTGCGTCGCATGGGCGATCGCGTGGTCGGCGGCAGTGTGAATACCTCCAGCCCGCTGGTGCTGCGCGTTGATAAAGTCGGCAAGGAAACGCGGCTGGCGACCATTCAGCATCTGGCAGAGCGGGCGCGGGCAGAGAAACCGCAGATGGTGGTCATGGCCGATCGCATCGCGACATGGTTTGTGCGTGCCCTGATCGTGCTGGCACTTGGCACTGCTGTGGCTTGGTATTTCATCGATCCGGCGCGGGCCTTGTGGGTGTTTGTGGCGGTGCTGGTGGTCAGTTGTCCTTGCGCCCTGTCATTGGCGACTCCGGCTGCGCTGACCGTGGCGACGGGGGCGTTTTCGCGCATCGGGGTGCTGGTGACGCGCGGGCATGCCATAGAAACCCTGGCGCGGGTCAATCATTTTGTCTTCGACAAGACCGGTACGTTAACGGAAGGACGCTTGTCGCTGGCAGAAATTTTGCCTTTGGGTGTGCTCTCTGCGGATGAAGTGTTGCATTGCGCGGCGTGGCTGGAGCAGGCTTCCGAGCATCCGCTTGGCCGTGCCCTGCGGGATGCAGCAGCTGCCTTGCCTAGCGCGGAGGTGGCTCCGCTATTGTCCGGCGAGGTGCGCGCCATCACGGGGCAAGGCATGGAAGCCTGCGCTGTGGATGGGCTGAATTCAGGAATGAGAATCGGCACACTGGAATTTGTCGCGGCACTGCATGGTCAGCCTTTGCCCACCGTGGCGCAAGACTGGCGCGCAGCAAGGCAGGCGAGTGACAGCATCGTCGCGTTGGGCAATGAACGCGGCTGGCTGGCGTTATTTCGCTTACGCGATACGCTGCGTGCCGATGCCACGGAAATGATCACAGCACTCCGCGCCCAAGGCGTGCATCTGAGTATCCTCAGTGGCGATGCGCCGGAAACCGTGGCTGCGGTGGCGCAGCAGTTGGGCATTTCCGAGCGTGACGCTCGGGGTGGGCAGACTCCCGAGGCCAAGCACGCCTGGCTGCGTCAGTTGCAGGCACAAGGGGCGGTGGTGGCAATGATTGGCGATGGCGTGAATGATGCGCCGGTGCTGGCGCAGGCGCAGGTGTCGGTGGCGATGGGCAGCGGCGCGGATCTGGCGCGGCAGTCTGCCGATGTTGTGTTGCTTGGTGAGCAACTGCACGCGCTGGTGGCAGCCTTACAACTGGCTCGGCGCACCTTGCGCATCGTCCGGCAGAATCTGCTCTGGTCTTTCGCTTACAATTTATTGGCAATCCCGCTGGCCATGACCGGCATCGTCACTCCTTGGATGGCGGGCATAGGCATGTCGTCGAGCTCGTTGCTCGTGGTATTGAATGCGCTACGTTTGCAAAAATCAAAGTGATGCAATGGATATCCTCTACTTGTTGATTCCGCTGTCGGTGGTGCTGGTCTTTTTAATTGGCGCGGCGTTTTGGTGGACGCTGCGAAATGGACAGTTCGATGATCTGGAAGGACCGGGCTATCGGATTTTGATGGATGATGATCGGCCGCCTGTAGAGAATGCGGAGTCTGCTGTGCTGGAGAAAGGAAAATCGCCATGAAAGGTTGTGGAAAGCGAGCGGAAAATGCGCGCAAGATGAATGTGGGCGATGTGAAGGTGGGGGTGGTGGGCGACTCATCCCGGCCGCAAATTTCCTGCGGACAGTGCGGTGTACAGGCATTGTGTCTGTCTGATGTGCCGGGCGAGGAGGGTGTCGTGCCTCTGGCGCGCATCATGCGGCGTAAGGAGGTTTATCAGCGCGGCCAGGTTTTGTTTCGCCCAGGCGAGCCGTTGAACGGGCTGTATGTGATTTGTGGCGGTTCGGCAAAAACTACTGTGGGTACGGAAGATGGACGGGTGCAGGTGATTGGCTTTCATGTGCCCGGCGACCTCCTTGGCTTGAGTGCGATGGCTGCGGGGACGTATGCTTCGGAGGCCTGCGCGCTGGAAACTATGTCGGTGTGCAAGCTGGATGTGCAGCAACTGGAGCGACTGGCGGATGAGTTTCCCGTATTGCGCCAGCAGTTGCTGAAAATCATGAGCCAGCAACTACGTCAGCAAGAAGAGCAGATGCTGTTGCTGGGCAAGCGCAGCGCGGAAGAACGGGTGGCCGAGTTTTTGGTGGGGCTGGCGCGGCGTTTGTTTGCGCGGCAAGGTACTTTGGATCAAGTTCGGCTGAGCATGTCGCGGCTGGATATCGGTAATTATCTGGGTTTGTCTGAAGAAACCGTTAGTCGCATTTTTAGCCGCTTTCAAAAGGAAGGCCTGGTCAGTGTGGATCGACGTGATATCACCCTGAATGATTTGTCCATGCTTGGTGCATTGGCACGCCTTGATCGGGCGGCTTAATGTGAATACCTTGATGTGTAAAACATTTATTGTTTGATTTTTTTGAGTGATAATGGGGAACTTTTTGGGTCGACCGGGGTTTGAGTGTCGGCTGGTTTTTTCGTTGCGTTTTCTTGTGAGGTAAGCACATCATGCAATCGCAAGCGACTTA
>CAYTHB010000097.1:0-8232 GCA_964437515.1 uncultured Sterolibacterium sp.
CGCTGATGGCTGCCAAAACACCCCGCCGCCGCGCGCGTGAATTCGTTCTGCAAGGCCTGTATCAATGGATGGTCGGCGGTCAGGATCAAGCCGCCATCGAAGGCCATGCCATCGAAATCACCCACTTTGACAAGTCCGATACCACGCTCTACCGCGAACTACTCAGTCGCACCCTCGACCACGCCGCCACGCTGCAAGCCGCCATCGAACCGCATCTGTCGCGCACCTGGGCAGAAGTCTCGCCCATCGAACGCGCCATCCTGCTGATGGCTGCCTGCGAATTCAGCCATTTTGCGGAAGTCCCCTACCGCGTGATCCTCAACGAAGCCATTGATCTCGCCAAAGATTATGGCGGCACAGACGGCCACAAATTCATCAATGGCGTGCTCGACAAACTCGCGCTCGACCTGCGCCCGCACGAAGCGCAACACGGCTGAACACCCGGGCAAACCATGCCCTCCGAATTTGACCTGATCGCCCGTTACTTCACCCGCCCCACCACCCACAGCGTGCTGGGTGTGGGCGACGATGGCGCGCTCGTGCGCCCAACCGCCGGAAAAGAACTGGTCATTTCCACCGACATGTTGGTTTCCGGCACACATTTCCTGCCCGACACCGACCCCAACGCGCTCGGCTGGAAAACCCTGGCGGTGAACGTCTCCGACATGGCAGCCATGGGTGCCGAACCGCGCTGGGCCTTGCTGGCCGCCGCCCTATCGGCAGAACGCGCCCGCGATGAAACCTGGATCGCCGCCTTTGCCGACGGATTTTTTGCCTGCGCCGAAGCCTTCGGCATTGACATCATCGGCGGCGACACCACCCACGGCGCACTCAATTTTTGCGTCACCATTTTTGGTGAAGTCGCGGCAGGTCAAGCACTACGCCGCTCCGGCGCACAAAATGGCGATGAAATCTGGGTCTCCGGCACACCCGGGCTTGCCGCCCTCGGACTCGCGCATCTACAAGGCCGCTGCGCGCTACCGACAGCCCATCAAATCCCTTGCCTCGCTGCACTGCACCGCCCACAACCCCGCGTCGCCCTCGGCCGCGCACTCGCACAACAACAACTCGCCAACGCCGCCATCGACATCTCCGACGGCCTGCTCGCCGATCTGGGGCACATTCTCACGCACTCCAGGCACGCAGCCACACTCCAACTCCCGCACCTGCCCCAAGCCGCACTGCATTGCGGCATTGATCCCGCGCTGGCTCAACAATGCCTACTCGCCGGTGGCGACGACTACGAATTGCTGTTCACCGCCCCACCCACACACCACAACGCACTTCTCGAACTGGGTCAACAACTCACCCTGCCACTCACCTGCATCGGCCACATTGAAACCGGCGCAGCGAAAAAAGTACAACTACTCGACGCACTCGGAAACAACGTCGTGCCCAGCAAACGCGGCTACGATCACTTTGCCTGAAGCCTAAGCAATATCGCTTTCACTGCGTATCTCCCATTGCTGGGAAAAACAGTAAAAGCGGGTTATCCGGTGCCGCCTGAAAACCGAAACGTCGGTAGTATCCAGCGGTCGTCTCATCGATCGCATCGACAAACAAGCCCATTCCACCCGCCTCGGCATAGATGCGCCGCGCTCGCGTCAGCGCATCGACCAACAAGATCTCTCCCAGCCCCTTGCCTTGGTATTGCCGGTCAACCGCCAGCCGACCCAGTCGCACGCCAGGAATGCGTCGCGGTAGTTTCTTCCGCCAAGCCTCCGGAAGATGCCTGTTTTCGAGTTCAGCCAAGGTCAGCGCGTAATAAGCGTAAATACGCTCGGGTTCGTCTTGATGGATGGCAACGAAGGTTTTCGACAGCCCCTTGTTCTGATGCTGGCGCGCAAGCTGCTGCAACCAGACGTTCAGTTCTTGGCGACCACAGTCGAATCTCTGCCGGTCATGGCTTCCAGTTAAAGACAGTAGCTGCATCATCTTGCTTGGCTTTCTGATAATGCTTCATGGCAGCACTCAATTTTGCATTCGGCTTGGGCGGGTTCTCCATCAAATCGAGCAACCAGCTCCAATCACGTGGGCTGAGGCGAATGACCTCTTCACGCTCGATGACCTCATGAGCCTCTTTGAGTGCTGCTTGCACCAGAAACTGATTGACCGTCGCGCCGGTCAGTTCTGCGGCACGACAAAGCGTCTCGTACACCTCGTGCGGAACCCGAGCGCCGATACGATCTTGCTTGGCTACTGCACTACCCATATCAACCTCCAACGACAATCTAGATATCCAGTCTATCATTGTCGCCATTTTGACGCCATAACCTTCTTGTTTCGAGCTTCAAGTTGTGTGAACAGCTGCATTGCCAAACGAAGTGTTCAAATTGACTCAAAAAAGAAACAAGATCACGCTGATACAATCCAATGGCATGTCAATTATCGTAATCGTCTGATAGCCCCATCGCAACATCAATCCACCTGAAGACAATGAGTGAAATACTCAAAATTCAACAAACCAGATAACTGTTCTTATGAACATCAAAAAAAGCCCGCCACCCCCTTGGCGTTTCATTTTTCAATCGCCCCATCATTTCTTCGCTTGCGGCTTAGGCAGTGGCTTATCCCCTTGGGCTTCGGGGACGGCAGGGACGCTGTTTGCTTGGTTGGTTTATCCACTGCTACGCATGGGACTGCCGAACGACCTGCATTTCGCCGGGTTCCTCCTGCTGGCTTTTGCCTATGGCGTGCTGGCTTGCGACAAAACCGGGCGCGCGCTGGGGGTCGTCGATCATGGGGCGATCGTCTGGGATGAAATCGTGCCATTTTGGTGTGTGCTGTTGTGCGCGCCCGCCGGGCTGCTCTGGCAGCTCGCAGCCTTTTTGCTGTTCCGCTTTTTTGACATCACCAAACCCTTCCCTGCACGCTGGTTTGACCAAAAAATAAAAAATGGCTTTGGCGTGATGATGGATGATGCGGTGGCGGCAGCTTATTCAGTCCTGGTGCTACTGGCCGCACAGGCAGCATTGCAGAGATAGCATTAAGCCGATATGGATGCCGTCCTGGAGTCGTTTTCCGCTGCCGTGGGTCAGGCCTTGAGCCAACGTCAATGGCAACTCGTCTGCGCGGAATCCTGCACGGGAGGCTGGCTGGCCGAAGTCATCACGGCGACAGCGGGAAGCTCCGCTTGGTTTGATCGGGGCTTTGTGACCTACTCCAACGCCGCCAAGCAAGAAATGCTCGGCGTGAGTGCAGCCACACTCGACCAATGCGGCGCGGTCAGTGAACCAACAGTGCGTGAAATGGCGGTCGGTGCGCTGACGCATTCTGCCGCCCAAGTGAGCCTCGCCATTAGCGGAATTGCGGGCCCGGGAGGTGGCTCGCCGGATAAGCCCGTGGGGACGGTCTGCTTCGCCTGGTGCATGAAAGAAAGCCAGCCCGAAAGTGAGACCCTGTATTTATCCGGCGATCGGGAAACGATACGACGGAAGGCGGTGATTCATGCACTCACCGGGCTCATGGCACGTTTGGCACGATGGCACGCCGATCTCAAGTAGCACCAGCAAAAGCTATGCCATAATCCAAGGCAAATTTGAAAGGGAATCCCACCATGGCAATCGACGAAAACAAGAGCAAGGCCTTGCAAGCGGCACTCGCGCAAATTGAAAAGCAGTTCGGCAAAGGCTCGATCATGAAAATGGGCGAGTCGCAGATTGAAAACGATCTGCAGACGGTTTCCACCGGCTCGCTGGGGCTGGATCTCGCGCTGGGCGTAGGCGGTTTGCCCCGCGGTCGCGTTGTGGAAATTTACGGCCCGGAGTCCTCGGGTAAAACTACCTTGTGTCTACATATCGTCGCTGAAATACAAAAAGCGGGCGGCACGGCGGCCTACATTGATGCTGAAAACGCGCTCGACCCGATCTATGCGGGCAAACTTGGCGTGAATGTCGGCGACATGCTGATCTCGCAACCCGACACCGGCGAGCAAGGGCTGGAAATTGCCGACATGCTGGTACGTTCCGGGGGCGTGGATATCGTAGTGATCGACTCGGTCGCAGCACTCGTGCCGCGTGCTGAAATCGAAGGTGAAATGGGCGATCAACTGCCCGGCTTGCAGGCGCGTCTAATGAGCCAAGCCTTGCGTAAGCTCACAGGCAACATCAAGCGCACCAACACGCTGGTGATCTTCATCAACCAGATTCGCATGAAAATCGGCGTGATGTTCGGCAGCCCGGAAACCACCACGGGTGGCAACGCGCTCAAGTTCTATGCATCGGTGCGCCTCGATATCCGCCGCACCGGCGCGATCAAGAAGGGCGACGAAGTAATCGGTAACGAAACCAAGGTCAAGGTCGTCAAAAACAAGGTCGCCCCGCCGTTCCGCGAAGCGCATTTCGACATTCTTTATGGCGAAGGCATTTCACGCGCTGGAGAAATCATCGACCTCGGCGTGGAGCACAAGATCGTCGAAAAATCCGGTGCTTGGTATGCCTACAACGGCGAGAAAATCGGTCAAGGCAAAGACAACTCGCGTGAATTCCTCAAAGAACGCCCGGAACTGGCGCGAGAGATCGAAAACAAAGTGCGTACAGCCGTTGGGGTCGCCGCACTCAATTCCGAAGGTGAGGCGGCGGACGGGCTGTAAGCCTGTACGCGCACTGCATTTACTGCATTCGCCTCATTTCCTGAGCTGATTTTGCGGCACGATGAACAAACCGCCGCCCAAGCCATCGTCACTCTCCCTGCGCGGACGCGCCATCAAGCTGCTGGCGCAGCGCGAGCATAGTCGCGCCGAGCTGACGCGCAAGCTGGCGCGCGCCGAGCGACGCACTGCGGCGAAGGCGGAGGCGGATAGGGAGACAGAAGATACGGATTCCACGGCAGCCGCGACACAAGCCATCGAACAGGTACTCGATCAGCTAGAAAACATCGGCCTGCTCTCGGATGCGCGCGCGGCAGCGGCTTATGTACGCGCTCATGCCGCACGCTTTGGCACGGCCAGACTCGCCCACAGCCTGCGCACACGCGGCATTGATGACGCGCTGATTGAAAGCAGCCTGAATCAGGAAGAAATTGAAGATGAACCCACGCGCGCCGCAGCGGTCTGGCGCAGCAAGTTTGCCCAGCCGCCGCGCGATGCCCGCGAATGGGCACGGCAAGCACGCTTTTTGCAAGGACGCGGCTTTTCCAGTGAGGTGATACGCCGCCTGCTCAAGGGAAGCGAAGCACTGTTGCACGCGGCAGGAGATGAGAATGACTAGATTGATCGTCAGCGAATTACGCAAAAAATACAAGTCACGCAGTGTAGTTAAAGATGTGTCGTTCGATGTCGGCAGTGGTGAAGTCGTCGGCTTGCTGGGCCCCAACGGTGCAGGCAAGACCACCTGCTTTTACATGATCGTGGGACTGGTCGCTACAGATGGCGGCGAAATCCGTCTGGAAGAGAATGGCGCGGAAAACCGTGATAGCGTGACGCTCACCCACATGCCCATCCATCGACGGGCGCGGATGGGACTATCCTATCTGCCTCAGGAAAATTCTGTTTTTCGCAAGCTCAACGTGGCCGATAACATCCGTGCCGTGCTGGAACTTCAAAATCTGCGCAAAGAGGATATCGAAACCCGACTCGATGCCCTGCTTCAAGAGTTGCACATTACACATTTGCGCGACAGTCCGTCGATTGCTCTCTCGGGGGGCGAACGGCGACGGGTTGAAATTGCACGCGCACTGGCCAGCAATCCCCGCTTCATTCTGCTGGATGAGCCTTTTGCCGGCGTTGACCCGATTGCGGTCATCGACATCCAGAAAATCATCAACTTCCTCAAGGAACGGGGCATCGGGGTGCTCATCACCGATCACAACGTGCGTGAAACACTAGGGATTTGCGATCGTGCCACCATCATCAACGAAGGCGCGGTGCTCGCTTCAGGACGACCGGATGAGATTATCTATAATGAAAGCGTCCGGAAAATCTACCTCGGCGAAAACTTCCGAATGTAATGGAATGTAATATTCTCGCCTGTCGCTTGCGCACATGAAACAAACACTCCAGCTCAAGACCTCACAGCAGCTCACCTTGTCGCCGCAATTACAGCAGGCACTTCGCTTGCTGCAATTATCGACGCTGGAACTGAATCAGGAAGTCGAGCAGATGCTTCAGGAAAATCCGCTGCTCGAACGTGCCGAATCCGAAGCGGCTTCTTATGCGCCTTCACCCAACGATCCCTATGCTGCGCCATCATCGCAAAACACGGCGGAGCCTTCACCCTCTTCCGATGAAGGACGAGCAGAGCGCGACGGCAGTGAGGACGCGGGAGAAAACCGCGATGATCTGAGCCGACAAGATGCTGGTTCGGAGGCTGACTGGGGTAGCGAAATTCGCAGCAAGACACCGCGTGATCCCAATGACGAAGATGCTGATCTTGCTGATCAGCACAAAGCAGAAATCACACTACGTGAGCACCTCGGTGCGCAACTCGGACTCATGCAACTCAGCGATCATGATCGTGGCATGGCCATCTTCCTCGTGGAAGCCCTGAATGAGGATGGCTATCTGGCGCAGCCGCTGGAAGACCTCGTGGATGTTCTTGCAGATTGTCTGCCCACCTCAGATTCGCAAAAAGACAGCGATGAGGCACTTGATCTGCTCGAAGAGCTTCACATCGCCCTGCGACGCCTGCAAAGTCTCGACCCCCCCGGCATCGGAGCACGCACCCCCAGCGAATGTCTATCGTTACAGCTTGAGAATCAACCCGCCTCCAGCGAACGTGACCTTGCCCTTCGCCTGGTGGAGCCATCTCATCTCGAACTGCTGGCAGCGCGTGATTTCACCCAGCTCAAACGTCTGCTGAAATGCACCGATGATGCCTTGCGTTCGGCTCATGCTCGGGTACGCTCGCTCAACCCGCGCCCCGGTGCGCAATACGCTCCACTGGATACCCGCTACATCATTCCGGATGTCATCATCCGAAAGCATCGTGGTCGCTGGATTGCTTCTCTGAATCAAGCCGCCATGCCACAACTACGCGTCAATCAAATGTACGCCAGCATCCTGAGCCAGCATCGGGGCGCGCATAGCAGCATGGCGGGGCAACTACAGGAAGCGCGCGCACTAATCCGGAACATCAAGCAACGCTTCGACACCATCCTGCGTACTGCACAAGCCATTGCCGACCGTCAGACGGCCTTTCTCGATCACGGTGAAGTCGCCATGCGCCCACTCACCTTGCGAGAAATTGCCGAAACGCTGGAATTGCACGAATCCACCATTTCGCGGGTCACCACCCAGAAATACATGGCCACACCCCGTGGTATTTTTGAGTTCAAATACTTTTTTGGCAGCCATGTCGCCACAGATACCGGCGGTGCAGCCTCATCAACAGCCATTCGAGCACTCATCAAAAAAATCATTGAATCGGAAAATGGCCACAAACCCCTTTCCGATGCCAAAATAGCCGAACTCCTCGGCGAACAAGGCATCGTCGTAGCGCGACGTACCGTTGCAAAATATCGGGAAGCCCTCAACATTCCCCCCGTTAACCTGCGCAAACTGCTTTAATTGGAATAAGCTTCATTTTCAACCACGGCACGACAAAAAGGAGCCACCATGAATCTCACCATCACCGGTCATCACCTCGAAGTCACCCCGGCCATCGACGAATATGTCAAGACCAAGCTGGACCGCATCATCCGTCATTTTGACAACGTCACCAGCGTGCATGTCGTTCTCTCCGTAGATAAACTCAAGCAAAAGGCGGAAGTCACCATGCAAGTCAAAGGCAAAGCCATCCATGCAGACAGTGTTGAGCAGGACCTTTACGCCGCCATCGACACCGTCGCCGACAAACTCGATCGTCAGGTTGTGAAGCACAAGGAAAAAATCTCGAACCACGCCCACGAAAGCCAGAAGCGCGCCGCGGTTGAATAAGCAGCATCGCTCAAATCTTGAGCATTGAGTGCGCCAAACCCCATTGAATCCAATGAAACCATTGAATCCATGAACCCAAGCCCTCGCTGCCATCCCGGAGCGAGGGCCTATTCATGTCCTGATCTGCAACACGATAAAACGGGAACAATGGGCTGTTCAGGTATACTTCGCACCCCTTGACCGACACACATCATTCGGTTGCCGCACTCCTTACTGATGAACCAGATCGCTCAACTTCTGCCTCAAGACAATATCCTGCTCAATCTGGATCTGAGCAGCAAGAAACGTGTTTTTGAACAGGCAGGCATCCTCTTTGAAAACCAGCACGGCATCGCCCGCAGCACGGTTTATGATGCCCT
>CAYTHB010000098.1:0-7985 GCA_964437515.1 uncultured Sterolibacterium sp.
CCGTCATCGGGCTTATAAGTGAACTGGGCATGAGGGGGTTATTTTCGGGGCATTGGGGATGGGTGGGGTGGGTGTCTAGGGTAACGTTTGTTTCATCCTCTGCGGGTGGAGACGGCTACCATGTACGTTAGCAAGACGAGAATACAGGAGCTTCTATCATGTCGACGATTGAATCCGTGCTGCAGGAAAGCCGTGTTTTTCCGCCTTCTGCCGATGTTGTTCAAAACGCTGTCATTTCAGGTCGTGCCGCTTACGATACTTTGTGTCATGAGGCGACTCAGGATTATTCGGGGTATTGGGCGCGTTTGGCTCGCGAACATTTGGGTTGGCGACAGCCGTTTACCCAGATTCTCGATGAGTCACGCGCACCGTTCTACCAGTGGTTTTCTGATGGCAAGCTCAATGTTTCGTGGAATTGTTTGGATCGCAATGTGGAAGCGGGCTTGGGGGAGAAGATCGCACTGATTTTTGAAAGCGATGACGGCAAGGTGACGAAAGTCTCGTACCGCGAACTTCTGGCGCGTACTGCGACTTTTGCCAATGCTTTGAAAGTGCAGGGCATCGGAAAGGGCGATCGCGTCGTCATCTATATGCCGATGTCGATTGAAGGCATCGTCGCCATGCAGGCCTGTGCGCGTATCGGGGCGATTCATTCTGTCGTCTTTGGTGGATTTTCTGCCAAAAGTTTGCAGGAGCGCATACAGGATGCCGGAGCGGTCGCCGTAATTACGGCGGATGCGCAGTGTCGTGGTGGCAAGATTTTGCCGCTCAAGCCGGCGGTCGACGAGGGCATTGCCTTGGGAGGCTGTGATTCGATTCGTTGCGTCATTGTTTATCAACGCACTGAGGGTGAGAGTGCCTGTACGATGGTGCCAGTGCGTGATATCTGGTGGCACGATGCAGAGGCAGGGCAATCGGAAACCTGTGAGCCGGAATGGGTGGATGCCGAGCATCCGCTGTTTTTGCTCTACACCTCGGGCTCAACGGGTAAGCCCAAGGGCGTTCAGCATTCATCGGCAGGCTATCTGCTTCATGCGGTGGTGACGACGAAATGGACGTTTGATCTCAAGCCGGATGATGTGTTCTGGTGCACAGCCGACATCGGCTGGGTGACAGGACATACTTATATCGTTTATGGCCCCTTGGCTTGTGGGGCAACACAAGTCGTATTTGAGGGCATCCCCACCTGGCCGGATGCCGGACGGTTCTGGAAGCTCATTCAGGATCATCGCGTGTCGATTTTCTATACAGCACCCACGGCGATACGCTCACTCATTAAGGCGGGACCTGATCTGCCGAAAAAATATGATTTGTCTTCCTTGCGAATATTGGGCTCGGTGGGTGAGCCCATCAATCCTGAGGCGTGGATGTGGTATTACACACAGGTGGGTGCGAGTCGTTGTCCCATCGTCGATACGTTCTGGCAGACCGAAACGGGCGGACACATGATTACGCCACTGCCGGGTGTTACACCGCTGGTTCCGGGTTCCTGTACCTTGCCGTTTCCGGGGATACAGATGACGATTGTGGATGAGGCGGGCAATGAAGTGCCGTGGGGGAGTGGGGGTGCGCTGGTGGTTCAAAAGCCGTGGCCGGGCATGATACGCACCATCTGGGGAGATCCGGATCGCTACATTAAATCGTATTTTCCCGAGGAGCTCGGCGGGCGGCTTTATCTGGCGGGCGATGGCGCAGTACGTGATGCCAAAACAGGTTATTTCACCATCATGGGGCGCATCGACGATGTGCTCAATGTTTCCGGACATCGCATGGGGACGATGGAAATCGAGTCTGCCTTGGTGTCGAATCCGCAGGTTGCTGAAGCGGCGGTGGTCGGTCGGCCGGATGATCTGACGGGTGAGGCAATCTGTGCTTTCGTGGTGTTGAAAGGAGCCAGACCTGATGCCGATGCCGCACTGAAAATTGCTCATGAATTGCGCGAGTGGGTGGGCAAGGAAATAGGCCCGATTGCCAAGCCCAGAGATATCCGCTTTGGTGAAAACTTGCCCAAGACACGCTCAGGCAAGATCATGCGTCGTTTGCTGCGCCAGTTGGCTAAAGGCGAAGATATCACGCAGGACGTGTCGACGCTGGAGAATCCGGCGATACTCGATCAACTGAAAAGCAGCGTTTGAAAGAGCGGATTAACGCTCGATATGTCGCAATGACAGGTCGAGCGCAGCGACGTCTTTGGTGAGTGTGCCGATCGAAATACGGTGAACGCCGGTTTCGGCGATGGTGCGTACCTGTTCCAGTCCCACCCCACCCGAGACTTCAATCGCGGCACGCCCTGCGTTGATGACGACGGCTTCTCGCATGTGTTCGAGCGTCATATTGTCGAGCAGAATCATTTTTGCGCCGCAGTCGAGAGCTTCAACCAGTTGGGCGATGGTTTCCACCTCAATCTGCACAAAGACATCTCCATGGGCCAGCTTGCGTGCCTGTCCCAATGCTTGCGCCACACCCCCTGCGGCAATGATGTGGTTTTCCTTGATGAGAATTCCGTCATACAGGCCTAGGCGATGATTGAAGCCGCCGCCGGTCTTGACTGCGAATTTTTGTGCAAGCCGGAGTCCTGGCAAAGTCTTGCGGGTATCAACGATCTTGCAATCCGTCCCTTGTACGGCATCCACAAAGCGTCGGGTTTTGGTGGCTGTACCTGAAAGTAACTGGAGGAAATTGAGGGCTGCGCGTTCTGCCGTCAATAGGGTGCGTGTATCTGCGGCAATTTCGCAGACCGTTTGTCCGGCTTTGATGCGCTCGCCATCGCGCGCATGCCAAGTGATCTGCGCAGTGGGGTCGAGTCGTTGGAAGCAGGCGTTGAACCATGCGACACCACACAGGATGGCGTCTTCACGGGTAATGACGACCCCACGACTTTTTTGTCCCGCTTTGACTAGGAGTGCCGTCAGATCGCCACTGCCGATGTCTTCAGCGAGTGCAACCAATACATTACGTTCAACTTCGGCGGCGAGAGTGATATCCATGATGAGCGGCTCCTGAAGGAATGATGCGGATTTTATCATCCGGCATCCTTTCTATTCAGTTCGGATCAATGCTCGATGAAGAAATCCATTGATTCAGACAGGAACGCGCTGAAGGCAGGAGCTCGCTGGCCAGTAATCCGATGGGCCCGATGCCCGATGCCACACAGGCATCCGCCGCAATGCCATGCAAATGGACGGCCGCCAGCAGTGCTTGATCCGAAGGCCAGCCTTGCGCGAGTAGTGCCAGCGTCATTCCACTCAACACGTCTCCCGTGCCGGCGCTGGCCAAACCCGGATTGCCCGTGGTATTGATGTACCAGCGCCCCTCCGGAAAAGCAATGATGCTGCCGCAACCCTTGAGGACAATCGCGGCATGATAGTCACGCGCCAGTTGCAAGGCGGCATTCAGGCGATGGTTTTGAATGTCGGTAATGCTGACACCTAACAGCCGTGCCGCTTCGGCGGGATGAGGCGTGAGTAGGGTCAGGGGGGGCGGTGCATGTTGAGATGGCTCATTGCCATGTTGGCTTCTATGTTTCAACTGTGCTTTCAGGGCGGGGGATAAGGCCAGCAGATTGAGTGCGTCGGCATCGATCAGCAGGGGGAGGTTTGTCTCCAATGCGCATCGCAGCAATTCCAAGGCGCAAGCCGATTGCCCCAGCCCCGGTCCGATGGCAAGGCAAGTGGCAAGCTGGAACAGTTCTTCATATTGAGTGTGAGTGGCATCAACATGCCGCAACATCAGTTCAGCTTGTAAGGGATCGACTTTAAGTTCTTCCAGCAAACCCACATAGACACGACCCGCGCCCAGCATCAGGGCAGCGCGTCCTGCAAGCAATGCGGCGCCTGTCATGCCAGGCGCACCGCCGATGATGCAGGCATTGCCGTGGCTTCCCTTGTGGCTGTTGTGCGGGCGAGGTTTGCGATGGGACTGGCATAGATCAAGCCCAACGGTTGCGCCCTGTTTCTGAAATGACCATGACGTTCCAAGCCCCAGATTATCAACACGCGTGATTCCGCAGTAATCGGGGCCATCCAGCGTCAGCAGACCGGGCTTGAGGGCGATGAAACTGAGCGTATGCGTTGCCCTGACGGCACAGCCCAGAACACGCCCTGTTTCCGAATCCAGACCGCTGGGGATATCAAGTGCAAGAATGGGGGCGTTGTAAGTGTTAACCCGTTGAACGAGTATGGCGAAATGCCCTTCAACAGGACGTTGCAGGCCGATGCCCAGAAGCCCGTCAATGACCAGTGCGAATGCGTCTACTGATTTGGGTAAGTCTGGAAGGTTTTCAAGGGCATCGATGAGCGTGCCCCCTGCGGAAAGCCATTGTTCATAGGCCAGACGGGCATCCGTGGGAAGTCGTTCAGGGTGGCCGGCAAAGACTACATGAGGGCGGAATCCGGCGAGGTAGAGATGACGTGCGACGACAAATGCATCCCCTCCGTTATTGCCGGAACCGGCAAGAATCAGGATAGGAGTCTGTGACGGTGATGATGTTTTCGGCAGGAGTTGCAATGCCCATGCAGCGGCGGCTTGTCCCGCACGCTCCATGAGCGGCGGCTGGCTATGGGCATGCTGTTGTTCTATTGCCCGTAATTCTGTGTGGCGCAGTAGAGGCTGCGACGCTTGCATGATGGATGCGGGGGATGGAGTAGGGGCAGAGAAAAATGGCAGTTGCTTCGAACGTGGGATGTATGGATCAATGCGTCAGTAATGATAGAAGGTCGTATTCAGATATCAGCCTCGGATGACCTTGTGCAGATGAGCTTCATCCTGGTGAGCCTCGGTATTCTCATTCCACATGCTTCTCGATTTCACCGCCGCAATTGACGAAGCAATCACGATAAGCGGAATCACAGCGTTCGGTATGGGTACTGCTCCAGCAACTTCTACGCTGTTTTTCGCAATTCTTGGCCTTGTCTTTTTGGGCTTCTGGAGGAAGATTCTGCGACATGCAGATATAAAAAGCTGTATCGGATGAGCGTTCACAGGCTGCTTTTTCGCGATCTGCCCGCTGCATTTCGTTGCCATTGCAGGTTTCACGAATGCCTGCACATTGCGTGACACAGAAACGTCCCTGGTCTGTGACGGGGGGGCGGAAAATGTAGGTGGTGGTTTCACATGCGCTGCTCATCCATGCGCCGAGGAGTATGAGCAACGCCAGCAAGAAACGACGATAGTCAGCCATGTTTGTAGTTTGTGCGATGAGATGTGTGATTCAAAGCTAGTTTAATGCAGGTAGGGGCGGTGGTTTTGCATCAGGCTGGCTAGGTCAACGGCAGACAAGGGGCGGCTGAAATGATGTCCCTGTGTTTCATCGCAACAGTGGGTTTGTAAAAAGTGTTGTTGTTCCTGCGTTTCAACCCCCTCTGCCACGATGCGATAGTTGAGTTTTTTGCCCATGTCGATGACGGCGCTGATGATGGCGGCATCGGCAGGATCGTTGGTCATGCACTGGACGAAGGAGCGATCGATTTTCAGGGTGTCTACCGGAAAATGCTTGAGCTGGGTCAGGCTGGAATGCCCCGTACCAAAGTCATCGATTGCAATGCGGATGCCCATTTTCCGCAGGTCGGCCAGTTGGGTGCGAGCCGTTTCCAAGTCTTTCATCAGGGCGTTTTCAGTCAGTTCGATTTCGAGATGCGAGGCAGGCAAGCCCGTTTCTTCGAGGATGCTACGAATATGGCTCACGAAATCACGATTGCGGAATTCGGGTAAGGAGACATTGACAGAAATGCTGGGGACATCAATACCGGCTTGTCGCCAATCCTGTGTCTGCCGACAGGCTTCGTGCAACACCCAACGACCAATTTCCAGCATCAAGCCACATTCTTCAGCGACCGAAACAAAGGCATCGGGAGAAACCAGCCCTTGTTCGGGGTCACGCCAGCGAACAAGAGCTTCGACGCCGGTGATGGCACCACTCTGAAGGTTGATTTTGGGTTGGTAATGCAACACAAACTGTTGCTGCTCCAGCGCTTTGCGCAAACGATTTGCGAGCACTTTGCGCTGTGCCAGATGGTCGTTCATGGATTGCTTGAAGAACTGGAATCCCGCACGTCCCCCTGATTTGGCGTGATACATGGCGGTGTCGGCATTTTTGATCAGGGTTTCGGCATGATCACCGTCATCGGGACAAATGCTGATGCCGATGCTCATGGTGATATAGAGCTGATGATCTTCAATCAATATCGGTGCCGATAAGACTTTCAACATTTTTTCGGCGCAGAGTGCGGCATCCTGAGCTTGCTCGATCTCGCTCAGTAACACGACAAACTCATCCCCGCCCAAACGACAGACGGTATCGGATTGGCGCACACAGGATTTCAGGCGTTCGGCGACGGTCTGCAAGAGCTTGTCGCCAATTTGGTGCCCCAGCGTGTCGTTGATGTTCTTGAAGTGATCCATGTCCATGTAAAGGAAGGCAGCTTTGCGACGACGGCGATGCGACAGGGTGATAGCTTGTGATAAACGATCTTGCATCAGGGTGCGATTGGGCAGCCCGGTCAGCGCATCATGTTGTGCCATATGCGCCATTTTGAGATTGTCCAGACTCTGAACATCTTCCCCCATCGGACGGAAAGCCAGTACGGCTGCCACGAGTTTGCCGTGGCTGTCCCGTATGGGCGTGACGATATCCTCGATGCTGATTTCTTCATCGCTACGCGTCAGTAGCATTGAGTGGGTATCAAAGTGACGGATTTTGTTGCCGTGTGTCACTTCATCGAGCGGGAAGGGTAGTGCCTGACGCGTGATGCCATCCACCACACGAAATACTTCATCGAGGGGCTTGCCTTCGGCTTCCTGCAAGGACCAGCCCGTCAGTTTTTCGGCAATGAGATTCATATGGGTGACTTTACCCGTGCCATCGATGGACAGAATGCCATCGCTGACAGAAGAGAGCGCGGCCATGAAACGCTGGCGTTCGGTTTGCAGGACGGCTTCAATACGATTCAATGAGCGTTCCATGGCCATCCGTTCGATGGCACGATGCAGGACATGAAATAACTCGTGCGTATTGCCGCTGGCAATCAACTGACGAGAGAGGCGACCCCGCAGATTCCTGTGCAGCGTCTGTTGGTTGAACGGTGGGGTGTCAGGATTGACCAAGCCGAGCAAGGGTGTGTCGGGTGCCAGCGCACGCAGTTGATGGCAAAGATCCGCAGGTGTTCCTTGCGTGCCTGTTGCCCCAAAAATGATGGCTGTGATGGATGCGGTGGCTGTCGAAGAGGATGTCTGTGGCAGATCCCTCAGATATTCGAGCCCTGAAGCCATATCCTTTTTCCAGACGATCTGAAATCGGGCAGGGATATGTCGCGGTGCATGTGTTTCATGATTGAACGCGACCTTGATGTTGGCGGCGATTAGCGCGTCGTCATCAATCAACAATACCGTGTTTGCCAGATTACTCATGTCGAGATCCTGTCCTGTTGGGGTGTATGTCTGATAATCAAAAATGCGAAATGACTTTTCGGTTTGTCCGCATCGATGAATTTCGATAGATTAAAACAGCTTTTGTTGCAATGCAATATGAAATTTCAAATGATGAAATCTTGTTGAATAAAAACAGGAATTTTTATTTTCAGGGACGCATGGACGAGGAATGTAGAGCGTTCTTTATTGGATTCATGTGGCCTCTGTAGGTTTTCCCCCGAGACCCAGAAAACGCAACACATTCATGTTCTTTGGATTGGGATACTTGAGTGTCGTGTTCGAAAAGCCTTATAATGGCGGACTGTCATGCAGGTAGCTTGGCATGACAGATAGTCAGGTTTTATTTTTAGTTGTAAATCCACACGTCTGGCATCGAAAGGGTGGCTTGGGGCGTTTTTGTCCGAAGCGGCACGGTCAGGCGGCGGTTTAACCCTGTTCGGAGAAGAGTATGTCTGCAAGTATGCGTGAAATGCTGGAAGCCGGTGTCCATTTTGGTCACCAGACGCGCTTCTGGAACCCCAAGATGGCCCCCTATATTTTCGGTCATCGCAACAAGATTC
>CAYTHB010000099.1:0-7791 GCA_964437515.1 uncultured Sterolibacterium sp.
TGCTCGCTACGCTCGAAGCTTCAACTCGACTCTGATTTTTGTATTTCACGCTAAGAATAGGAGAAAGATCATGAAACGTCTGACGAAATTGTTTGTTGTACTAGCCACCGTGTGGCTTTCGGCTTGTTCCACTACGTCTTCTATTTCAAATGGCGGTGCGCTGGATACGAGTGCAAAATGGGCTTTGTTGCCGCTCACCAATCATACGGATACACCGCAGGCTGCCCTGGCAGCCGAAGCCATGGCAGAACATCATCTTCGTCTGCAGGGGCTCTCGCAACTCATGCGCTATCCTGCGACTTTGTCGCGTGATACCTTGTTTGAACCCTCCGAGCGTCGTGTCAGTGATGAGGCGCGTAAATGGGCGCGTGAGCAGGGTGTTCGTTATGGTGTGCAGGGTGCTGTGGAGGAGTGGCGCTACAAGGTCGGGATTGACGGTGAGCCTGCGGTGGGTGTGACCTTGCAGATCATCGATCTGAACAACAACGATGCCGTGGTCTGGAGCGCATCTTCTGCGCGGAGTGGATGGAGCCGCGAAGCCTTGTCGGCGGTGGCGACCAAAGTCATGGAAAACCTGGTGGCGGGATTGCCGCTCTCTGCAAATGCAAGTGGAAGCACTGCAAAGTAATGTCGATGGTCAAGGCATTGGGTGTGAGCTTCACTCCATCTTTTTTTGCTTTACGTTAATTCCATGGCGACCCTTAATTCACATTCCATGCGGCCCTCTTTACAGAACTGGCAAAAGCACATCTCGACCGGGCTGATTGCGGCTGAAGTCTCATGGCGCAGTGTGTGGCTGGAAACACTGGCTATTCCGTTGATTGCCATTTTGTGTGCGGCCTGGGTTCGTCCCGCAGACCCGTTATTGCTCAAGGCCAGCTTTCCATGGTTGTGGTTTGCGCCGCTCCTGGTTGCATTGCGCTATGGCGTGCTGCCTGGATTGATGAGTGGAATCTTGTTGCTCGTTGAATGGCTGGTTTGTAGTGCAACGGGGGTGTACGGCACGGCAGAATTTCCACGTGAGTTTTTCTTTGCGGGGACGTTGATGCTCTTGCTAGGTGGGCAATTCAGTGACGTCTGGCGTGATCGCCTGCGGCGTATCGATGAAACCAATCTCTATCTGGTCGAACGTCTTTCAGGGCTGACCCGTCGCCATCTCTTGCTCAATCTTTCTCATGATCGGCTGGAACAGGAAATGCTGGCACGCCCCGGCTCTCTGCGTGATGCCCTGGTGCAGTTGCGTGCGACGGTCACCACGCCAGCGCCTCAAGCCAGCGATGCCAACAATGAAACTTTGCCGGGCGTGCAAGGCTTGCTTCATCTTTTGGTGCAGTATGTGAATATCGAAGTGGCGACCCTGTATCGTGTCAAACAAGAAGGGCAGGGTTATGGATTAGGTGATCGCCTGGGAAATCTGGGGGATGCCGTGGTGATGGAGTCTGATGACGAGCTTCTGCAACTGGCCTTTGAAACCAAGGAGCTGGCGCATATTGCCGCTTTGGAGCTGAATCTGGAGCGTAAATCCTCGCAGTTGGTCGTTGCACCACTGGTCAACGCGGGTGGTGATATTGTTGCTGTACTGGCCGTCAGCAAGCTGCCTTTCTTTTCGATGAACGTCGAAAACCTGCAAATGATGTCTGTCATTCTTGCCTATTATGCGGATTGCGTTTCTGCGGCATCTGATGTGCGTGACATCAAGAGCAAGCTTCCCATGATTCCTGTCATGCACGCCGAGGAACTGGGACGGCTGACACATATGCAGCAAGCCTTCAATATTTCCAGTCACATTGTGGTGCTGGCTTTTCGGGGGGAACGCCGCATCGAAATGCCGTCTGAACTCATGCGGATCAAACGCGGGCTGGATCTTTACTGGGAAACCGTCGTCGATGGGAACCCGGCGGTCGTCGTGCTGATGCCCTTTGCTTCCGTTTCGGCAAAAGAAGGCTTTCTTGAACGTATCAACGGCTGGATGAAAACACGTTACGGTGCACATTTTGATGCGCTGGATGTTGATATCCGTTCCATCGATCTTTCAACACATGATCCCGTTGATAGCCTTGTTCACATATTGAAACCATGAAAACACTGCATTGGGCATGGTCAGCCATCCTGGCAGATTTCGGCCTGTTTGTGAGCGCGGTCGTTCTTAAACAGGACGCCGTCAGTTTCATGGCAACGTTGACCTTGCATAGCCTGTGCTGTGCCGTTTTGGCGATTACTGCCTGGATGCTGTTCCCATTGCGCTATCGTCAGCCCAGACTCCCTATCCTGTTACTTTTGTTCTGCTTTGCCTTCATGGCACCGGTCATTGGTTCCATCGGTGTTCTGCTGGTGGCTCAACTGACGCTGAAACGGGATCAGGGTGGTGTGGCATGGGCTATTCCGCTGACATTGGGCTTGCCTGTCTATGATGTCCGCTCCGGACAAACCACGCGCGCCAGCCAGGGGGCGATCCGGTCCCGTCTTGATAGCCGTGTTCCGGGAGATGTTCGCATGAAATCATTGCTGACGCTGCAAGCGGTGCCGCAGCGTGTCGCGAATCCCATTCTGGAAGAATTGTTGGGTGACGAAGCCGATGATGTCCGTATGCTGGCTTTCGGGATGCTGGATGCGGAGGAAAAAAAATTGACGCACCACATTCAGCATGAGCGGGCAGCGCTTGAGCAAGTCCAGGATGAGCAGCAACGTCATGACTGCCTGCGACGGCTGGCAGAACTGCATTGGGAGCTGATCTATGCTTCATTGGCTCAGGGAGAGTTGCGCCAATATATGCTGGATGAAGCGAGTCGCTATGCGGATGAGGCTTTGTCGATGGGAGATGATGCGGCCGATAGCGGCTTACATTTTCTTCGGGCACGCATTCTGATGGCACAAGGATCGAATGACCTCGCCGTGGAGGCGATTTCCCGAGCAATGGCTACGGGGCTTTCGGAGGTCTCGGCACTGCCGTATCTTGCTGAAATTGCTTTCAGGCAGCGACGTTTCGACTATGTGCATGGCGTCATGAAACGTCTGGCCGAACTCAAGCCTGCAGGACGTACCAGCACCGTGGTGAATTTATGGACGGGGCATATGGATGCGGCGGCGTATGGCCATCTGTCATCCCGCGCACAAGCGATTGTCAACCTTTGGACAGGACGCGATAACGTCCATAACTTCAGTGACCACCGTATATTCAACCACCTCTGAGTCGACAAACTCGACGCACGGTTCCACAGCAGATTCCAGCTCCGGCTTTCCGAAATCGGAGGAGGTGGATGTCTTGCTGCTGCTGGAAGGTACATTCCCGTATGTGTCAGGCGGCGTGTCGAGCTGGGTTGCACAGATCATCCGGGGATTTCCGGATATTCGTTTTGGTGCCATTTTCATCGGTAGCCGTCGTGAAGATTATGGTGCGCCTCGATATGAGTTGCCACCGAATCTTGTTCATCTGGAAGTCATGTATGTTCATGATCACGCAGCTGATCTCAACGAAAAATATCACCCGCCACTATTGCCGTGTGCTCGTGCGGATGTGCAGATCATGCCGCAAATTGAACACATGCACGAACTGTTTGATACCCATCTGGATCATCCGGACTGTTCGTCACTCTTTACCTCCCTGATGGACGAGATGCGTCCCGGAGGCAAGCTGGATCGGGAAATGTATTTGCGCAGTCATAACGCCTGGGAGTTCATCAAAAAATCCTATCGTAAAAAATCGACCGACCCTTCTTTTGTCGATTACTTCTGGACAGTGCGTATTCTGCATACGCCATTCTGGGCCTTGCGTGCTGTGGCACAAAGTGCGCCCAAAGCGCGCATTTATCATTCGATTTCGACGGGGTATGCCGGCGTGCTGGGTGTGTTGCTCAAGCATCGGGAACGTCGCCCCTTCATCCTCAGCGAACACGGAATTTACGTCAAGGAACGCAAGATCGATCTTTATCAGGCGCAATGGATCAAGGATAACCGTAACGTCTTTGAACGCGACCCGTCGCAGATTAGTTATTACCGTCAGTTATGGATCAAGTTTTTTGAGCATCTGGGATACCTGACCTATCAGGCTGCTGACGATATCGTGGCTCTTTACGAAAACAACCGCAGACACCAAGTTCAGGATGGGGCACCCAGTGAGCGCACCTGCAATATTCCCAACGGCATTCCGGTCGAGCGTTTTCGTTCATTGCGTCGCGCTCCCGATGCTGCTGTTCCCCCGGTGCTTTGCCTGATTGGGCGTGTGGTGCCCATCAAGGATGTCAAAACCTTTATCCGCGCCATGCGCAAGGTATCCAACCACTTGCCACATGCAGAAGCCTGGATTGCCGGCCCGGTCGATGAGGATCCAGGCTATGCCGAAGAGTGTCATGAACTGGTGCGCTTTTTGGGGCTGGAAGGGCGGGTGAAATTTCTCGGCTTCCAGAAGATGACTGAGCTGTTGCCAAAGATTGGGCTCGTCGTTCTCAGCTCAATCAGTGAAGCTTTGCCACTGGTGGTGCTGGAAGGTTACGCTGCAGGCATTCCGGCGTTGACAACGGATGTGGGCTCGTGTCGGCAGTTGATCGAAGGTCTGCCGGGTGAAGATGCGGCATTGGGGATTTCCGGGCGTGTGGTTCGTATTGCTGATCCTGAAGCCCTGGCTGACGGCGCACTGTCACTGCTGACTGATCGCGCGGCGTGGCAATCCGCGAGTGAAGCTGCCGTGCAGCGTGTCGAAACCTATTATTCTCAAGAGCTCTTGTTTCAGCGTTACCGCGCACTTTACGAAAAGAATTTCGCATGGCAGGCATAGGTTTTGAACTGAGGAAATTGCTGAAGAAGCAATCCTATATGGGCTTGCTGGAGGCCTATGCTTATGCTGGCATTATTGGCTCAGGCCCTTGGATATTGTCCATTTTCGGCATCATGCTGGTCGGGGTCATGAGTCTGGGCATTGTGGTTCCCCACCTGCTGATTGCCCAATTCACTGTAACGGTCACCTATTTATTCATGACCTCGCTAGTCATCACAGGCGTTGTGCAGCTTTCATTCACCCGCTTCGTTGCTGATCGGCTGTTTCACAAGGATGAAGCTGCAGTACTGCCCAATTTCAATGGATTGGTCTTGCTGGCTGCATTGGTGAGTCTCGCCATTACACTGCCCTGCGCGCTATTCATGTTTCCGGGACAGACCGTGCTTTATCGCCTCCTGCTGGTCATGGGGCTGACGATCATGTCTTCGATCTGGGTGGCCACCGTGTTTTTGACGGGGATGAAACAATATCGCGCCATTCTTTATGTGTTTGCCATCGGTTATGGCATCACCGTGGTGGCAGCGATGGTGCTGCGTTATCTGCTCAATATGGAAGGTCTGTTGCTGGGGTTTGTACTGGGGCACTTCGTCCTGTTGATGGGCATGATCTGGCTGGTCTATATCAACTATCCTTCTGATCGTTTTCTGGCATTCGATATCTGGAAAAAGGATGCGATGTACCGGAGCTTGATGTTGACCGGATTCCTGTTCAATCTGGGCATTTGGGTCGATAAATTGATGTTCTGGTATCACCCCTCCACCGGTCAGGCCGTCATTGGCCCGCTGCACGCTTCGGTCATCTATGATTTTCCGGTGTTCCTTGCTTATATCTCGATCATTCCCGGGATGGCGGTTTTTCTGGTGCGAATCGAAACGGATTTCGTCGAATACTACAATCGCTTTTACGATGCCGTGCGCGATGGCGCGACACTGGAATACATCGAACGCATGCGGAATCATCTGGTGTATTACGCACAGCGCGGGCTGTTCGATATTGCGCTGGTACAGTCGATTGCCATTTTCATCATGTTTCTACTGGGTGAGTCTGTGCTTCAATCGATGGGTGTTTCGACGCTTTATTTGCCGCTGTTGTTCGTCGATATGGTGGGCGCAGGCCTGCAAGTGGTCTTTCTGGGCATATTGAATGTCCTTTTTTATCTCGATCAGCGACGTGCCGTCACCTATTTGACGGGCATGTTCCTGGTATTGAATATCGTGCTGACGGCGATTTCACTCCAGTTGGGTGCGGCATGGTTTGGCTACGGCTTTGCTCTGGCCATGCTGCTGACGGTGCTTGCCGGTTTGTGGATACTGACCCGAAAACTGGAAGCCTTGGAATACGAAACCTTCATGCTGCAATAAATTATCAAGCGCGCAAGAGCCTTGTAGATTCGTTGCGTCAATATTGTAGAAAAACAAGCAACATATTGACTTGTAACGAATAAATTTTGATAATTCGTTGCACAATTCGTTGCGTTTTGTCGCTGCTGTTGATCAATGAAAGCCTCTCCAGACGATCTGTTGCGTGTGTTGCGTGCCCACCCTCGGGTCAGCGGGGCGGAGCTTTGTCGTTTGCTCGGCGACATCAATCGTTCGACCCTGATGCGCCTGGCGGATCGCTTGGGCGAGACTGTGATTCGTCGTGGCGGTTCGCGGCGCAGTCGCTACGCCTTGCGTCGTCCCTTGCGCGGCAGTGCGGCGAGCTTGCCTCTCTATCGTGTGGATGAATATGGTCAGGGGCATGCAGTTGCGACGCTGGATCTGACAGCTCCCGAAGGCTGTGCGCTGAATTTCACGCTGCCGTGTCGCTGGCCGTTGGCGGATGATCTGATGCGCGATGGCTGGTTTGAAGGACTGCCTTATTTTCTTGCGGATATGCGTCCGCAAGGATTTCTAGGCCGTCATTTTGCCCGCACGCATTCGCGTGCGCTGGGGGTTGCTGAAGATTTGAATGCATGGTCGGAAGATGACGTTCTGCATGTGTTGCGGACATTGGGCGACGATGCCAGTGGCGACTTGATCCTGGGTGATCCGGCGTATGCCCGTTATCTGGACAGTCGCCCGAGCCGTGAGGCGAGTCTGGTGAGCGATCAATCTGTGCCGCAGACATACCCGGTATTGGCGGCAGAGGCATTGCAGCAGGGGATTGCCGGCTCTTCAGCCGCGGGTGAGTTTCCCAAGTTCACCGCGATGCGTCAGATACGCGGTGAGGCGGTGGCGGTGATCGTCAAGTTTTCGGGGGCGGATCGTGAACCTTCAGCCGCTGTGCAGCGGTGGGCGGATCTGTTGGTGTGCGAGCATATCGCACTGGAAATCTTGGCTGAGCAGTTGCATATTGCAGTCGCAGCGAGCCGGATTCATCAGCATGACGGACGCACTTTCCTGGAAGTGGAACGCTTTGACCGGCAGGGGCTGCATGGTCGTTTGCCTCTGTGCAGTCTAGCCAGTCTGGGTGGCGCGCTACTGGGAAGTCCGGGCACTGCCTGGCCGGTGAGTGCCACGGCCTTGCAGCGGCGGGGCTGGCTTGCCGTCGATGCGCTTCAACAGGTGGCGTTGATCTGGTGGTTTGGTCGGCTGATTGCCAATAGCGACATGCACGAAGGCAACCTGTCGTTTCAACCTAGGCAGGCGGCTATTTCAGGCGAGTTCGGCTTGTGTGTTGCGCCGGTCTACGACATGTTGCCGATGCGTTATGCCCCGCAGCGTGGCGGGGAAGTTGTGCCGCAAATCTGGAACCCTCCTTTGCCTTTGCCGAACGAGGCAGCAACTTGGAAAAAGGCCGCTGCGGCTGCGTTGGTTTATTGGCAGCATTGTGCAGTTGATACACGAGTCAGCGCAGGTTTTCGCAAGATTTGTGCGGAAAATCGGCGTACCTTGATGGACGCGATCGCCTGAAAACTGCGGAAAGCCGCGTATACCCGTTAACGTACATGGTAGCCGTCTCCACCCACAGAGGATGAAACAAACGTTACCCGATACCAAATACGCCTACCCCACCCATCCCCCACGGACGGCTTTGCA
>CAYTHB010000100.1:0-7363 GCA_964437515.1 uncultured Sterolibacterium sp.
AGATGCCGGCCGTCACCATCGTCGCGGCGTGGATCAGCGCCGAGATCGGCGTCGGACCTTCCATCGAGTCGGGCAACCAGACATGCAGCGGAAACTGCGCCGACTTGCCCATCGCGCCGATAAACAAGCAAATACAGATCACCGTCATCAACATCCACGGCGAACCGGCAAACAGTTCGATGCTCTGGCTCGCCAATGCTTCACGCTGAGCAAACACTTGTGCGTAATCCAGCGTACCGGCGTACGCGGCAATCAGGCCGATGCCGAGGATAAAACCGAAATCACCGACACGATTGACCATGAAGGCCTTGAGGTTGGCGTAGATCGCCGTCGGCCGTGTATACCAGAAACCAATCAGCAGATAGGACACCAGGCCCACCGCTTCCCAGCCAAAGAACAACTGGAGGAAGTTGTTGGACATCACCAGCATCAGCATCGAAAAGGTAAACAGCGAAATGTAGCTGAAGAAACGCTGGTAGCCTGGATCGTCATGCATGTAACCGATGGTGTAGATATGCACCATCAGTGATACGAAGGTCACCACCAGCATCATCATGGTGGTGAGCGGGTCAATCAGAAAACCAACTTCCAGCTTCAGGCCACCGGAAGCCAGCCATTGATAGACTGCGCCGTTAAACGTGTTGCCGGCCTGTACGTCCTGAAAAATCAATACCGAAGCGACGAAGGCAATCGCCACACCCAGTATGGTTACGACGTGCGCCCCATTCCGGCCAATGGATTTGCCAAACAGCCCGGCCAGAATGGCACCGAATAGTGGGGCGAGAGGTACGATCAGATAAAGCGTTTGCATGTCCATGACGCGGGCTTATCCCTTGAGGCTGTCGATATCGTCGACATGGATGGTAGAAAGATTGCGGAACAGAGCCACCAGAATCGCCAGACCAATGGCTGACTCGGCCGCAGCCACCGCCAGAATGAAGAATACGAACAGTTGCCCATTGGCATCTCCCATATAACTGGAGAAGGCAACGAAGTTCATATTTACAGCCAGCAGCATCAGCTCGATGGCCATCAGCAGCACAATCAGATTTTTGCGATTGAGGAATATCCCCACGATACTGATCGCAAACAGGATCGAACCGAGGATCAGATAGTGCGAAAGCGAGAGCGTACCCATCACCGTTCCTTATTCCTGGGCTGCCGGGGCTGCAGCAGGTGTTTCTTTTTCAGCGGCCATTTTGACCAAACGCACACGTTCAGTGCTCTTTGCAGCGACCTGCTGCGGCACGCTCTGCGACTTACTGTCGCCGCGACGACGATGAGTAATCACAACTGCCGCGATAATCGCCACCAACAACACGACCGAAGCCAGTTCGAAAGGATAGACATAATCGGTAAATAACAGGCGACCGAGTTCCTTTGTATTGCTATAACCTGCGCCAGGGTCTGCCGGTGCAGGCAAGGCCTCTGTCGAAAAATACCGTCCTCCGAGAACAAAGGCCATTTCCAGCACCATGACCAAGCCCACGCCTGCTCCCAAGGGCAGATAATTCCAGAATCCTTCACGCAAACGCTCGATGTCGATATCCAGCATCATCACGACGAACATGAACAACACCATGACCGCACCGACGTAGACCATCACCAAAGCGATGGCGAGGAATTCGGCATGCAGCAGCATCCACAGGCCGCTGGCATTGAAAAAGGCCAGTACCAGAAACAGCACGGCATGTACCGGGTTGCGCGCCGTAATCACTCGCACGCTGGCGAAAATCATGATGGCTGCGAAGAAATAAAAAATTAGACTATTGAAATCCATGGTGTTCAGTCGGAGTTATGCACAAAGGTCGATGCACGCACTGCGATCACTCCTTATCTATATTTGGCATCCTGCTCGCGATCTTTCGCAATCTGGGCTTCGTTTTTATCACCCACGGCCAGCAACATCTGCTTGGTGTAATAGAGATCACCACGCGCTTCACCGTGATATTCAAAGGTGCGCGTCTGCACCACCGCATCCACCGGACAGGCTTCTTCGCAATAGCCGCAGAAGATACATTTGGTCAGGTCGATGTCATAGCGTGTTGTACGCCGCGAGCCATCGTCACGTTCTGCCGTTTCAATGGTGATCGCCATCGCTGGGCAAGCCGCTTCGCACAGCTTGCAAGCGATGCAACGCTCTTCGCCATTGGGATAACGACGTAAGGCATGTAGGCCACGAAAGCGGTTGCTCTGCGGCGTCTTTTCTTCCGGATACTGTATCGTGATCTTGGGCGCCCAAAGATAACGCCAAGTCACCGCCATTCCTGCACGCAGTTCCGAGAGGAACAGGCTGTTGATGAATTGTTTCAACGCACCCATGACATTACTTCCAGATATTGAACGGTGACATCATCCAGATACCCACCACGAGCATCCACGCCATACACATCGGTAAAAACACCTTCCAACCCAGACGCATGATCTGGTCGTAGCGATAACGCGGGAAGGTTGCACGGTACCAGAGGAAACCAAACAGTAAGGCGGCGGTTTTCAGTGCCAGCCAGACGAAACTGTCGGGCAGGAAATTCACCGGCGAGAGCCAGCCACCCAGAAAGAAGATGGCCGTCATGATCGATACGAAAATCATGTTGGCGTACTCTGCGAGGAAGAACAGAGCAAAAGTCATCCCTGAATATTCGATCATGTGACCGGCGACGATTTCCGATTCGCCTTCCACCACGTCAAACGGTGCGCGATTGGTTTCAGCCACACCTGAAATCAGATACACCAGAAACATGGGTAGCAGCGGCAACCAGTTCCAAGAGAGCAACTGCATCGGTGTATTGGCCAGCAACCCCTTGCCTTGAGCATGAACGATTTCGGTCAGATTCAAGCTGCCGGTAATCATCAGCACTGTAACCAGCGCGAAGCCCATAGCGATTTCATAGGAAACCATCTGTGCGGCCATCCGCATCGCACCCAGAAAGGCATACTTGGAATTCGAAGCCCAACCGGCAATCACCGCACCATAAACACCCAGTGACGAAACCGCGAGGATATAAAGTACGCCCGCATCGATATTGGCCAACACATAGCCCTCAGAGAAGGGTACAGCCGCCCAGATCGCCAGTGCCGGTGCAAAAGCCAGCACCGGTCCGACAAGAAACAATGCCTTGTTGGATTTTGAAGGAATGACGACTTCCTTGAAAATCATCTTGAAGGCATCGGCAAAAGGTTGCAGCAAGCCCAAGGGACCGATGCGGTTCGGCCCGAGACGCACATGCATGAATGCAAGAATCTTGCGTTCCGCATAGGTCATGTAGGCCACACAGATTAGCAAGGGCAGCAATACGCCCAGAATCTTGATGAGCGTCCACACCACCGGCCAGAACGGCCCCAGCATTTCGGGAATCATGTTCAGAGCATCCATCATGCGCGCTCCACCTTCAATTCGCCACCCATGCCATCCAGCATGGCCGTTGCGGCATGACCTGCGGCGACACGCACGCAGCCATCAGGGACACCTGCATCCAGACGCACAGCCAGCATTGCCTGCCCCTGACCCTGCGTCACCTTGACCTGCTGACCTTCTGCCAAGCCTAATTGATTCAGCGTAGCGGCGTTCATCCGCGCAGTCGGCGCAGCTGCGTCTGGCGTGGCCTGCAAGCTGGGCGAGCGACGGGCGTAGGCATCGGCATAATGCAGGGGCACATCGGCAATGCGCTGCAAACCTTTCGGCGCAGTAGCAAAACCCAGACCCACGGCAGCCGCCTGATTACTCAGCCCGCTCACAAACTCACCCGACGAAACATTGCCAATCGCTTCAGCACGCACGTCTTCACTGCTGTTCTGTTCAAAGCCATCGAGTTCCAGCAGATTACCCAGAACGCGCAACACCTTCCATGCCGGACGAGTTTCCGCCAGCGGTTTAACGACCGCATTGAAACTCTGCACGCGCCCTTCGGTATTGACAAAACTGCCCGAGGTTTCAGTAAACGGTGCGACCGGCAGCAACACATCGGCATACTCCATCGCTGCCTTCGACTTGAAGGGCGACATCACCACCACCGTTGCGGCCTGCTTGAGTGCTGCCACGGTCTGCTGCGGATAAGCCGCATCAAACTCGGCTTCGGCATGCAGCAACAAATAACCCTTGAGGGGCGTTGCCAGCATTTGCACAGCATTCAGGCTCTTAGCGTTGGCCAGCGCGCCTACAACATACGCACCGACGCTATTGGCAGCTTCGCCCAGATAGCCGAAACGCGCGCCGGTCATGCTGGCCAGTTGCTGTACCAGAGCTTGCAAGGTAGCTGCCTGGGCATGTTGCTGGGCAAGATTGCCGAGGAATATGCCCGCGCCACCTGCACCTGCTGACAACAGGCTTTGTGCAATTTTTTTCGCTTCGCTACCCACCTCGATCGCTTGCAAGGCGGCATCGACCGCCTGTCCTTGCTGCTCGGCAACCGCCTTGACGACCTGCGCCAACAACTGCGGTAGTTGTGCCGGCGCACTGATGGCTTGAGCGTGCAACTTGATGAGATTGTCTTCTGCCGCGACATGCAACAGCGAAACCTGCGCGCCGCGCTTGGCGGACTGGCGCAAACGCTGTGCCAGCAAGGGATGATCCTTGCGCAGGAAACTACCCACCACCAACACCCGATCCAGCGCGGCAAATTCGGTGATCTTCATCCCCAACCAAGGTGTACCCTGCAGTTTGCCATCCAACGAGAAGTCGGTTTGCCGCAAGCGGGTGTCGATGTTGCCACCCAGAGCACGCATCAGCTTTTGCGCCAGATGCAATTCTTCCAGCGTCGCCTGCGGTGCGGCCAGCGTACCCAGTGCCGCGCCACCGTGGGTTTTGGCGATATCCTTGAAGGCATGGGCGACGTAATCCAGTGCGCGCGCCCAATCGACTTCGTGCCACTCGCCGCCATGCTTGAGCATCGGCCGCGTGAGACGTTCTGCTGAATTCAACGACTCATACGAGAAGCGGTCCTTGTCGGACAGCCAGCATTCGTTGATATCTTCATTTTCCAGCGGCACCACGCGCATGACGCGGTCATTCTTCACCTGGACGACGAGATTCGCACCCAGCCCGTCATGCGGGCTCACCGACTTGCGCCGCGCCAATTCCCACGTGCGCGCGCTGAAGCGGAAGGGCTTGGAGGTCAATGCGCCGACCGGACACAGATCAATGATATTGCCGGACAACTCGGATTTGATCGAACCTTCGATGAAGGGCATGATTTCGGCATGCTCGCCACGATTTGCCTGACCCAGCTCCATTTGTCCGGCGACTTCCTGCAAAAAGCGTACACAGCGCGTGCAATGGATGCATCGGGTCATGTCGGTGCTGATGAGCGAACCGAGGTTCTTGTTCACCACCACCCGTTTTTCCTCTTCGTAGCGCGAACCGCTGCAACCGTAGCCCACCGCCAGATCTTGCAACTGACATTCGCCGCCCTGATCGCAGATCGGGCAATCCAGCGGGTGATTGATCAGCAGAAATTCCATCACGCCCTTCTGCGCCTTGACGGCCAGATCGGAATGCGTGAACACCTTCATGCCATTGGTCACCGGCGTGGCGCAGGCCGGCATGGGCTTGGGAGCTTTTTCCACCTGCACCAGACACATGCGGCAATTCGCGGCAATCGACAGCTTCTTGTGATAACAGAAGTGCGGAATGTAAATGTCGAGCTGGTGAGCGGCCTGAATGACGGTGCTGCCTTCGGCAACCTGCACGGTCTTGCCGTCGATTTCGATTTCTAGCATGACGGCCTCACATAAATCTTGCTGCCTTCGCGCTGGATTTCCGGCGCCACGAGGCATTTCTTGTTTTCGATGTGATACTCGAATTCGTGCTTGTAATGCTTGAGGAAACCACGCACCGGCATGGCGGCAGCGTCACCCAGCGCGCAGATCGTGCGCCCCATGATGTTTTCCGTCACGCTCATCAAGAGATCGAGATCTTCCTTGCGCCCCAAACCATGCTCGATGCGATGCACGACACGGTACAACCAGCCCGTACCTTCACGGCAAGGCGTGCATTGACCGCAGGATTCTTCAAAGTAGAAATAGGACAGGCGCTCCAGTGCCTTGACCATGCACACCGATTCATCCATGACGATCACCGCCCCCGAGCCGAGCATGGAGCCGGCCTTGGCAATGCAATCGTAATCCATGGTGCTATCCATCATGATCTCGGCAGGCAGCACCGGCGCGGAGGACCCCCCCGGGATCACTGCCTTCAGTTTCGCGCCATTACGCATGCCGCCGCACATTTCCAGCAACACCGGGAACGGCGTGCCGAGCGGAATTTCATACACGCCGGGGCGATTCACATGACCAGAGACCGAGAACAGCTTGGTGCCGCCATTGTTGGGCTTGCCCAACTCCAGATATTTCTCACCACCATTGACGATGATCCACGGCACGGCCGCGAATGTCTCGGTGTTGTTGATGGTGGTCGGCTTGTTGTACAGACCGCAACTGGCCGGGAACGGCGGCTTGTAGCGTGGCTGACCTTTCTTGCCTTCGATCGATTCGAGCAGGCCGGTTTCTTCACCGCAGACGTATGCGCCATAACCATGATGGGCAAACAACTCAAAACCAAAATCCGAACCAAGGATTTTCTGCCCGAGCAAGCCGGCAGCCCGCGCCTCGTCCAGCGCTTCTTCAAAGCGCTTGTACAGATCCCAGACTTCACCGTGGATGTAGTTGTAACCCCGCGTCGCGCCCATGACATAGGCACCGATAATCATGCCCTCGATCACCGCATGCGGGTTGTAGCGCAGCAGATCGCGATCTTTGAACGTTCCCGGTTCGCCTTCGTCGGAATTGCAGCAGAGGAACTTATCGCCGACATAATTCTTCGGCATGAAGCTCCACTTCAGCCCGGTCGGAAAACCCGCACCGCCTCGACCACGCAGCACCGATTTCTTCAACTCATCGATCAGCGCATCGGGGGTGATTTTTTCGGCAATGATTTTCTTCAGCGCGACATAACCGCCACGCTTGACGTAATCCTCAAGATGCCAAGTCTGATCGCCGGTTTTTGGATCAATGCCGGCCAGGAGTATGGGCTGGAAACTCATGATGCTTTCAATGCTTTCAACTCGGCGAGCAGCTTGTCGATTTCAGTTTCGGTCATGAAACTGCACATGCGGCGGTTGTTCATCAGCATGACCGGCGCATCACCGCAAGCCCCCATGCACTCGCCTTCCTTGAGGGTAAACAAGCCGTCGCCCGTGGTTTCATTGAACTCGATACCGAGCTTCTGTTTCAGGTAATCCGCCGCATGCACACCGCCAGACAGCGCGCAGGGCAAATTGGTACACACCGTCAGTTTGAACTTGCCCACCGGGCTCAGTTCGTACATGTTGTAAAAGGTCGCCACCTCGCGCACCGCCATCGCGGGCAT
>CAYTHB010000101.1:0-7339 GCA_964437515.1 uncultured Sterolibacterium sp.
CAAAAAATCAATAGGTTATCATTGGTTTTGAGCAAGAAGACCACGGATTCAGGTGATAATTAAAGACCTGACCCCAGGTTTCCAGGCTTCCTTTTATGAATGACAGAATAATCGGGGACAGACCACGGTTTTCCCCAATTAAGATGATCGATCTTTGCGTCATGGGGGTCAGACTCGATTGATCTATGATCTTGCTCCCGTCAATAGCCAGCCTCTTTCTGATGCCGCACCGCGAGGATCGTGACGGCATCCGAGTCAATGCGGTAGCGAGCCACGTAGCCGCTATCGCCGAAGTCGATGATCCACTCGCGGAACTCGTCGGGCATGTCCTCAATGGGTCGGCCGACGCCGGGCTGCTGTCCCAGCACATTGACGCCTTGGCGAATAGCCTTCATCGCCCGCTTGGCGGTGTCGAGGTTCTTGGGCACGAGGAAACGATAGAGGCGCTGCACATCGAGCAGCGCCGGTTGCGACCAGATCAAACGTGACATGCCGGAGGTTCGATATCGTTGCCCTGTTCGAGCTGGGCAAGCCAAGCATCGGCCTCATCGACGGTCACATGCAGTCCGGTGGTGCGGTACTCTTCCCAAGCCTTGAGAGTGCTCTGGCGGAAGGCCTCGCGCTTTTCCTCGCGATCAACGTACTGGGTGATCGCTTCGCGCATCAGCCAATGCGCCGTGCGATGACGTGCGTCAGCCAAGCGCTTCAGGCGAGCCTTGGTGTCCTCGTCAATCTTGATCGCCACAGGGCGAACGGCAGCAGCAGCCATGGCAGCCTCCATTAAAGTATCGTAAGGTATTACCTTACCATACTTGCGGCCATTGTGCATTTTGCGGGTTGTTTGGCAAGGAGCGATGAGGCGCATGGCCACTCCCTGCAACCATATTTATGGGGTCGGACTCAATCGACAGGCTTCGATTGTTCCCTTGACACCAGTCGGCTAGTGGGTGTCCCCTACTATTCTATTTTCCCTATTTTCCTTTACTCGATTCCGCTACTTGCTCGCAGAAAATGAGAAAGTCATCGAAACGGTCGAATTCGGCGTGTGAGGGCGCGGTGACATCACGAATCCAGATGTCGCTGCAATTCCATGCTGTCGTGCAGGATACGCAGCACCTCGATCACGCCGTCTTGCTCATGGGTGCGAAAGACCAACAGATGCCGCCCCTTGCGACCCTGTCGAGCCACATGGAGGCTGGCAATATCAGATCCCAAATCTGACCGTGCCCGATAACCCATAACACTCGGGCCGGATGCGAGTGCTTTTAATGCGTTGCGCAGTGTCGTTTCATAAACTCGGGCTTGGCGCTTGCCAAACTGTTCGGTCGTCCAGCGCAATACGCTGAAGAAATCTCGTTCTGCTCCTTCAGCAAGCCAAACACGCCAAGTTCGTCTCATGCAGCATTGATCGCTCTGTCAGCGATTTTCGCCAAATAAGAATCCAGCGAAGCAGCATCTTTGAATTCGGTATATCGCCCGGCCTCGATATCCGCAATGCCCACGGCCACAGCCTCGCGCAGAGCGGCGAGCTTGGCGGCCTGCTCAGCCTCTCGCGCCTGAACCAAGCGCAGACCCTCGCGCAGAACCTCGCTGGCATTCTGGTAGTGACCGCTGGCCACCATCTGTTCAACAAATTTTGCCTGGCTGTCTGTCAGTACGACATTACGTGTGGGCATAACAATCTCCATGTGCTGACTTATGGCATATTTTGCCAATACCGCTTGAGCAACGCAAGCCCCTGTCAATCCAACAAAAATAATAGAAATAATAGGGGACAGACCACGGTTTCCCCAATTCATCTTTCACAAGATACGCCGCATCACCGCCAGAACGATATAGCCGCTGCCGCCCTCCAATGCATACGCCAGCGAGCCGAGAAACCGGAAAGCTTCACAGTATTTTCGTATGTGTCAGGCAATCTGCACGTGAACTTGTTTGCCTAGCACGTTAGCTGCCGCCTCAATCTGGTCAAGCTTTGATGCGTGCCGCAAATCGAACAAGCGATCAACTTGCGGCATATGCCAACCCAAGCGACGGGCAAGTTCCGACTTCTTGATTCCCTGATCGGTCATCGCCTGATATACGCCCAACTTGGCACATTCCAGCGCCGATGGCCGCACGGTTTTTTGTCCAGTTGCCGGCTGGCTAGCGATGGGTAGTGGTTTGCGAGCATCAACATAGAAAGACAAGCCGGTTTCCAGCGCATCGATTGCGTTCAGCAGGGCTTCATCCTCATCAGCACCGAAGGTGATGGCTTCGGGCACGTCGGCAAACGTAACCAGCACGGTGCCGTCATCGGGGGTCAAGGTCACGGGGTAGTCGAACATTATTTTCTCCTTTACTTCACAAGCCAAACTGTCGTTTGATTGCGGCTTCCAGCCCCTTACCAAGTTCGGTGGTGCCGTGCATAGGGAGGGAAGACTGCTTGCCGTTCAGAAACACCTTCAGGTGTGAGCCTTTACCGGGCTGGAAAGTTGCGCCCTGTTGCTCTAGCCATTTCTTCATCTGCTTGGAGTTCATGTGGAAAGCCTAACAGAAGTGTTGTGTTTGTCAAGAAAATGCCATGCAATAAGAATACGGCAATGGGGGACAGACCACGGTTTCCCCAATTCATCCTTCACAAGATACGCCGCATCACCGCCAGCACGATATCGCCGCTGCCGCCCTCCAATACGCACGCCAGCGAGTCGAGAAACCGTGATCTATCCCCTATCGTTTTCGAAATAGGCGGGTATCGGTCTGCAAGGGCTGAGGGGCGCCAATCATGATGCGCGCGAAATCTGGATGGCGGGGATTTAGCAAGTAGTTGCGCTCTGCCGGAACTACTGCGCTGGGGACGTTTAGTACGGCGGTCTGACCCTCTTCCAGCCAGGCTAAACCCTTGGCCTGGAGGGCATCTCTTGCACCGATGATCCGCCAGTCATCCGGCAGTTGATCGATGTCGATGCGCGTTTGGGGTAGATCGGCGGGCAGTTGTGCTGGAATTAGCACGTAGTGTGCTCGTAAGGGATCGTCCTGCACCATCAGTTCGAGCAAGGCCAAGGACTGGGATTCGGCGGTATAGACAACCTCCCAACCCTTCGGATTCCAGCGTCCGCCATAGAGCCTGGCACCTTCACCATTGAAGGAGGGCTGGGCATAGCGGGCCGTGGTGATGCGCCAGACGGTGCGCATCAGGCAAACACGCCGTGTTCGATTCTTCCCAGGGTGTCGAGCACGCTGTCGGCACCGATATCGGTATCCAGTAACGAGAGCGGGGTAACGCCACCCAGCACCGCATTGGGGCTTTGCAACCAGTCCAGTGCGCTGTTGGAGCCCTCGAAGACGGTTTCAGCACGTTCGACCACACGTGCAAAGCGCACGAACTTCGCGGATTCCTCTGGTGAGAGCGCACCCTCGCGTTTGCGTCGGGCCAGTGTCCGCTCAGGAATGGCCAGTGCATGCGCCAATTCACTTTGGGTGATGCGTGTGATGCGCACCACCGCATCCACCGACGCCGAGGGCAGGCCTTGGCGCACCAAGGGAATCCAGTCCATGACAACCCGAGGCCGGGTATGGAGCACGGCTTCACCTCCGAGTAGGTTGACTGCTGAAACAAACGAGGGGAGCAGGCTGGCAGTCGTCATGGCATCCTCCTGTAAAAAGCCAATTGGCTTTTAGTTTAGTCAAAAATGGCATAGAAATCCATAACACCAGCAATCAACGAAACGAAGGTTGGGAAACGAAGGTTGGGGTCAGGTCTTGCATTGCCACATTGCGATCCGTTTCCGAAGAGCGAAATCAATGAGTAAAACAAAAGGACAGTTACTTTGTGCAGCGAAGAGCAGCGGCGGCCATAGCCAGCATTCCAATTCATCCTCCCCCTGGCAAAAACCGCGGAGAGTACGCGAGGTTGGTTGCTCATTGAAAATTTGGTTCGTTCAGCCTCGATGCAACTAATCCAATGGATTACACTGCAGTATGCTCGAAACTCTATACGGCATCGCTGAACTGCCAACCTACATCCGACTGGCCGAAAAGCTTCTATCCGTTGAAAAGCGCCAGGATTTGATCAACTATCTGGCAGAACACCCAAAGTCCGGTGATCTCGTGGAAGGCATGGGAGCAGAGCAAGCGAGACAAGATCGGGACGAGGGACGAAGCGTTCTGATCGACGACCGTGCGGGGAATCCGTTTCGGGCTACGCCCTACGCGGTGTCCCCCGCGCAACTTCATCCTCCAGCGCTACGGATTCAAAACAACTTGAAAAAATGGCAACCCTGAGAATGCGTTACACTTATCTATCGCCTCGTCCATGACGGGCGGCTAAAATCTTTGGGTAAAATTCAACGCGCACAGTTGGGTCATTTTTTAAACGCGCACCGACACACGGCACGCCAGAGCGCTCAGTGAGTTACGCGCATTTCGTGCAAATTCAGTTGTTTCATACAAGGAGCTTAGCTATGAAGGTAATCCGTAACCTGCTTTTTGGCATCCTATCCGCCAGCTTGGCTTGGCTCACTACAACGGTCTGGGCTGCAAGTGCGCCAACCGGTGACGGCCTCCTAATACAGGCATATCAGGGTTCGAAGTTTTTTGGGCAAAAAGACTCGGGATTCATACAGTTTGAATTGCCCGTCGCATTGCCGGACCCCAAATCGGGTGCCGCCACGATTGAGGTGCTGGAAGGCAACGTCACACGGGTGGACTACACAACCTCTGGGATGAAGCGCTCCACCCTCGAAATCGCGCGTAACTACGAGCAGGCGCTGATCGATGCCGGGTATTCGGTGCTGTTCAAGTGTCATGGCAAGTCCAAGACCTGCGGCAAGGTCAAGTTCGATCCGCTGTTTGGCGAGTTTCCGTACAGCGACGAACACTATCTGATCGCACGTACCACTGACAAGGCCACTTCCGAAGTGCTCACCGTTGCGGTTCGCTCCATAGAATCACACCATCACAGCATCTTCGTGGTGCGTAGCAAAGCTATGGACACCGGCATGGCCAAAGTTGATGCCGCAGCCATGAACAAAGGCATAGAACAGACCGGACATATGGCGCTGTATGGCCTCCTGTTTGACACCGGAAAATCAACGCTCAAGCCGGAATCTGGCCCCGTACTTGCCGAAGTAGCGGCGCTGCTCATGCAAGCCGCCAAGCTTAGACTGCATGTGGTGGGACATACGGACAACGTCGGTACATTCGAGTCGAACATGACATTATCCAAAGCCAGAGCCGCCACTGTGGTGGAAGCGCTTGTCAAACAGCATGGAATTGCTGCGAACCGACTGATGCCACACGGTGCGTCGTCGATCGCTCCTGTATCAAGCAACAACTCGGAAAGTGGGCGTGCGAAGAACCGCAGGGTCGAGTTGGTCAAAATGTAATAGAGCAAGGGAACCCTGCACGAATCCGCCCTCATCTGCCAAAATGCCCCGTCATTTTAGCGTGAAATACAAAAATCAGAGTCGCGTTGAAGCTTCGAGCGTAGCGAGCAAATCAGTAGCCGCCCCTTGAGGGGCGGATGGGTGGGGTGGGCGTATCAGGTAACGATTATTTCATCCTCTGTGGGTGGAGATGGCTACCATGATCGTTGATAACGCAACAATAGGGCAACAATAGAGGACAGACCACGCCACGGTTTCTCCTGAAGATGCACAGATCGCCGGGATTGCCGGCTTGTAGATCATCAATCCCTGGCTAGCAAGTGCACAAAAGTAATCGCCCGCGTGGAAGCAAAGCAGATAGACACAGACTGGCTCTGTAACTTACTCGATACTCAGGAGGGCTCGTCATGATCAAAATGTTTTCCCTATCCGTTATCAGCTTGCTTCTGGTATTGGTCTTCTGCGGTTTTTCGTGGCTTGGCGGGTCCAAGTCCGTAGGGCGCGAGAGCCGCGGGCCGTTTGAAATCGAAACTCTAGTCAAGAGCATCTCGTCCGGTGGTTTCCCCAACACGTCGAGTAATCCGTTTGAACGCACAGAAATGACGAAGTTTCGGTTGTACCACCGGGGGAAACGCATCGCCGCCACAGTGCATGGCGGCACCGTCGAAGAATTTTGGGAAGCGCACTTTCTGGAGGACGCATCGCGCCCCGCCGTACTGCTGGCAGGTACGGGACTGTGACTGGTCACTGAAGAAAACGGCGTGGCCAAAGTCGATGAACTCAAGGAACAGGACACCCACGGGGCGCGCATACAATGGCTGGATGGTGCCGATGGCCAGCCGACTCCAGCAATTGATGTGGGTATCCGCGACGCGCGCGGCGAACCCCGCAGCCTCAAGGGCGGCACGCTGCTGCTGCTCGGACAGGGCGCGGGCTGGACGTGCGCACGCTGGCCATCCAACGCTACCGCCCTTACCAGGCAGACGGGTATAACGCCAGCACCGAAGATGCGCTGCGGTTGTCACCGGGGCACAGCCAATACGTATTGCTGGGCCAGAAGTCAAACCGCGATGACAGCACCACAACCTATGCATTGGTGGTGGCGGACCCTGGTCGCCAGTCAGCCTACGCCGTGCCCTTTGATCACAAGGCCACGCGCTTGATCGATGTCAAGGCCATCGACACTCACTGGTTCGATCACCATTTCACCTGGAGCCGTGACGCCAAGGGCGCAGAAAAGCTGGTGCCACGCACAGGCATGCCGCCTTACCCGCGCCAAGGGCGCGTCGTGCACTTTGGCAACATCATGGCGGAATACCACTTGGACGAAGCCACGCCCGCATTGCAACAGGCACTTCTGGATTTTCTGGTGAAGCACTTCAAGGCTCAGGTGCTACCGTTACGCGCGACGGATGCCTTCGACAAGACTGAAACATCGATTTGGTTGCGCATGGGTGTGCGGGAGTACCAGCTTCGGTACGACACGAAAGACAAGCGGCTGCTGTTGCTGTTTTCCTCGGTACGCTTGGCCGAAGAAGAGGATGCTTTTGCACAACTGAAGAAAGCCGCGCAAGCGTTCAACCGAGAATTGATCGGTGGCAAACATCAGAAGTTGTTTGACGATGCGCAGGCACGTCATTGATCCAGCCTGGATGTACGTGAAATAGCTGGAATCATTCTGGAAACCGCAGTTGGACGCCTTCGAGTGCGCTTTTTACGAGACGACGTCGGAAGATGGGTGTAAAAAGTAAAAAGGCGCCTGCATTGGCGCCTTTTTACTGTTTGTCTGGCGGAGAGGGTGGGATTCGAACCCACGGTAGGCTTGCACCTACGCCTGATTTCGAGTCAGGTACATTCGACCACTCTGCCACCTCTCCGAACCAGAAATTCTATCAGAAATTCTTGCGTGACAGAAAATGGAGTCTTTTCCAACATGGTATGAGTCTGAACTTGGGTGTGGATTTCCAAGAGGG
>CAYTHB010000102.1:0-7207 GCA_964437515.1 uncultured Sterolibacterium sp.
GCCGCGCTTCAGATCCATCGGGTTCATGCCGGCGGCGACGAACTTCATGCCTTCGCGGACGATGGCTTGTGCCAGCACGGTGGCGGTGGTGGTGCCGTCACCGGCGACATCGGAGGTCTTCGAAGCAACTTCCTTGACCATTTGCGCGCCCATGTTTTCGAACTTGTCTTTCAGTTCGATTTCCTTGGCGACAGAAACGCCGTCCTTGGTCACGGTCGGTGCGCCGAAGGAACGCTCCAGCACGACATTGCGACCCTTCGGGCCCAGGGTGACCTTGACTGCGTCTGCGAGGATATTGACACCGGCGACCATGCGGGCGCGACCGGAATCGCCAAATTTGACTTCCTTAGCCATACGATATTTCTCCTAAAAGTATTCAGTTCTGGATTTAAGCGACCCATTAGGTCGAGGCAACCTATTAGGCAACCACTACGCCCATGATGTCTTCTTCACGCATGACCAGCAGTTCCTGACCATCGACCTTGACGGTCTGACCGGAATACTTGCCGAACAGCACGCGATCGCCGACCTTGACTTCCAGCGCGCGAATCTTGCCGTCGTCGAGCAGCTTGCCCGTGCCCACAGCGATGATTTCGCCCTGATCGGGCTTTTCGGTGGCGGTGTCGGGAATTACGATGCCCGAAGCCGTCTTACGCTCTTCTTCCAGACGCTTGACGATCACGCGGTCATGCAAGGGACGAATTTTCATGAGGTTTCTCCTGTGGATAAAACGATGCAAAAAACGATGACGCCAATGTCATCATGAATAATTGAACCGAAGCGGAATGTTAGCACTCTCTTGCGGTGAGTGCCAATAATGGGGGCGATGAATACGATTTCAAGAGGGGGAGAGGAGAATCTGTGCGCTGGAAAACAAAAGGGAGCCGAAGGCTCCCTTTATTCCCCTGAAACTTTGTTTTAATTTTTCAACATTGGGGTTCAGATTCAGCCAAAGTTTTTTGCCGCAAAATCCCAGTTGGCGAGCTTGTCGAGGAAGGTTTCAACGAACTTGGGACGGGCGTTGCGGTAGTCGATGTAATAGGCGTGTTCCCAGACATCGATGCACAGCAAGGCTTTATCACCCGTGGTCAGTGGCGTACCGGCAGCACCCATGTTAACGATATCAACCGAGCCGTCGGCTTTTTTGACGAGCCAAGTCCAGCCCGAGCCGAAGTTACCGACGGCGCTGGTTTGGAAGGCTTTTTTGAATTCGTCAAAGGTGCCCCATTTTTTGTTGATGGCATCAGCCAGCGCACCCGTCGGAGCACCACCGCCATTGGGCTTCAGACAGTTCCAGAAGAAGCTGTGATTCCAGACTTGAGCGGCATTGTTGTAGAGGCCGCCTGCGGGGGCTTTCTTGACAATGGATTCGAGATCGATGTTTTCGTACTCAGTGCCTTTGATAAGGTTGTTGAGATTGGTGATGTAGGCCTGATGATGCTTGGCGTAGTGATACTCAAAGGTTTCCTTCGACATATGCGGTGCCAGGGCATCCGTTGCATAGGGCAGAGCGGGCAGGGTATGTTCCATGGTGTTCTCCTGAAATGAAGGGGTATGAGGGTGAGGAGAATGCGGAGAAATCCGCAGTCAGTGGTTGTTGATGGAGTAATGCGTACGACAATGAGAAAACCAGACTATTTTAGTCGGAAATAGAAGTGAAGGCAATATCTTTCGATTTCAACTATTGATGATGGATGAAAAATGGCTTACATGTCTGTGTGATCAACGTGGGCATGAATCTGTCCATCCACCAGCAGCACGGTGAAGGCTTTGCCTTGCTCTAGCTGATTTGCGCTATGAACGAGGCGGCCATGAGCGTCTCGAATGATACTGTAACCGCGCGCCAGTGTGGCTTGAGGGCCGAGTGATGAAAGCAAGGCTTCGAGTTTGGTGAGATGTGCGCGATGCAGCATGATGTTTTGTTTGCCTTGTAGCTTCAATCGTTCTGCAAGACGTTCGACATGTCGGTGATGCGGGGCGAGTTCTGGTCGTGCACGAAGGAAATGGCGATGAACTTGTGACAGATGCTCGAAATGTTGGTGTAGCTGATGCCGCATCGCTGCCTTGAGGCGCACTTGAAGATGTTGCGTATGTTCGAGGCGCTGACGCAGTCGTTGTCCGGGATGAAGCAGCCGATGGGCGATCAGGTCGAGACGTTGCATCCTAGCCTCAATCTGATGTTTCAACAGGTGCTGAAGGTGTATGGCCATGTTGCGAAGCTCATCGGCGGCTTCGAACCAGCCCGCACTGGCAAGTTCGGCCGCAGCCGTGGGGGTTGCGGCACGTCGGTCTGCTGCAAAATCGGCGATGGTGACATCGGTTTCATGGCCAATGCCACTGATGATCGGTAATGGACAGGCGGCAATGGCGCGGGCGACACTTTCTTCGTTGAAAGCCCACAGGTCTTCGATGCTGCCGCCGCCCCGGGCGACGATGAGGGTGTCGATACCATCTTCAGTGGCACGTTGTCCGGCAGTTTCAATCGCCGATGAAATCTTTTCAGCAGCACCCTCACCCTGTACCGGCGTCGGGTACAGGATTAGCGGGACATGGGGTGCGCGGCGATGCAGGGCAATGAGAATATCTTGCAATGCGGCCGCTTGCGGGGAGCTCACGATGCCGATACCGCGTGGAAATCGGGGTAAATCCTGTTTGCGCTGCTCGGCAAATAAGCCTTCGGCTTCAAGGCGTTCTCGCAAACGGGTAAAGGCTTCGTAGAGCCGTCCCAGTCCGGCACGTCGCAAGCCTTCAATATTAAGCTGAAAATCGCCGCGTGCTTCAAATAAGGTCACGACGGCCTGCGCTTCGACTTGTTGACCGTTTTCCAAGCGCCAGGGGATGAGCTGGGCACGGTTGCGAAACATCACGCAACGGACCTGGGCGTTTTCATCCTTGAGGGAGAAGTAAATATGCCCTGATGCTGCGCGTGTCAGATTAGATATTTCTCCCGCGACATTGAGGAGAGGAAAGCTGCGCTGGAGGGTTTCCCTGACTTGACGGTTCAGCGCCGTAACGGTGAGAAGGAGGCGAGATGCGTCAGGTGACATGGGCTGCAAACAATGTGTAAAAAAGTGTTGACATGGGGTGTTTTTTGTTGGGTGTTACGAAAAATATGCACTGTGTGTGCGATGTATACAGGGGCTTGCATCAAAAAACTGTGTTGCGTGAAGGGTTTGCAGCTAAGTTATTGAAAATATTGATAAAACGTCGTAGCCTAGTTTTTAGGCAAGGTAAGAAAAAGGCTTATGGGGAGGCTAGTTAGCGCATTTTGTCCCACGCCACCCACAAAGTTATCCACAGATTTTGTGGATAGAGTGATGGGGGTAAAACAAGACGGATGGAGAGGGCGGTTTTAGCGGGTTGTTGCATCTTTTCACTGTATTTTGGCGGATGACCGTGTGCCCGTGCAAGAGCATTTTCCGGTAATCTTGTGTGTGTACTGGAAGCGATGAAAGTCGCTTTTTATTTGCATGAAATCTCCTTGAGTTTGTTTGCATGATGCTTTGGAATTGACGTTTGACCATGTCGGATCACCTTGTTTCGCTGACGGATGGATTGCAGCCGCTGCATGCGCCGGTGCTGCTGGATATTTTTCGTGAAGTGCTGGATTCAAGTCTGATCGAACGGGGGGCAACGCAGGGAATCGAGCTGTTGGGCTCGATGGATGAGTTCTGGCGTGGCGTGACATTGATTGAGCTTGCGCGTATGGCCACGGCAGGTAATCCTCAGGCACAGGCGGAATGGGCCTGGCGTCATGCCGTGGGGGGCGGAGGCGAGGTAAAAAATTATTTACATGCCGTGCGCTGGGCAACACAGAGTGCAGAACGCGGCTGTGCGGCAGGGGAATCAGTACTGGGTTGGCTGCTGTTTCACGGTTTTGGCTTACCCAAGGATATCAACGAGGCTGCACGTTTGTTTGGATCAGCAGCGGCGGCTGAGGACTTACAGGGCTTGATCTGGTATGGCTTGAGCTTGTTGCGGGGACAGGGGGTGCCAACGGATGAAGCGCGTGCGCTGACTTTATTGCATAAGGCCGCCAGCAAGGGTGGCATCGGTGCACGTCTGGCGCAGTATTGGCTGGGGCGTATTTATTATTTTGGCCTGCCGGATTTTTGCGAACGAGATTTTGAAGAAGCGGTTCGATATCTGCGTTTGGCCGTGTCGCATGGGCATGTTCGTGCGCATGAGTTGCTGGCGCGTTGCTATTTTTCAGGACGTGGCGTACCGGAAAATCGTGCTGAATCATTACGCTTGTGGCGCGTGGCAGCTGAGGGAGGGAGTTCGGCTGCCATGTATTGCCTGGGTTTGTGCTTATACGCGGCTGAAGGGACTGGAAGGGCTGGTCAGGATGTTCAGAAGGCTCAGGAAGCGACGGTCTGGTTGCATGCTGCGGCACGAAAGCAGGTCACGGGTGCGATGTTTTTGTTGGGGCAGTGTTACGTTTTTGGCAAGGGCGTGGAGCGTGATACCCAGATCGGCTTGGGCTGGTACCGGCGTGCCGCTGAGTCAGGTAATCGTGAAGCCCAGTTTGAACTGGGAGAATGGTGCGCTTTCGGGCGGGAAGGTCTTACGATCGATATGCCGGAAGCCATACGCTGGTATCGTTTGGCGGCTAGGCAGGAGCATCTTCAGGCACAGCGCAAACTGGGGCATTGCTATCGCAATGGTGATGGCGTCAGTGAGAACAAGGTGCAGGCGGTTGCATGGTATCGACGAGCGGCCGAGGGCGGGGATGTTGCCGCACGTATCTGGCTGGGTGAGTGTTACGAACACGGCGAGGGGGTTGCAGCAGACGCTGTGTTGGCCGTAGAGCACTATCGCAAGGCGGCAGAAGAGGGGCATCCTCATGGATGGGCCGAGTTGGGGCGTTGCGCACTTCACGGCATCGGTATGGCGATGGATGTGGCGCAGGGTGAGCGATGGTTGAGAATCGCAGTGGAGGCCGGTTGGGAAGCCGCTCTGGGTGAGTTGGAGCGTTATTGTTTTTTTCGGGCAGAGTCTTTGTTTGAGCAGGCTGAAGCATCGTCGGATGCCGTTGCACTGGAAAAAGAAGCCGCCATTTATTATCGAAAGGCAGGCGAACTAGGGCATCGTCGCGCGGCGCTGCGGATGGCCGAGTGCTATCGGCAGGGTAAAGGCGTACCGGTCGATACCCTACAGGCCATGACTTGGTACCACAAGGCCGCACGATTATTTGAGGCTAAAATTGCCTTGGCTGATTTGTATTATTTTGGCTATGGTGCAGAAGGCAAGACGAGCGATGTTCGAGAGGCTTTTCGATGGTACGAGATGGCGGTTGCGCAGCATGAAGATGCGTATGCCATGTACAGTCTGGGATATTGTTTGCTATACGCGCAAGGCTGCGAAAATACGCTGCAACGTGCGCGAGAAGGGTGTCGTTGGCTACGCAAGGCAGCACTACTGGGGGATGCGGAAGCACAATACGAGTTGGGCAAGGCGTATCAGGAAGGGCGGGGCGTGGTGAATAACCCTCGTTTGGCTGTGAAATGGTTGCGGAATGCGGCACACCAAGGCCATGATGCCGCGCAGCAGTTTATGGCAGGGCTTGAACAGCCCGTTTGATTCAAGCCACATTGAATGTCGAACGCATGAAGTGCATGTATCATGCGCAGATGGCGTATGCGTATAAATGAGAATGGAACGGATTGATGAGTGAGAGTGAACATCCAGCGGGATTGAGTTTCACCGTGAACGAGGAGACGGGGGAGTTGCGTGCTTTCTATACGCCTTCCGAGGCTGTTTTTCCTCCGACCGTATTGGCGGTCAACGAACAGCTAGCCGCTGAAGGCTATGGTGGTTGCGTTATTTATAGTAAGGCGCTGGATACCTTTATCCGTTTCTGTTCCGGAGCGGCACAAACGGTGGAGGAGGTCATTGGTCAATGCATCGACGGCACGTTTGATCTGGTGGTCGAGCGGGATCTGATGTCCGCTTGGCTCGCCATGACCCCCCCGCAAGGCGGAAAGTCGAGGGTGGAGGATGTCAGGGAGGCGATGCAAAAGCAGAACATCATTCATGGCATACAAACCCAGGCGTTGGAAGATGCGCTGGCCAGTCATTCATGTAAAAACGTGATGATTGCTCAGGGAGATGCACCGGGTGATGGAACACCTGCAATTTTTGAGACGCTTTTCGACAAGGAAAAAGAAGAGGATGTAGAGGAAGACGAGAATGCCGTCGTTCAGCTTAGAGACATCAGTCTTTTGAAACTAGTGCATCCGGGTGATTTGTTGATGCGTCGTCACCCCCCCGTGCCGGGTAAAAACGGGATCAATGTTCGTGGAGAAGTCGTTTTGGCGCGGGGCCCTGCCGAGGTGCGTTTTGTCGAAAACCTTCTAGGAGCTGCTGTTCATCCCGAAGATGAGAATCTGCTCGTGGCAACGGCGGGAGGAATGACCTCGGTGCTGGCATGTGGCGTCTCTGTCAATCCCGTGCTGGATGTGGAAAACGTGGACATGGAAACCGGCAATATCCGGTTTGAAGGCACGTTGAATGTGGCCGGTGATATTCGTAGCGGGATGTGCATCAAGGTGACGGGCGATGTCATCGTCAAGGGGGCGGTTGAGGCGGCAGAAATCATCGCGGATGGCAATGTCATGGTGCAAGGTGGTGTGATTGGGCGTAGCGAAGGGCGTCCCGGTGTCGACGCGCTGTCTGTGACGACGGCACGGATCATTTGTGGTGGAACCGTGCAAGCGCTCTTTGCAGAAAGTGCGCATCTGGATGCACGGGATTCCATCGTGATCAAACGTCAGGCCAATCATTGCGAACTCAGAGCTGGGAAAACAGTTTTTTTGGGTGAGGGCGGGCCACGGGGCGGCTATCTGATGGGCGGGGTGATACAGGCGACGGATCTGGTGGAGTGTAATGCGCTGGGTTCGGATACAGGGATCAAGACGCGGGTGTATGTGGGGCTTGATCCTTATCTCGATGAAGAACTCACCAAGAAAAAACAGGCTTTGCAGAAGAAGACGAATGAACTCGATCGCGTGCTTCAATTACAGCGTCATTTGCAGCAAAACCCCCAGAAAGACAAGGATGGATTGGGTGCCAAGATTGAGAACACGCGTCTACAGCTTGCGACTGATATCGAAGCCAGCAATGTTGAATTGGCAGCCTTGAGCGAACAGCTGAAAACCGTCGATCAGGCGCGCATCGTGGTGCATCGTGCCTTGCATTTCGGCAC
>CAYTHB010000103.1:0-7012 GCA_964437515.1 uncultured Sterolibacterium sp.
CTGCATGACCAACATCGGCCACTTCCGTGCCGCCAGCAAACTGCTCGAAGGCAAGACCGACCTGCCCACCCGTCTGTGGATCGCCCCGCCGACCAAAATGGATGCCCACCAACTCACCGAAGAAGGCCATTACGGCGTGCTCGGCCGCACCGGCGCACGCATGGAAATGCCCGGCTGCTCGCTGTGTATGGGCAATCAGGCGCAAATCCGCAAGGGCAGCACGGCAATGTCCACCTCAACGCGCAATTTCCCCAACCGCTTGGGCATCGACACCCGCGTCTATCTGGGCTCGGCCGAACTCGCCGCCGTCTGCGCCATGCTCGGCAAGATTCCGACACGTGAGGAATATCTCGCCAACATCGGCATCATCAACAAAAATGCCGCCGACATCTATCGCTACATGAACTTCGACCAAATCGAAGATTTCAAGGATGTCGCTGATACGGTACAAGTCTAAAACCGCAACCAGAGTACCAGTGACCTCCCCCCCAAAAAGCCCCGTTTTTCAGCGGGGCTTTTTCTTTCAACCTAGAAAATCCGTTGTAACGAGTGAGCACCTGTCGAAACGCCCTGTTCTCAGCGTTTTCAGCTCCAAACCTGTCTCTTTGCTCTACGGGGGCTACGGGCAGGTGCAGATTGCGACACAGGAAAATCAACAGCTTATACACATAGATTCATCATCAACCACGACGGCAAGTCAGGCGTAGCAACTAGACGACGTGCGTCGTTTGTACTAACATTTCGGCAAATGAACCAACAAATGAGGTGCCACCATGACTGCAATTACATCTTCTCCTGCCGCACGATCTACCCGCCTGGGGCTACGCGCGACGCACGAACAGGAAGTTGTGCTGCGCCGTGCTGCTGAGGTGGCACACAAATCTTTGACCGATTTCATTCTCGATAGTGCCTGCTTGGCAGCGGAGCAGACCCTGCTCGATCAGCGATTGTTCATGGTTTCTGGCAGCCAATACCAGGCCTTGATGGATCTGCTGGAATACCCCGAACAGACCAACGAAGGTTTGCGTGAACTGTTCTCGCGCAAAGCCCCTTGGGATGAAAAGTGACGTTGCGCAAACCAGAGCCACTTGATGCACGTCATCAGCTGGAAGGCTTCGATTGCGGCAAGCCTGCGTTAAACGATTGGCTCTTGCGCCACGCCCGCCAAGCACAAGGCAGTGGTTCGGCAAAAACCTTCGTCGTTGCCGAGGAAGATGGCCGCGCGGCGGGCTACTTCAGCCTGACCGTGGGACAGATTGACACTTTGGACGCTCCGGAGCGCATCCGCAAAGGCATTGGGCAGTACCCGTTGCCCGTGGTGATTCTGGCGCGGCTCGCTGTTTCGACGGTGGATCAAGGGCGAGGCATTGGCTTTGGTCTGCTGCAGAATGCCATCCGCCGCACGCTGCTGATTGCCGAGCAGGCCGGCATCCGAGCGATGCTGACCCACCCCATCGATGAAGAAGCGGCGCGGTTCTACACCCGATTTGGCTTTATCGCTTCGTCGCTACGCGAACAGCAATTGCTGCTGCTCTTGAAAGATGCCCGTCGCTGGATCCGCTAAATCATGACCATCGAATCGCTGCCCACTTTAACCAAGCCGACTCGCCAACGACTGCTGTCCAACGTCTGGTGCGGCCAGTGCCGTCACGAAACAACAATTACCAATTTCAGCGGCGCCATCAAGGGCGGCGACTTGCTGCTGGTGGGCAAGTGTGATGAATGCCGCAGTAATATGGCACGGGTAATTGAGGGCTCGTACCCCGGTCAGGCATCAAACCCCGCCACCACCTCCCGCTGCGCTACCCAATCCATCGGCAGGGGATTGCGCTGGAACCATAGCAGACTCATGCACCGGGGCTGCTGCCCGGCCAGAATGCTCTGAGCGATGGCAGGCTCGAGCAGCGTCAGGCGCAGCAACTCGTTGACGGTTGAGTGGTGCAGGCCTTCGCGCCGTGCGATCTCGCTGCCGCGGCTGACCACCCCATCGTCGAGAAACTGCCACCAGTAGAAGGCAGGCGACAGCGAGAAGTACCTTTGTCTTTTCAACTTGCATTCAAATAGATTGGCATCTTCTCTTTTAAACTACGGTGGCCAATCGGCGTGAAGCGCAAAAAGCAAGGAGTGTGAAATGGCATCAGTCAACAAGGTGATCCTCGTCGGGAATCTCGGCAAAGATCCTGAAGTGCGGCATCTATCCAGTGGTGAAACGGTGACCAACATCACCCTCGCCACGACCGAATCCTGGAAGGACAAAGCGACCGGGGACAAGAAGGAAGCCACCGAGTGGCACCGCGTTGTTTTCTTCGGAAAGCTGGCGGAAATCGCCGGCCAGTACCTGAAGAAGGGCAGGTCGGTTTACATCGAAGGCTCTCTGAAAACCCGCAAATGGCAGGATAAGAACGGTCAGGAGCGCTTTACTACCGAAATTGTTGCGGACGAGATGAAGATGCTCGGCACGCGGCAGGGTGACAAGGATACAGGTGGCGGTGGAAATGGCGAGCCTCCTGGGGAGCCGCCGTCACCGGAGGATATCAAAATCCCGTTCCTGCTGCCCCACATGGCATTCGATCCGGCGTTCGTAAAAGCCACGTCGCGCATTCGCTGCATGGCATGATCTGATGAAATACCTGGCGGGATAGCGTCCCGTCAAGGATGACGGATTTAGCTGGGTGCGAGGAGAAACCATCATATATTCAAAGTTCACGGCAGTAACCTCATGCAGCATCGAGGACTACTGCTACCTGCCGGACTGATCGCTGCTGCTCATCGAACTCAAGAGTGATGATCGATATCTACGAGAGGCTATTACAGCGAGGAGTCTCCTTCCCTGAAGACTTCTTTTGCTGAAATTGTGCCATGTTGATAATATTGGCATTCTTATGTCATGCCAGTCAGGATGCCCAATATGAAGCGCTGCGTTGTCGGTATTCATCACTCAGGTGAATCGAAGGAGGCAATTACTCAAAAATATGTACCGACGGTCTGGTTTCCGTTGATGGCCACGATGGCTGCAGTGCTGTCCGAGGATAACCAGACTCTGCTGCGTTTCATCCGCGATCAGAGCTTCAAGTCTCTGACTGAACTGGCAGGGCTAACTGGGCGGCAAGTGTCTAATCTGCCGCGCTGGCAACCAGTTCCAAGATACTGATCGGTTGAGTCTGGCAGCAATGACAAATCAAAAAACATCTGAAAAAAATATTTTTGTTGAACCAAGAAATCGCCTGATTAGCTGGGTTCGCAAGCAATTGATCGGGCCGCCCGATCCAGTGGGCGTAAACAGGCCGGACATCATTGGTGTGCTGCCTACGGAACGCTTTCCTTGCGGAGCGTTGTATCCCATTTCTCCGGCGGGAGAAGGCATTGATCCAGCCAGTGAAGAAGGTGAGGATGTCGATGAAATCCCCAGCCTTACTGGTGAAGCACAAGAGGAGCCTGCGGTTGTGCGGCGCTATATTCCGCCCTCGTCGCTGGGTTTCTCGTTCTTCATCAAAGGCGAAGATGTCCGTTTTCAGGTTCTATGCAACGCCGTCCGATACGAAAGGACTGAGAGGGATGAGCGTGGACGGTTCAAGAATGACTGGACGAGAAAGCAACTGCCGCCTGGAGATCAGAACGGCGAAGAATTCGAAAACGTGGTGTGCCCCTCAAAGGAGTTACGCCAGAGCTTCGAGAAACTGGACGGCAAAGCACGCATGGATGTCGAGTGGCGGCGTTTTGCCGATGGCTGGATCGTTACGATCTCCTTGTGCAATGCAAATAAGATTGCAAACGACGAACAAAAAGCAGGAGACTTTGTTTTCGAGCGCGCAGAAAATACCTTGTTCGAAGCGACTCTGCGATGCGTGATCGACGCTGGAAAAATTGGCGCCTACCCTCGCGTAGATCGAAGCCTGCTTGATGAGGAAGAGCAGGAAATCGAGCTGCAATACGCCGACCGACATGTCTATGCCATCGGTCATGGTTGCGCGGCTGAGTGGAAAGTTGAAGGCAGCAAAGTAACAGAGATTTACTCGGATACGATGCCCACAGTGGAAGTGCCGCAAATGACGGCCGATACGGGAACACGTGTTGATCCGGTGCTATCGCTCGCGCGGTTATCCCGCATTCACGAGCAGCACACAGATTTTCAACCCGAACTTGCAGCCTTTGTTGATGGCTACGCTACTTGGGTTAACGATCAAGAGCACAGCATCCTCGAACGATCAGAGGATGATCATGCAGCGGCAAAGCGCATTGTGAAGCGCATGCATGAGGCGCTATCGCGTATGCGCATGGGGCTTGATTTGCTGAACAAGGACGCGCAGATTCGACTGTCTTTCGCCTTGGCCAATCGCGCCATGCTGGATCAGATGCGTCAGCACGATCGCTTGCAAGGCCGGCCCCGTGCGGACGATGACTACCGCTGGCGTCCTTTCCAATTGGCTTTTCTGCTGACCACGTTGGAGTCTGCTGCAAATCAGGAAAGCGACTTCCGCGACACGCTGGATCTCATCTGGTTTCCGACTGGCGGCGGCAAGACAGAGGCGTATCTTGGCTTGATTGCTTTTCAGATAGTCTTGAGGCGCCTGCGTCACCCGGATTCAGGAGGTGGAACAACGGTTCTGATGCGCTACACCTTGCGCCTGCTGGCGCGTGATCAATTTATCCGCGCCACACGCTTGATCTGCGCATTGGATTTGATTCGCCGAGAGCGCAATGACCTTGGCGAGGAATCGATCAGCATCGGGATGTGGGTGGGCGAGGCCACCAGTCCGAACACGTTCAGCAAGGCCGCCGAACTGGTGAACAAGGCACGCGCCACAGGCGACACACCCGCGCTGGTACTCGAACACTGCCCTTGGTGCGGCGAGACATTCAAGCCTGAGCGCAACTACGTGAGTGACGAGCAGCGTTTTCAGTTTCTGTGCAGAAACGCGGACTGCGCCTTCGGTACTTCACCCAAGACAGCGCTACCGTGCAATGTCGTCGATGAAGCGCTATACAAGGAACCACCAACCATGCTGGTTGCCACCGTGGACAAGTTCGCCCGGTTGGCCTGGGAAGCGCGTACCAATGCTTTTTTTGGTGGCTCGCAGCATTTGCCGCCGGAACTCATTATCCAGGATGAATTGCACTTGATTGCGGGTGCGCTTGGCTCGGTTGCTGGCCTGTATGAAGCAGCATTAGATACCGTTGTGAAGTCGCGCGGCGTCTATCCAAAATACATCGCATCGACAGCCACCATCCGCATGGCGCAAGAACAGGTCAAGCGACTCTATGGCCGCGAAGTCGCTGTGTTCCCGCCACCAGGACTCAGTAGCGATGACTCCTTTTTTGCCAGAACCGTGCCGCTGGACCAGCGCCCTGGTCGCATTTATGTTGGCTATCTGGCTCCCATGTTGAACCGGCAAGAATGTATGGCGCCGCTTGCGGCAGCTCTTCTGCTGGCTCCTCACGCTTTGTTCGGAAATGAACAGGACAGGCAGGAATTGCTGGATGCCTGGTGGACACAAATGGTGTATCACGGCAGCCTGAAAGGTGTTGGCAATAGCCGTACGGCGTTTGACAGCACAGTACGGGACTTCATGCGGCTGCTGGTGCAATCCTCGTCTATAAAGAATGAATCAGCCGCGGGTGACGCTACTGATACCGCTGGCGGCGAAACCGAGTCGCAGCAACAGGATGATAACAATACGCGGGGCATCCTCCGCATCGCCCAACTCACCAGTCGGCAAACGGCTAAAGAGAATGCCGATGTTTTTGCCAGGCTGAATAAAGTTTGTAATGAAGACGGCTGCCTGGATGCGGTGCTGGCTACCAATATGATTTCAGTCGGGCTGGATGTGGCACGGCTGGGATTGATGATTATCAATGGCCAGCCATTAACCACGGCGGAGTACATCCAGGCCAGTAGCCGTGTGGGACGCAGTGAGGTTCCCGGCGTGGTATTCACCAACTACTATCGGGATCAAGCGCGTAGCCTGTCGCACTACGAAAGTTTTCGCCCCTATCATGATGCTTTTTATCGTTATGTGGAACCCACTAGTGTGACACCTTATACCTATCAGGCTCGCTTGCGTGCCTTGCATGCCGCCTTGGTCATCGTTATTCGCCACGCCAACCAAGGCTTGCTGGGTAATGAGAAGGCAGGTTGCTTTGATCCCAGTGTCCCCTTTACTGTCAAGGCCATAGAACGGCTGAAACAACGGTGCAGGCAAGCCATTTCCGAAGACCCAAGCGGAGTGGATAGACATATCGACGCTCTCGTTGCGGAATGGAAAAGCGAAGTCGAGCGTTGTCAAAACCAACACAGAAATCTGGAATATCAGATATCAGACCGAGACGTCGGGCGTGACCGCCTGCTCTACAACTACGATGACCGGATTCGCGGTTTGTGGCCGACACTGCAATCCTTACGCAATGTTGAGAACAATGCCCTACTCAAGGTGCTGTAAATATGTCTGATGAGCTGATTCCGGTGCGTTTTTCGCATGTGCTAGGTCAAAACGGCGTTGGCGCGATTGTTCGTGGGGCGAGCGATCTGGTGGTTGTTCAAGACACCCGCCAGTGGACTGACCGCCACGGCAATGCTGCCGGCAAGCTGATTCCCTATGTTGAACGCGTGCGTGCTGCCCTAGAAATTTCCCAGGTGCTACGTGAACCGCCTGTTGCCAAGGAGTTGGCCAATGGCCAAATCGATGGCGCCTGTGTTCCCGCAACACGGTTTCCATCCTGGATGCGTTGCCCAAATTCCAAGTGTGGTGCGCTCTATCTGCGCCCGTGGAAGGATGTTCCAACGAAAGATACCTCTCTATGTAGCTGCACAAGATGTGAAAAAAAACTTAGGCTGGAGCAGGTCACCTGGGTCTTTGTTCACCCAGCAGGCTACCTTGCCGACGTGCCTTGGCATTTTCTGACGCATAAGGATACGCATACCCCATCTCAAAAAAACTGCAAAGTACGCGATCGGATTCATGTCAATCCAAAGCTGAAATGTCCTCTTCTCTGCAAAGCTAAAATGTCCGCTGCC
>CAYTHB010000104.1:0-6972 GCA_964437515.1 uncultured Sterolibacterium sp.
ACGGCAGCTTCCCAAGCTGCATACGAGGGTTCGATTCCCTTCACCCGCTCCATTTCATGGCTCATGTGGCCTGAGTCCGTCATGGAGCCCCGGAACCCTAGGGCCATGGGCAATGGATACCCAACAATCTCACATGGATTTTGAACGCCGTTTCGGTGGAGTCGGTCGCCTGTATGGGGTGAATGCGCTGTCGCGACTATCGGCTTCGCATGTGTGCGTCATCGGCATCGGCGGAGTGGGCTCCTGGGTTGCGGAAGCCTTGGCACGTTGCGGGATCGGGAAACTCACACTGATCGATCTCGATCATGTCGCCGAATCCAATACCAACCGGCAGATACACGCACTGGATGGCGCGTATGGTTGTGCCAAGGTGAGTGCCATGGCAACGCGTATTCACGCCATCAATCCGGCATGTGATGTGGTCGAGATCGATGATTTCATTACGCCTGAGAATGTGGGCGGCGTGTTGCCCGCGTGTGATTTCATCGTGGATGCCATCGATGACGTGCGCGCCAAGGCGGCATTGCTGGCGCATTGCCGAGCGCATCAGATGCCTGTCATCACGACAGCAGCGGCGGGGGGGCGACGTGATCCTGTCCGGATTCAGGTCGCCGATCTGGCGCGTACCGAGCACGATCCGCTGGCGGCGCGTCTGCGCGCACAGCTACGCAAGGAATACGCTTTTCCACGAGGAGCCAAACAACATTTCGGTATTGAATGTGTTTTTTCAACCGAAGCGATCGTGCGCCCTCAAAATCCGGAGACCTGCGCTGTCGATGCTGCCTCCACATCCCCCTTGCAAGGGCTTAACTGTGCGGGTTATGGCTCGTCTGTGATGGTGACCGCCAGTTTTGGCATGGTGGCTGCCGCACGTGTACTGGAACATCTGCTGGCCTGATTTGGCAGGTTTTGATCTCCAGACGGTATACTGATGGTCATGAATGTTTCTGCCCCTGCCATTCTTGTTACAGGTGCTGCACGTCGTGTGGGTGCTGACATTGCGCGGAGCTTGCATGAGGCCGGTGCGCGGCTGATTCTGCATTACCGGACAGCCAAAAAAGAAGCGCAGGCACTGGCCGATGAGCTGAATTGTATTCGTCCGGGGAGTGCCTTTTGCGTCGCGGCCGATCTGTGTATGCCAGATCAGTTGTCTGACCTGATTGAAATCACCTTGTCGCATTTTGGTCGCCTGGATGCCTTGGTCAATAATGCTTCGGCTTTTTATGCAACTCCTTTGGGAACGATAGACGAAAAAGCCTGGCATGATCTGATTGGCAGCAACCTGAAAGGGCCACTCTTTCTTTCGCAGGCGGCAGCATCCCCGCTTCGGATGACGCGAGGTGCCATTGTCAATATCACGGATATTCATGCCGAACGCCCACTTAAGAATTATCCCTTGTACTGTGCGGCGAAGGCTGGATTGTTGGGACTGACGCGGGCACTGGCACTTGAATTGGCACCTGAAGTGCGCGTGAATGCCGTTGCACCGGGGCCCATCGAATGGCCGATGGGTCAAGCTGCCAGCGATTTCGATGAGGCCGCGAGAGCCACCATACTGAATCGTACCTTGTTGCAACGTCAGGGATCACCGGCGGATATTGCACGCACGGTACGTTTTTTGTTGTTTGATGCACCTTACATTACCGGGCAGGTCATTCCCGTGGATGGCGGTCGTAGTATTTATTTGTGACACCATGAACTCAGAGACAACATCCTCGGCGCAAGCGTTGACAGCTCGCCAGCTTGAAAAACAGCGTATCGAAGCCAATAAACTGGCCAAACGCCTACGCCGCAATGTCGGTCAGGCCATTGTCGATTACAACATGATCGAAGCAGGCGACCGCGTGATGGTTTGTCTTTCGGGCGGCAAGGATTCCTTCGGTATGCTGGATGTTCTGCTGTATCTGCGCGAACATGCGCCGATACACTTTGATCTCATTGCGGTGAATCTCGATCAGAAACAACCGGGGTTCCCCGCTGAAGTGCTGCCTGATTATTTACAGGGTTTGGGTATTCCTTTTCATATCGAAAATCAGGATACCTATTCCATCGTCAAACGGGTCGTTCCTGAAGGCAAGACGACCTGCTCGCTGTGTTCCCGCTTGCGGCGAGGAATACTCTATCGGGTGGCTGGAGAACTGGGGGCAAGCAAGATTGCATTGGGACATCACCGCGAAGACATGCTGGAAACCTTGTTTCTCAACATGTTTTTTGGAGGCAAGCTCAAGGGTATGCCCCCAAAGCTCGTTTCGGATGATGGCAAAAATATCGTCATTCGTCCGATGGCGTATTGCAGCGAGAAAGATCTTGCCGCTTGGGCCGAGGTGCGACAGTTCCCCATCATTCCGTGTGATTTGTGCGGGAGCCAGGAGCAGTTGCAACGCAAACAGGTCAAACAGATGCTGGCAGAATGGCAAAAACGTTTCCCGGGGCGCATCGAGTCCATGTTTCGTAGTTTGCAAAATGTCGTGCCTTCGCATCTGGCTGATGTGCGTCATTACGATTTTGCGGGCTTGAAACCCAGTGGTCGTCCAGAACCCGAAGGCGATCGAGCATTCGACCCCGATGAATTTGGTGATGATGAACCCACATCAGCTTGTGGAGATGATGCTTCGATCACGGCAGGGGATATCATTACCCTGCACAGAAATTCTCGATGATACCCGTCTCGATCTTTCACGATAAATCATGAACACAACGAATGCCTCCCTGCCTTTGATTAGTGTGCTGTATGCCGAAATAGCCGGTCGTCAGCAACTGATCGAACGGGTGAGTGTGACCGAGGTGACGCATGCTTTTGAACGCTGTTTCAGTCGGATGGATCGTGCCATCAGCAGTTTCAATGGGCATGTAGTCAAACACATGGGCGATCGTTTGATGGCGACGTTCAACACGCCAGAAGAAGCCATGCGAGCCGCGTGTGAAATGCAGTTACGTGTGGAAAAAATTCCGCATGTGTCCGGTGTTCGTCTGTCAGTGGGTATTGCGTTTCATCATGGTCCGATGGGTGAAGGAGGCAATGACTCCACGGGTGATGCTGTAAAAGTGGCTTCACGGCTCAGTAAAGTGACCCGGCCAGGTAAGGTGCTGACGACGATACCGACCTCAACCCTCCTTTCTGAAGTCGCCCAGAAAAGTGTCGTGCCGCTAGAGATGATCCACGTCAAACTGCATGGCCATCCCATTTTTGCGTGCGCCATCATCTGGCAGGAACTCGTGGGCGGCGGTACAGGGGATCGTTTCTCGCCGTCGGTGATGGCAACAACCTACACGACGACCGGCGTATATCAATCCATGAGCCAGGAAAAGGACATACCACGTTTGCGACTCGTACATTCGAACCGCGAATATGTATTGAATCCGGGCATGCCCCCTTTTACATTAGGGCGCGATTCGGAATGTACGCTGGTCATCAGGAATCCACATGCGTCACGCAACCATTGTCAGATCGAATGGCGAGACAAGATTTTTGTGCTGATCGACAAGAGTACCAATGGCACCCATGTCAGCACAGATGCGGGGGGGAAGTTGCTCCTCAAAGGCCAGGAGGTTTCCTTGCAGGGACGCGGTTCTTTTTCTTTTGGCCTCCTGGCCGACCATGAGGCTGATGAGGATCTCGTTGCCTACGAAGTTCTGTAGCAGTCACGACACTCCTTGCGCAACTCCGTGCATTTCGCTTTTTAGATCACGCGACGCCTGCCAGAACAGCAGGCTGGCAAAGCCACCCATCACGCCCATCACCAGCAGCGAATAGCGGATGCCTTGCGCGCCATAGATCGGCCCGAAGACATGGTCATTAAGCAGACCGATAGACAGCGGCCCCAACCCTGAACCGATCATGCTGACGATGAACAGCAGTACGGATGCTGCGGTCGCACGCATATGCGGTGGAGTCACGCTCTGGATGACGGAGAACATCGGGCCGACATACATCGCGCCGAGAAAATAAAAGGGAATGAAGCTGATGAGTGCCATTTGCTTGTCATCCAACAGAGCAAAGCCGATGACAAAGGGTACGCCCAGAATGGATTGCAATGCCGGCAAACGCATATACCAGCGCGCATCTTTCGCACCCATGCGGTCGGCCAGGACACCACCCAGCCAAGCACCGAGCGCACCGGCAATGCCGATCGTCCAACCCAGATGCAGACCAATATCCACGAAGGGCATCTGATGCACGCGACCGAGGAAGGCGGGCCCCCAGGTGAGCACTGCATAACCCGCGAGCGATTGCACCGAAGAAGCCAGCACCACAAAAACAAAGGCACGCCGACTCAACAAAAAGCTCAGCACTTCGCGCAGGGGCAACTGGCTGGTTGTTGGCGGGGCAAGGTGATTCGGCTCCGAATGACCGCGCGGGACTTCCTTGACGGTAAATGCCACCAGTGCAGCGAGTACGAGCCCGGGGAGCCCGACCACATAGAAAGCCACGCGCCAACTATAGTTTTGCACCAGATAACCGCCCGCTAAAAATGCCAGTGCCGCGCCGAAATACACGCCACAGGCATAGATGGACAGCGCGGTGGCGCGCCGGTGCGGCGGGAAGTAGTCAGAAATCAGCGAATGGGATGGCGGGCTGCCACCAGCCTCACCTACACCCACTAACACACGGATGATCGCCAGTTCGGCAAAATTACGCGCCAACCCGCAGGCAGCGGTCATACCACTCCAGATGGTCAGCGCGAGCGTAATGATGAGCTTGCGCGAACCCCGATCTGCCCAGCGCGCAATCGGGATACCGACCACGCTATAGAAAAACACAAAGGCGAAACCGGAAAGAAAACCCATCGCCGTGTCAGAGACCCCGAACTCCTTTTTGATCGGTTCCATCAACATGGCGAGGATCTGCCGGTCGATGAAATTCAGCACATAGGTGAGCGACAGCAATGCCAGCACATACCATGCATAAACCCCCGGTTGCGACTTTTCCTGCGTCATGTGTTTTCTCCGTCAGCCCTGCTGTTTTTTCGCCCGCCGTGCTTCGCGCAGACGCACCAGCTCGGCATAGTCGGCGGCCAATCCCTTGGCAATCAGCGTGTCGATCTCATCCGTGCGGTAACCCAATTCAAGCAGCAGCTCGCGCGTGTGCTCGCCCTGAAGCGGCGGGTGTTTCTTCACGCTGCAGGGCGTGCCGTGAAAATGCACCGGCACGCCGGTCACTTTCAGCTCGCCCAGGGTCGGATGCTGTGTGGCGACGATCATTTTGTTATGCAGGATTTGCGGGTCTTGCACCACATCCTCGACTTCGTTGATTGGCGCGGTGAGCACGTCGGCGGCAATCAGTTTTTCCACCAGTTCGGCACGCGTGAATTGGCGTGTGCCTTCGCTCATCACACGATCCAGCTCATCTTCATTTTGCAAACGCAGGTCGATATTGCAGAAACGCGGATCGCTATCCCAATCGGTTCCCAGCGCGCGGCAGATATTGCCAAAGAATTTTTCACCCGGCGTGGTGATGACGACGTATTTGTCATCCTTGGTCGGATAAACCCCTGACGGTGCGAAATACAGGCTGCGATTACCGGTACGCACCGGCACTTCGCCGGTCGCCAGATAACCGCCAATGGAGCTCGCTTGCGCGTGCATCAGTGTATCGAGCAGCGACACATCAATGCGCTGCCCCTCCCCCGTCGCATCGCGCACCCGCAGCGCAGACAGCGCGGCATTCGCCACCAACAGCGAGGTCATCACATCCACCGCGGGGAAGCCAGTACGCACCGGCGCGCCCTTGGGTTCGCCATTGAGGTTCAGCACGCCGGTATAGCCTTGCGCGAGAAAGTCGATGCCCGGTCGCCCGGCATACGGGCCGTCTGCACCGAAGGAGGTGACCCAGATCCAGATGATGTCCGGCTTGTGTTTCTTGATCTGCTCGTAGTTGATGCCCAGCTTGCTCATCGCCGGTTCGCGCACATTGGTGACCACGATATCCGCCGTCGCCGCGATCTTGGCGAACACTTCTTGCGCCTCAGGCTGTTGCAGGTCGAGCACCATGTCGCGCTTACTGCGATTGAGGCTCAGATAGGGGCCACGCTGGTCGCCGCGTTTCGGGCCCAGGTGACGACTCTCGTCGCCGTAGTGCGATTCAATCTTGATGACATCCGCTCCCAGATCGCCGAGCAAGGTCGCGCCATAAGGGCCGGCAAGCATGGTGGATAAATCGAGAACGCGCAGCCCAGCGAGCGGGCCTTGGGAAAAGTCAGGCTTGTTCATAAAAAGTCTTTCAAAATGGAACGGATTGCCAGTGGTGCTAATGGATGCTCAATTCAAAATTCAGATATTTTCAACACGCTGAACCCAATAGTCAGGGCTTCGGTGTTGATGGGATACAGCGATGACCCAGATCTCCTTGCCACGCAAAACATAACGCAACACATAAGGAAATCGCGTCATGACATAACGGCGCACCTCCTCCGCCTCAAGCGGGAACAAAGCCGGATTGCTGGCGACTCGACGTACAGCTTCGCGCACATCACGTTTGAAACGTTTGCCCAGTCCTTGTTGCTGATGCTCATACCAATCATGTGCATCATTCAGTTCAAATACAGCAAACTCGGCAAAGCGGATGGCGTATGAACCGCTACTCATCGCCAAGAACATCCTCGAAGGGCAGCAACTTCATTCGCCCTTCATCGCAAGCGCGAACGCGATGCTCAGCCTCCTCCAACCATGCGCGCTCAATTTCCGGATCGGATTTATCCAAGCTTTGCATGATGGACTCGGCAATCTCGTAGCGTTCCTCTGCCTTGAGTTGCAACACCATATCAATAATCTCGCGCTTGCCCATGATGTATTAATCCCGATGCAATTTCGCCACGATCTCGCGCTGCATTTCCAGATCGTCGCGCGTCGCGCCAAGCAGCACGAAGGTGACGGTGTTGAACGCACCGGCGCACTTGCTGCGGATTGTGTCGGCGAGATTGTCGTAGGTGCTGATGACCGCCCATTCTTCGAGCATGTCGTCGGTAATCAGCG
>CAYTHB010000105.1:0-6923 GCA_964437515.1 uncultured Sterolibacterium sp.
TCGTCGTCCTCGACCGCAAGGAAGTCACCTATTCCTACTACGCTGAACCTTCTTATGTTTTCATGGATGCCGAATTCAATCAGTTCGAAGTCGACGCCGAAAACATGGGCGATGCGATGAACTATCTCGAAGACGGTATGCCTTGTGAAGTCGTTTTCTACAACGGAAAAGCAATTTCCACCGAACTGCCGACCTCGGTTGTGCGCGAAGTGACCTACACCGAACCGGGTGTCAAAGGCGACACCTCTGGCAAAGTCATGAAACCCGCCAAGATCAGCACAGGCTTCGAATTGCCGGTGCCCTTGTTCGTCGATATCGGCGACAAGATTGAAATCGATACACGCACAGGTGAATACCGCAATCGCGTCAAATAAATTAGTCAATTGAAAAACCAGGTTGTTACGAACCATGAGCGACACGACAAGGGCAGCTGAGGCTGCCCTTTGTTTTTCAGAACAATTTGGTGATTTTGGAACATTTGCCGAATTTGCCATCGATGATGCAGCGGGCATCATGCTGGCGCATAGCCTGCGCATTTCATTGGAAACAAGCTCGGGCGATTTGCGCGATATCCGGCTGCGCAAAGGGCACATTCTCACCCATGCCGATGTGGCTCAACTAAAAAACATCGGCATCCGCCATGTCATGGGCGCGCGACTGTCGACTGATAGCGTGGCAGAAAACGACGCAGCTAGCAGTGTTGCGCTATGGTTATCGGGAATGCACACGACCGCACGCACGCCTTACGGGGGGCGTTGCAATCTGCATGCTGCCCAAACGGGATTGCTGGTCATCGATACTTCGCACATCATCGAGGCAAACCGTCTTGACGAGCGGATTGCCATCGGCACACTGCCCCCTTGGTCGCTGGTGCGCAAGGGGCAAGTCATTGCCACAGTCAAGATCATCACCTGTGGTGTCCCTCATTCTTTACTCGAAGCCTGTCGCAACATTTTCCCTACCCCGCCCCTGCGCATCGCTGAACTACATCCTCGTCGTGCCGCGCTGATTTCAACCGAGTTACCCGAAACCAACGAAAAAGCCCAGAGAGCCACGGCCGCCGTAACACGGCAGCGGCTGGAGTCTCTCGGCAGCCGTCTGGCACTGGAATTACATTGCGCCCACACGCAATCCGCCATTGAACATGCACTCCAACAAGCCAAGGCAGCGGGCTGCGATCTAATGTTGATTAGCGGTGCAGCAGGTACTAAAGATCGACGCGATCTCGTTCCACAGGCGATTGTGAATGTCGGTGGTCACATCGAACGTTTCGGCACACCCGTCGAACCGGGCAATATGTTGTTGCTGGCACGAATACAGGATATTCCTGTTCTTGTTTTGCCAGGTTGCGCCCGATCACGTCGCCTGAATGGTCTGGACTGGGTTTTACAACGCCTTCTGGCCAATCTGCCGCTGGATTCCGATGCGTTTGCGGCCATGGGAATCGGTGGACTCATTCGTCACAGCACGGGAATATATCCTGATCCACTCGCCGTGAGCGAAACAGAGCATGAACATGTGGATCGCCTTGATTCACCTGCATCACCTGCATCACCTGCATCACCTGTGTCACCTGTGTCACCTGTGTCACCTGTAGCTCCGCACATCGCCATTCTGGTGCTGGCTGCAGGACGATCGCAGCGCATGGGACGTCAGAAATTGCTGGAACCGGTTGACGGCATTCCCATGGTGCAGCGCGCCATACTCTCAGCCTGTGCAGCCACGGCCACGCGCTTACCCTCGGTCACGGTCGTCCTCGGTTGCGATGCCGAGAAAATAAAGCCACTCATCACCTCCACACGCGCCACCAGTGTGTTCAATCCGGATTACAGCGAGGGGCTCTCCACCACGCTGCGTCGAGGCATTGCGTCGCTTCCATCCGAAACCGATGCTGTACTCGTCATGCTGGCCGACATGCCACACATCAATGCGCATCACCTAGACGCAATCATTGCGTTTTATGAACAGCACGCCCATGAAACCCCCATCGTTGTTCCCGTTCATGCAGGACGACGTGGCAATCCTGTCCTCTGGCCGCGACGTTTTTTTGACGACATGATGCAACTTGACGGCGACCAAGGGGCACGCAGCCTCCTAGAGCGACATACACCCTCTGTACAACTACTTGAATTCAATGATCCTGCCATTTTCTTCGACATCGACACCCCGCAAGACCTGCTCGATGAAACAAGAAAAATATGAGCGATTTTTCTTGTCTTTTTTTTCGGCTGTTCTATAAATGGAAAGCAGTCAGCATTGCTAACCATCTAGGGGAGCGATTATCGAGAGTGCAAAAACCTGTATCACAACAAGCATGATTGAATCTTGAAACTGCCGTCAGGCAGAAAAGTCGTCGATGTGCTTACATCGACAAAAACGCCGCCCAGTGCGGCGTTTTATTTTGGGCATCCCATAAGGTTGCCTGCGGTATTGTCCGAATGTTTTCATAAAGTTTTCATGAAGTTCGCGTTCCGCACCAAGACCGCTAAAATCGCCAAATGGCCAAACAAAAAACTCTCTATACCTGCCCGGAATGCGGTGCCAGTGCGCCCAAGTGGCAAGGTCAATGCCCCGGTTGCGGTGCGTGGAACACCTTGATTGAAACCGTGGCTGAAACGGCGGTGAGTAGTGGAAACCGCATGGACAAATTCGCGGCACTGGCGGGCGACGGTCGTTTGCAGAATCTCTCCGACATCCAGCCGCGTGAAGAGCCTCGGATTCCCACAGGGATCGAAGAATTCGACCGCGTCCTCGGAGGCGGTCTGGTGGCAGGCGGAGTCGTGCTGATCGGCGGCGATCCGGGTATCGGAAAATCGACGCTGCTACTACAGGCATTGACCCGGCTGGCGCAGGCACGACATGCGGTGCTGTATGTCTCCGGCGAGGAATCCGGTGAACAGGTGGCCTTGCGCGCACGCCGCTTGCAGTTGCCGACGGAGGGGCTACCACTCTTGGCCGAAATCAGTCTGGAAAAAATACTGGCAACACTGACCCAGTTAAAACCGGCGGTTGCCGTTATGGACTCGATACAAACCCTCTATTCGGAGGCTCTGCAATCAGCGCCCGGTTCAGTAGCTCAAGTGCGTGAATGTGCCGCGCATCTGACCCGATATGCCAAACAATCAGGAACGGCCATCGTGTTAGTGGGCCACGTCACCAAGGAAGGTGCTTTGGCAGGCCCACGCGTGTTGGAGCACATCGTCGATACCGTACTGTATTTTGAAGGCGAAACTCATTCCTCATTCCGACTGGTGCGGGCCGTCAAAAACCGTTTTGGTGCTGTGAACGAACTGGGCGTTTTTGCCATGACGGACAAGGGACTGCGCGGCGTTTCCAATCCGTCTGCATTATTTCTCTCACAACACGCTCAGGAAGTCCCTGGCAGTTGCGTCATGGTGACACAAGAAGGGACGCGTCCGTTATTGGTTGAAATCCAGGCATTGGTCGATGGTAGCCATGGCAATCCGAGGCGTCTTTCTGTCGGTTTGGAGCAAAACAGACTCGCCATGCTGCTCGCGGTATTGCATCGTCATGCGGGGATCGGCTGCTTCGATCAGGATGTATTCGTCAACGCCGTCGGCGGTGTGCGTATCGACGAGCCCGCCGCTGATCTGGCCGTTCTGCTGGCCATTGTGTCATCGCTGCGCAGCAAGCCCCTTCCGCCCAAACTTGTCGCATTTGGTGAAGTGGGGCTGGCGGGTGAAATTCGTCCCGCTCCCCGAGGTCAGGAACGTCTCAAGGAAGCGGCAAAACTGGGCTTTACGCTGGCACTGATTCCCAAGGCCAACGCCCCAAAGCAGCCGATCAAGGGCATCGAAATCATCGCCCTTGATCGTATCGAGCAGGCCATAGAAAAATTGCGTGAGATGTGATGTCGTTGCACATCACTCGATGGTCACCCGACTTTCTCAACCTCTACCGGTGCACCGCGCGGGCTGTGATTGGGACCGTGATAATACACACGCCAATGTAACTGAGCATAGCCCCCTGCCAAATGCAATGCCTTCCACGGCGCTTCCACCGGTTCCTGATTACCTTGCCATTTCTTGAACTGATACGGCTCCCAGGCATGGTAGATAATGACTTCGCCGGGCGCCGTAATGGCAGCCACCTTGACCATACATTCACAGGTACCGTGATCGTTGAACACGCGCACGATGTCACCATCCTTGATGCCACGCTTTTCGGCTTCCTTCGGATTCAGCCAGCAAGCGGGTTGGCCTCGTTGCAAACGGAGCAGCAGTTTCACATCACGCCACACGGCATGAATCGACCAACGGTTATGCCCTCCATACATGCGTAATGGAAATTTGCTGTTGGCGTGAACAGAGGGTTTGAAGGTCGGCAGATGCTCCTTGCCTTCCAGAAACCATGGATGATCGATATAGAACTGCTGGCGACCCGTCAGCGTCGGCCAAGCAATTTTCTTGTCGATGAAATCCTTGTGCGGCCAGTAAGTATCCTTGGGATCATAGGGGCTGTAATTCTGGTCGATCAAGCTGGGACGACCCGTACCAATGACGGGTACTGCCCCCATCTCCAAAGCTTCACGACCCGTATTGCAGCCGATACTGGGGCTGTTGGAAAAAATGGCATCCATCAGTTTGACGGGATCCTCAGGATCGGTGGGATCATATTTACCATGATGCGTATGAACCTCGTAGGCTTTCGAGATATCAAAAGGGACATCTTTCAAACCTTTGACCAAGGTGACACCGCGTGCCTTCGCACGCTCCGATACATACTTGGATAACAAGCCAAAGGTTTCCCAATCCGATTTTGATTCGCCCAATGGTTCGGTCGCTTTATCCGAACAGATGATGTAGGGCACATAGGTCTGCGCATATTTGATGCCGTACTTCTCGTAGTATGCGGCGACCGGCAGCACATAGTCTGAAAAAAGACTGGACGTGCTCATGCGAAAATTAACGGAAACCACCAGTTCAAATTTCGGCCACAGATGCTGTTTGGCAATTTGTGGCGATGGCCAGCGGCGCAAGGGATTACCCCCGGTGAAAATATAGGCGCGCGGTTCACGTCCCACCGGAGGATGCACTTTTGACCAACCCTTGTCGATGGACTCCTTGACGTAATCCGCAAAGGGACGTGGCAAGGCCGGATCCTGCAAATGAGGCTTGTCCCACATCTCCTTATAGCCCCCATGGAGATACAAGAACAACAGCGCTGGCGTGTGTCCTTCCTTGTCACTGTATTCGGTGAACAATCCTTCGTAATCACGCGGCGACAAGCCACGGATCGCCTTGGGAATGATCCTCAGCATATCCTTCAGCGGCACAGTGCTATCCGCCATCTGATCCAGACCATCCATCGCCCACCAGGCCGATATGCGATAACCGCCTCCCTGCTGACCCTGATTACCGGTCAGATTCATCAATAGTACAAAAGCGCGCTGATTCAGATCGTGGTGATAGTGTTTGCACGAACCATACGATGCAATGATCATCGCCTTGGGCGCCGCAGCCATTTCCCGTGCAAAGGTGCGGATGACATTCGGATGCAATCCGGTAATTGTTGCGGCTTGCTCGGGCGTGTATTCGGCGTCGAGTTTGGACTTGATCGCATCGAATACGGTCTGGACTTCCACCGTTTTACCATCCAACGTAGTGACCTTGAAAGTCCCTGATAGCGCGGGCTTGATGTCACCCAGTGCCATGATGCGCCCACCATCCCCATCGCCCTCGCACCCTGGCGCAACGACGGGGGCATTCTTTGCTTCATCCCAAAGATACAGCGCGTTGTCAGCACCGCCCTTGACCATATCGGATGCACGCAGAAACCGCTGATCATCCTTGCGAACCAGAAAAGGAAAATCCGTCTGCTGAAGCACATAGTCTTTTTTGTACAGATTCTCGGCAATCATGACCTGCGCGCAGGACAACGCCAATGCGGAATCTGTTTCGGCATTGACATTGATCCATCGATCCGCATGAGCCGTCGATGGGTTCAGATCCGGTGCCACCACCACCAGCTTGGCTCCGCGATACCGCGCTTCATGCAAAAAGTGCGCTTCCGGGATGCGGGTGTAATTTGGATTGCCGACCCAAATCACAATGTAATCCGAAAGATACCAATCGTCCGAAGTCCCTTCGCAGTTATACAGCCCCCACGTCTGAATCAGACCATTAGGCATATCTCCCACGCCCGACCATGAATCAAGTCGGGTCGACTGGATGGCTGCCGCAAAGCGCACATCACCCGCTGTCTCCGGGCCATATCCGACATTGGTCGTGTCATCAAAAATGATCGATTCCGTCCCGTCACGCACCGCAATGTCGATGAGTTTGTCTGCGATTTCAGCCAGCGCCGTATCCCAGCTGACCCGTTTCCATTTGCCTTCGCCGCGCTCACCAACACGTTTCAAGGGATACTTGACGCGCGCTTCGGAAACCTGCAATTGCGTATAACACGCACCTTTCTGGCAGCCCCGTGGATTGAAATCCGGCACATCCGGTCGATGCGGCTCATAAATGGCGGCCTGCTCCTCACGCCAGGCAATGCCATCTCTCACATACACATCCCACGAACAAGCTGCACAACAGTTGGCTCGCGTGTGCGTGCCTTTCACCACCTTGTCCCACTTCCATTTTTCACGCCAGATATCGGAATAATCGTTGTAGCGCACTTTTCGTGCAACCACTTTCGGAGCCTGCGCACCTGCCGGATACACCACGGGTTTTTTGGATCGCAAACTGTAAAGCCCCATCCCGGCCACAGCGATTGTTGAACCCACAAGAAAATGACGTCGAGATACTTGCATGTTGTTTCCCCTCTGATCTCACCACATTTTTATTCGCGATCATGGGCCCGTCCTATCAGGCTATCGGACTCGATCACCACGGGATAACGCTCTAACGATCATGGTAGCCATCTCCACCCACAGAGGATGAAATAATCGTTACCCG
>CAYTHB010000106.1:0-6909 GCA_964437515.1 uncultured Sterolibacterium sp.
GGTCTGGTGGGGAGGAATTCCTCCTCCACGGTCAGCAACAGCTACGCCACGGGCGCGGTGACGGGCAATTCCGATGTCGGCGGCCTAGTGGGGTTTAACGGCTTCTCCACGGTCAGCAACAGCTACGCCACGGGCGCGGTGACGGGACAGGACTATGTCGGCGGGCTGGTGGGGTGGAACCTCGACTTCTCCACGGTCAGCAGCAGCTACTACGCCACCACCAATGCCAGCGGTAACGACATCAACAATGGCGGTAACACTGACACACCGTGGACAGGCAACGCCAACGGCACCGCCAAGACCTTCGCCGAAATGCAGCAACAGGCAATATTTAGCGGCTGGGATATGGACGATGCCGGTGGTACAGGCAAGGTTTGGCGGATTTACGAAGGACATACGAATCCGCTGCTGCGTAGCTTCCTCACACCTTTGACCGTCACGGCCAATAATGTCAGCAAGACGTATGATGGCGCGGCTTATACGGGTGGCAACGGGGTCACGCCCTCCGTGAATGGTGCGGTTTTGAACGGAACCCCGAGCTACACAGGCACAAGTCAAGGCGCGAAGGATGTCGGTAGTTACGGCATCACGCCTGCGGGCTTGTGGTCTGGTGCTTATGACATCAGTTATGCTGATGGCAGCCTGACCATCAATGCACCGCCTCCGCCACCGCCGCCCCCACCGCCACCGGTAGAACCTCCGAAACCGCCAGTTGAACCGCCGAAGCCACCTGTCGAACCACCGAAACCTCCGGTTGAACCGCCGAAGCCTCCGGTCGAGCCGCCGAAGCCTCCGGTTGAACCTCCGAAACCGCCAGTTGAACCGCCGAAGCCTCCCGAGCCACCGGTCGTTCCACCGCAGCCACCAGTTATTCCGCAGCCGCCAGTGACACCGCCTGAACCGCCCGTGGTTCCGCCGGTTGTGCCGCCACCGTCACCCGAGCCACCGGTCGTTCCGCCGCAGCCACCTGTGCCGACGCCTGAACCACCGGCTCCCACACCCGAACCGCCGGTTGCTCCACCGCAGCCACCCGCACCCCCACCTGTGCCGCCGGTTGCTCCCCAGCCTTCGATCCCTGTCGCTCCCGTGGTTTCGCATCAACCCGATGCCGGTTCGATTTCCATAATAATGATGGGTATGCCCGGCTTAGGGATCGCATCGAATGTTCGGCAGATGCTGTCACTGGATACGCCTTCAGCCGGAAGTTCGGGTGCGAGCGCTGCATCGACCTTGACAGAGCAGGGTGGGAATGACGCCAATGGAATACCGAGTACATCGACCTCTGGAAATATTCCGGGTAGTTCTACACGGCTCATTACATTGACGCCGAGCTTCATTTCACTGGGAACAACGCTTCCAAACGCAGAGGCTGGAGCAGATACATCTCAGTCTCAGTCTCAGTCTCAGTCTCAGTCTCAATCCGGCTCCGCTGAGGACGACGAGAAGGGAGGTCAATGAAGTGCGCGTGATACGCCGGAACAATTGTTCCGCAGTTCCGGCAGTTCCGGCAATAAAGGAAACGCTGATTGAATCCCTTCGCGCCGTTTTTTTCGATAATTTGAGACTAGGCGCTGATGGATAAATCAGCGTTTTCTTGCATTTGTTGATATGACACAGATGTTCATTCGGCAATCAAATTTTGATTGCTGGATGAATAGGGTGAGCCATAAAAGCACCACCCCGGCCCTCCGGGCCACCCCTCCATAGAGGGGAATTTATGTACGGACTTCGAATCATCCCTCTCGTGAGTGATTGCTAGTGGTTTTCTTTCGTGAGCGGCCTCGAATCATTTCCACCACGGAGGAAATACTCATGCAGCAAGCTCGAATAATTCCCCTCTATGGAGGGGTGGACGGCGAAGCCGGACGGGGTGGTGTTTTTATAGAACTAGCAATCAATAACTACGCCGTCATTCTGCGCATCGTCGCAGAATCCATAGACCCTGCGACGATGCGCAGGGTGACCGTGACATCGCACAGGATGATGGCAATCAAATCTTGATTGCGGCTTCGGTGGTGGCGTCAGGCAAGCACCTGAATGCCGTATTTCTGCACAATCGACAGTAATTTGATCGCCATGCCGCTGGGCCGTTTTGCGCCGCTCTCCCACTTCTGGACGGTGGATTCGCTGGTATTCAGATAGCGGGCAAAAACCGGTTGGCTGACGTGGTTGTGCTCCCGAATTTGCCTAATCTCCTCTGGCTTGATCTCGTTGGGCACAACCAGGCAGGCTTCATCAAAATTGCGCAGCGTCGCCTTGTCTATAGCTCCCACCTTGAAGAGTGCGTTGGCAGATGAATGAATCGCTTCGAATGCATCACTCTTGTGTTTCATTTTAGTCATGACAAATCTCCTTCCAGTCTTTGTCGCGCAACAACTGTTCGATCTGTGGCGCGGTCAATCCAGCGTATGCCTTGGCCAGCATACGAAAGCTCATCAGTTCGTCATCTTCAATATTCGCCTTGTTTTGTTTGGCAAAAAGAAACTCATACACCCAGTAACGGCCTGCTTTGGCGAGAATGATTGAGCGGTGAAGGTTGCCATGCAAGCGTTTCTTGAAAACGCCCCCCCCAGGTCGTCCGCCTGGCCTTGCATAACTTGGCGGATTGCTTCGCACAGATCGTTGTCGTTAATATGGGCTTTGCGGGCAGCCTTGGAAAACCATGCCGTTTTGAAGACGCGTTGTATATGGTTGTTATCTGTACCTATGCCGAATGGTAGCACCAGGTGCCATAGATTTCAATGGTGATATGTTATTCATTCGGCAATCAAATCTTGATTTTCGGGTGAATAGGGTGAGCCATAAAAGCACCACCCCGGCCCTCCGGGCCACCCCTCCATAGAGGGGAATTTATGTAAGGACTTCGAATCATCCCTCTCGTGAGTGATTGTGAGTGGTTTTCTTTTGTGAGTGGTCTTGAATCATTTCCCCCCCCCCATGGAGAAATACTCACGCAGTAACCGCGAATAATTCCTCCACAGGGGAATGCTCACGCAGCAAGCTCGAATCATTCCCCTCCGAGGAGAGAACGCTCACGCAGCGACCTCGAATAATTCCCCTCTATGGAGGGGTGGACGGCGAAGCCGGACGGGGTGGTGTTTTTATAAAACCGGCAATCAAATCTTGATTGTCGGGTGAAGATTGATACGGAACAGATCATCGTGAAAACTCCGTTCAGGCTGAACTTATCGAAGCCCTGTTGGCCAAACTCTTCGACAAGCTTAGGGTGAACAGATTCAAGTACATTTCAGCCAACTCAATATTTGATGCCATTCGTGAAAAAAGATGTGAAAAAAGATGGAAAAAACTTCAAAAAATGCAGATACAATAACAACATGCCTCGTGTCCATATCGGGACTGCCGCAGGTTCTGTCTTTATGTTGATGCCGTTTCTAAATTCCTGATCCGAAGGGATCCTGTCATGCAGGAAGAAGAAAAAGAAAACGTCAAAAGAAGCCTGATGTCCCGCGTGGTGGATATTTTTATCCACCCCAGCTTTCGCGTCGATTCAGATACCTTTTTCCGTGGTCGTATTCTGATTGCGGCTATGTTGATTTTTGTGGCGGTCACGGCGGCGGCCTATCTGGCTGTGTTGACGACGCCGTTCTTGTCGCGTTCCGTGTTCTGGGCTTCAGTGATCCTTCCCCCGACGACATTGACGTTCGTGGGCTTGCTCGCTTTGGTGCGTGCGCGGGGGCATTATCTTTTCAGCAGTGTTGCCAGCGTGTTGGTGATTTTCACCATTATCGTGGTGGGCATCTGTGTTTCGGGGGGGCCTGCTGCTTCTCCTGTGGTGCAGTTGCTGGTCATTCCTCCGCTCACTGCGTATTTCTTCGGGGGCTTGCGCTGGGGCGGTATGGCAGTCCTGCTTTCGTTTGGCGCTCTCGTCGCTTTGGTGGCTCTGTACATGATGGGGGTTCCTTTTCTGCAAACGGTGTCATCCGATGAGCAGATGTCCATTGCGCGCAATATCGTCATCTTTCTGAATCTGGCGGTGGTGTCGGGGATGGCTTTCATCTACGAGTTCACGGCGGCTGCGTTGAAGCGGGAACGGGATGTCGAGCATGAGAAGTACATCCTGCTGGCCAAGACCGATCCACTGACCGGCCTGGCTAATCGTCGCAATTTCGACGCGATGCTCAAGGAACGTATCGATCTGTATGGATCACAGAATCCTCCCCGTCGTTTTGCCTTGGGCTATTTGGATCTCGACGGTTTCAAGCCCATCAACGATCAACATGGCCATGCGGTGGGTGATGAGGTGCTGTGTGTGGTGTCTGACCGTTTGCGTGCGGCATTGCGCGGCGCTGATTTTGTGGGGCGTCATGGGGGTGACGAGTTCATGCTTTTGCTGGATAGCGTCAGCAATCATGACATTCTTCAGGCGATGGCAGATCGTATCCTGGCTTCCATTGCCCAGCCGATCAAGACGAGCGTGGGGCTGGTGGGCGTGACGGGTAGTCTCGGCTTTGCCATGTTCCCGCTCGATGCGTCGGATATCCACGAATTGACGAAAGCAGCGGATGCCGCCATGTATTCAGCCAAACAGAATCGCGGTACTTGGTGTCTTTATCGCGCGGATATGTCAGCTGCGATGGCTTGAGTGGGCGGTTATTCACCCGGCAATTAAGGATTGCGCCGTCATTCTGCGCATCGTCGCAGAATCCATATCCAGCGTCGTTGAATTCAAATACAAGGTCAGACGGCTTGTTTGTTTCACTATTTCATTCATCGAAAAGATCGATGTGTCGTCCGGTACGCTCGAAGCGCACAACGTTGTTATTGTCCGTAATCTTGTAGATCAACAACCAATCCGGCTCAATGTGTGCATCGCGGAAGCCATGCCAGTCACCATTTCAATGGATGATCGAGGCAGGATGCTGGTAATGATTTGCCTTCGATGAGCAAACTCAATAAGACCTTGAGTTTTTCCATGTCTTTTCCACGTTTTTGCGCCTGCTTCACGTCACGTTTGAACTGACCGGAGTAGTCTGGTTGCCGCATCAGATGTCCAACTGTTTGAATAGATCGTCAGCATCTTTTGCGTGGTGTACGTCTTCGCCCCGATTACTTTTCCCCAGCGTTTCCGCCGTCAATGTATTGGGTACGCGCATCTCGAACGGTAAGGCTTTTTCCTTGGCGATCTTGGTCAGAGCGATACGCACTACATCAGAAACGGTCAGACCCATGTCTGCCAATACGGCGGCGGCTTCGTTTTTCAGTGTTTCATCAATGCGTGCCCGAACAAATGCTGTTGCAGCCATGATCTGGCCTCCTGTCAGAATGAGCTTTGATTGTGATTCAATCGAGGTACAAGAAGTACAAGAAATATAGGAAGTGCAAAGTGATGCCACAAACAAAAAAGCCACCTTGCGGTGGCTTTTTTGTTGCATCGTTCCTGCTTGAAGCAATCAGAAATTATGATTGACCTGAACCGACAGGTATTCTGCACTGGCATCAAAATTACCACGGACTTGTTGAACCGGTAATTGTGTCGTCGGGCTGGTGACCGTGCGATCTGTGGATGAGTCTTTGAAGAAAATATGGGCGTAACCCACGTCAAGAGAGGTCGCTTTCGAGAGGGCGTAGCGTGCGCCCAGTGAAAGCCAGGTGCGATTGGAGTCGGGTAGGGTCATGGTGCGGTCAGCGTTAGCACGGATGGGTGCTTCGTCGTGTGCAATACCTGCACGTAGTTTCCAGGCGTTGTTCAACTGATAGTTCGCTCCCACGCCGGCACGCCATGTGTTTTTGAAGTTGTAGGACAGCGAGTTTGCGGTGGTGCCAGTACTGCTCTGGATGACCGGCAGGGTGTTGACGGAGCTCCAGCCTGTCCAGGTCAGATCGGCGAGCAACTCCCATTGCTGCTCGATGCGCTGGCTCAAGGCCAGTGAGAAGGTGTCAGGAGTTTCTAGCGTGGAGCGGATGGCATAGCTGAAGGGGGCGAGGGTTCCACCTGTCGCGTCCAGAGTCACGAGCTGGTTGCCAGCAAGGTCAAACTTGATCTTGGAGCGGTAGGTTGCCCCCAGGCGGGTGGCCGGGGTGACTTGATATAGTGCGCCTACATTCCAGCCCCAGGCGGTGTCGTCACCTTCCAGTTTGAAGTTCACCGGCCCGAAGGGGCTGCCTACTTTCTGGCGAAATTCGATTTCATTTTTTGCGTAATTAATGCCCAGCCCGACCGAGAAGGTGTCATTGACCTTGTAGGCAATGGATGGGTTGATGTTGATTTGCTTGAGTTCGGTGTAATAGCCCGCAAAACGACCGATGAAATCAGGTGTGTATTCGCTCTTGTTGCCGAAGGTGGGCGAGACACCCACGCCAATTCTCAGTGCGGGGGAAATCGACATAGCCCAGTAGCCTGCCGGAATAATGGAGTGTCCACCGGCGTTACCGCCGTTGGTGCCCAAGAATTGACCGGGGTTGATTGTCGTTCCGGTGTCATTGAATTTGAGCGAGCGATTCAGCAGGGTTGCTGTCGCCGTGATGTTGTGTCCTTCCGGCAAGAGGGTCATCCCGGCCGGATTGGTGAAAACCGTGCTGGCATCTTCGGCGGTGGCGGCTGCACCGGCAAAGGCATTACCAATACCTGAAGCATTCGGGTTGCTCAAGGCAAAACCGGAAGCCAGAGCAGAAGGGGCAAAGACGGCGGGTGCCAAGGCGGCAGCAATGGCGAGTGCGAGGGTCTTGCGAGATTGAAGCATGGTCATATTCCTCCTGCATCGGTTGTGTGAAAAGTGCTTACGATAGGGCTTTAGACGGAGGAGGTCAAGGAGTTTCGAGTGTTTGAATTTTGGGTGGTTTTAACGTGAAATACAAAAATCAGAGTCGGGTTGAAGCTTTGAGCGTAGCGAGCCAATCAGTAGCCGCCCCTTGAGGGGGTGTAGGCGGGGTTTCACGGAGCACTGCTCC
>CAYTHB010000107.1:0-6901 GCA_964437515.1 uncultured Sterolibacterium sp.
TCAAAAAATCAATAGGTTATCATTGGTTTTGAGCAAGAAGACCACGGATTCAGGAGTCTTAATCCCGTTCGTGAAATCCGGTCAATACAGCTGGTTAGTGCCCTCCCCCAAGGAAAAGGCAAGACGTCTTAATCCCGTTCGTGAAATCCGGTCAATACAGCGGATCCGCAAGGATCCCCTCTTCGAGGAGCTTGTCTTAATCCCGTTCGTGAAATCCGGTCAATACAGCACATTCACCACTATAACCACAACCATGGACACCTGTCTTAATCCCGTTCGTGAAATCCGGTCAATACAGCCCAAATGGGCTACAATAGCAAAATTAAAGAACCGTCTTAATCCCGTTCGTGAAATCCGGTCAATACAGCGTGAGGTGGGTAGATACAAGGAAGGCTTTGAATGGTCTTAATCCCGTTCGTGAAATCCGGTCAATACAGCTACAGCACGAAAAAATACAATTGAATCAAGATTTGGTCTTAATCCCGTTCGTGAAATCCGGTCAATACAGCGGAGGATAGTTGAAGGATTGGTAGTACAAGGTTTCCGTCTTAATCCCGTTCGTGAAATCCGGTCAATACAGCCCAGGGAGCAGTGCAAAAAAAGCCATTATGACTTGTCTTAATCCCGTTCGTGAAATCCGGTCAATACAGCGTTTCCATGCTTCCATGGAGACGGAAGAAAAAACGTCTTAATCCCGTTCGTGAAATCCGGTCAATACAGCAAAGATAGATCACCTCCGCCGTGAGACAGAAAGGTCTTAATCCCGTTCGTGAAATCCGGTCAATACAGCCCTGCCTTCCAGAAGCCGCGCCCAGCAAGGCTTTGCGGGGTGTTTAGCGGCGCAGGGTGGCCTGGCTTGGTTTTTTTGCATGGGCAAACTCCTTGTTTACATGGTTTTCTATTTAAAATCAACAAGCTGCGCTACTCGAAAATTATATCAACGTCATGGATGCTGTTCTGCTGGAGGATAGAAGGGATTTTAGCGTGAAACAACGAAAACGGAGTCCGTTTGAAGCTTCGAGCGTAGCGAGCAAACCAGTAGCCGCCCCTTGAGGCGGATGGGTGGGGTGGGTGTCTGGGGTAACGTTTGTTTCATCCTCTGTGGGTGGAGACGGCTACCATGTACGTTAACTGCAAAAATGCACAAAATGACGACGCAATCCTTGATTGCCAGGTGAATATCTTGCTGAGACGACCATAGTGTGGAACAAGACCCTGGCGGTTCCGCTGTTCCAGTGTGCATCAACAATAATACTGCAATGGGTTGCCACTGAGCGTGCCGCCCACCCCGAGCAGCACCGTCGCACCGGCATCTTCACGGGTCAATTGATAAAACGCAAGCTTATCTTCCTGTGGATGCAGCACTTTTCTGAGTTTCCCCTGCAATTCGCGTAATTGCGCGGGGCGCAGCCAGCACTCAAAAACGCTCTCTTGCACGCGAATGCCATAGCCCTCAATCACCCGCACCACCCGATAGCGTCGCCGGTTATTGGCGATGTCATAACAGACAAGCACCAGCGTTTCACCTAGCGGAGCTGTCATGTCAGCAAGCCCAGAAACCGGGCGTATCTGCCGTGACCGGCATCGCACCCAAAACGCTGCGCCGCACCGACGTATCGCCGCTCAGCGGATAAATCCGGACGGTATCACTCGCCAGATCGATAATCAGCCGAATTTCATGCACAAGCTGCTGCAACCCGGCAGGCGAAAGCCAGGCCTCAAACACGCTCTCCTGCACACGCTCGGCGTGGTTTGCCAACGCAGCCGCCAGAATGCGCCGCCTCCGGTCGTCCGCAATATCGTAAGCAATGATCCACAAGCGGCTCATCGCAGCACCATGGGTTCATAAGTGGCTACCGAACCGCTGACGACGTCGCACCAGTGCGCCACCTGCCACAGCATGGCGCGGCGATAATCGGTGGTTTTGCCTGTGCGTGGATGGATCAGCGGGCTGCCGAGCTTGGTTTCAATTTCGGCAATGAAACGTTTGCGCAAGCTGTCGCCTATACGCACCGGATAATCCGCATGATCGTATTCAAAATCCGTCGCCACCGCCTTGCCGCCCAGCAGCATCTTCAACACCACCGCATCAACCACCAAGGGTCGAAATTCCTCCATCAAATCGCTGGCCAGCGCAGCATGCCCCTGACGCGACGCATGCAGATTGCCGCTATGCGGATCCAGACCACGCCGCACAATCAGATTCAGCAAGGTGTGATACAGAATGCCATAGCCATACGACAACAAGGCATTCACCGGATCGCGGGGAAACCGGCGACTACGCTCCTTGAATGGCCACTGCGGAGCCAGCAACTCCCGCAAGGCATCGAAGTGCGCGCGTGCGGCTGCTCCTTCATGGCCACGCACGGCATCTAGCGATGCACCCTTGGCAACCGCATTTTGCAAATGTGCAAGATGCTCGTCATGCGGATTGACCTTGCCGGGACGATGACGGAAATATCGGCGCAAAACCAGGCGGCCATTGGCGATTTTTGCCGCGACGATGGCACGCGCCGCATTCAGCACAAAATCCGGCTCATTCAAGCGTTGCCATTGCTGATGATGCAAAGCAATCTGGCCACCCGTTTCATCACGGAAAGCCCCTTGCGGCTCGCCCGCCTGATCGGCAATCAACACCGCCACCCGGTGACGCATCAACCAGCGCAAAGCACCAAAACTGATGGCGCCCTCACCACTGACAAACACCTGATCCAGCTTTTCCAGGGGAATGGAAAGCAGTTCCTCGCCGCTACGCGAAATCACGATCCGCTCGCCTTGCCGATGCAGATAAGCCCCAGGCTCGGAAAGATAAAGCGTGCGCAACAACGGCGGCGCATCCGTGTCCATCTGAATCTTGTCCGTCTCGACGGGTGGGGTTTGACTGCAGCTGTCGATGCCCTCACTCACCTCACTCACCTCACTCACTTCACTCAGCATGGACGGCTCATCTGGCGCGCAAGACACCTCTGGCAAGGCCTGCTTCGGATAGGGGCGTTTTGAAGTCGCTTGCCGCGCAACACGGCCACCCACAGGAGGAAGCGAACCTTGCTTCGGCTTTCTGCCCAGATTGTATTGCGGCGCGATGATTTGAAATTGCGGCTGCAAATGCCGCGGCAACACCCAGGGCGCGGCTTCAGGATCTATGGCCCACTGGGTATCGCCTGCAAAATGCACACCGAGAAAATCAAAGCCCATGGAAAACCGCGTCAAGCGGGTTTTATCGAAATTCAGTGCCAGCCCGTGATTTTCCAGCCATTGGCCACTCAGCTCCAGAGCCTGTTCAGCAGAATCCAGCGACTGCGCCAGAATGACAAAATCATCCGCATAGCGCACCAACCACCAGGCCGGATTGGCCATCAACAGCGAATCCAGCGGATTGAGATACAGATTGGCAAACAGCGGCGAGATTGGCGCGCCCTGCGCAAGCCCCATTTCCCGCTTGACGACACCCTCCGGTGTTTGCACCGATGCAGCGAGCCACTGCTGAATGACGGGAATCAGGCTCTCATCAGGCAAATGGGGTTTGAGCTGCGCCAACAAGTCGGCATGAGAAATGGTGTCGAAATAACTGCGGATGTCGGCATCAACGACCCAGCCAAATCCCTGCTCGCGCCCGTCAATCACCCGCTGCACCGCTTGCGCCACAGAACGACCGGGGCGATAGCCATAACTGGCCTCGGCAAAATGCGGTTCGATCAAGGGCATGAGCACCTGGGTAAAAGCCGTTTGCAAAACCCGATCGCGCACCGCGGGAATGCCCAGCAGACGCGGCGTTTTCCCCGGACGCGCCAAAGCCACTTGCAGCAGTGGCTGGGTCACATAGCGACCTTCACGCACCTGGGCGCGCAACATCGCCAAACGCTGTCCCAGATTGGCCCCGAAGACGTCCAGCGTCACCCCATCCGCACCGGCTGCGCCATCGTTACTACAGACGCGCTGCCAGGCGGCTAGCAAATTCTGATCGGTAAGGGCAAGGTCAAGGAGGCTCATGACCACAGGATGCCTGACCGCAGCAGAAAATGTTTCTTTGCAAATTTGCAAACTCCAGGCACATGGCCTGTCGTTCAGTAATTCAGCAATCCCGCCGCGCTGCGGAATAATTTGCAGCAGAACTGGGCGACAAGGCTCGAACCTATCCTCGACGAAGGCGATCTGATCGCGCGGATGTCGATGCGCTGCTCATGGGCAACGGGGCGGATCACGAGGCCACCGAAAATCACCCGTAAAATTAGAAACCATAGCTTCTTATAAGCATATATTTGCGCTATATTGGAAGCTATGTTTTCTAATACTGAAATATCCGATGCCTTGCTTGCCCTCGGTATTCGCCTGCGTCAGGCGAGGATTGCCAAGGGCGATAGCCAAGCGGTCTTCGCGCGGCGCATAGGCATTTCGATGCCGACGCTGCGTGATCTCGAGCAGGGCAACCCACGGGTAAGTCTCGGCATCTGGGTGGCGGCACTGTGGGCGCTTTCGCGCCTGCAAGAGTTGGACTTGCTCCTGATTCCCCAGGAAAGCCTCTTCGAGCAATTTGCACGCCGCCCCGCCGAACGGCAACGCGCCCCGCGTCGAGCAAAGGTCAAGGTATCGTCGACGCCATGAATCACCTGAATATCTGGCTGACTCTGCCAACGGCTGAAACCGTGCCCGTCGGCGAATTGGTGTTCGGCGCTCCGCGCCCCAACGGTACGGCTCCGACCGCTTTTCGCTATACCCCGAGCTGGCTGGCGCGACCGGATGCGTTTGCCCTCAATCCCGATCCGCAGTCGCTGCCGCTTGACGGTCGGGAATTCCAGGCCAGCCATCTGGGCCCGCCTTTGCAGGTCATCGACGATGCGCTGCCGGACGACTGGGGGCGACGTTTGATTATTGCCGAGCAGAAACTGCCCATGGCTCGGCAAACACCTTACGAGATCATGCGTGTCGTGGCGGGCAACGGCTTGGGGGCGCTGTCGTTTTCAGCGAGCAAACAGGCTCCGCCGCGCCCCGACGACCAGTTCGATCTGGCCGAGCTCATGCAGGCGGCAGCCGATTTCGATGCCGGCCGCCCGGTGGCGGATGCGCATCTACATCGGTTGTGCGCTGCGGGTGGCAGCCCCGGTGGCGCGAGACCCAAAGCCCGTATTGCCTGGCAGGGGCAGAACTGGATTGCCAAGTTCCCCAGTCAGGTGCGCGACAACGGTCACGATGTCGTGGGCCTGGAGGCGGTCTGTCTTACCTTGGCCGCGCAGGCCGGTCTGTGTGTGCCACCGATTCATTTGGTCGATGCGGGTACGCGGCGCGTGCTGCTGATACGGCGTTTCGATGTCGCCACCCAAGGTGGCCGACACCACATAATCTCCTTGAAAACCCTCTGCCGCGAAGGTGCCGGTCTGTACGCGCTGTCTTACGATGCGCCAGCGGAAGCGATTCGCAAATACAGCGACGATCCGGACGACCTTCAGCGATTCTTCCGCCAGATGGCGTTCAATGCCGCCATTGGCAATACCGACGATCATCTGAAGAATTTCCTGCTGCTACGCGACACGCGCGGGTGGCGGCTTTCGCCCGCCTTCGATCTCGTCCCCGACATTGGCCGCAACCGCGAACACACGCTCGCCATCGGCCATTCGCGCGAAATCCCGAGCCGGGACGATCTGGTCGCCGTTGGTCAGCGCTGGCTGGGCAATGCCATCCTGGCTCGGCAGATTGTGCAGGAGGTGGTCGATGCCGTGAACAATTTCACCGCTGTCGCCGAGCAACTGGCGGTGACTTCCCACAGCATTCAGTTTTACGCCGCCGATATTGCTCGCCGGATTGAGCGGATGAAATGAGCAAACCATGCCGCCTCACCAACACCGACTTTTGGGTGGGTTTTAACCCAGATGCTTGCTGCATTTCACGTTCAGCATCAGGCGACCTGTCATGACACGCCCTCTGCTCTCGCTGCGGATGTTGCACCCGTTACGCACGTTGCGTTCTTTGTGTCTGAGCATGCCACTCGTCTAGCTCCTTTGATTACCAGTCGGGTGCTGCGAAGCAGCGACTGGACGGCCGGCTGGAGTCACTTGCTGGGCACTACGCGAAGGCAATTTCCTGCACAGCAAAGCCTGCTTCCTCAAGATCACTCCGGAGTGTTGCCAGATCGTCTGCTGTTCCATGCCCTGTTCTGTGAATGACGATAAGAGCATTCCTTTTTCCAGAAGCCAGACGTTGTTCTATTTTCTCAAGCTCAAGCAGCGGCTTAAGATCTCCCTTCATATAGCTTGCCCAATCTGGGTGAAGATTGATTATCTGCCTGCGAGCCTTCATCCATACAGGTGGTGGAATAAAAACGACGCTGTACGAAAGATCGTAGGACTCGTGACTTTCAAAAACGACAGTGAAGTGCATGGCTTTTTCCTCGTGATATTCGGTCAATAAAGCTCACCATGGCTAGCATTCGCAACACTCTCGGTAGGTCTTAATCCCGTTCGTGAAATCCGGTCAATAAAGCGCATTCGCAATACACTCGGGGCAACCCTTGATACGTCTTAATCCCGTTCGTGAAATCCGGTCAATAAAGCACATGGCTAGCATTCGTAACGCGCTGAGCGGTAGAGTCTTAATCCCGTTCGTGAAATCCGGTCAATAAAGCGGCTGTCCCTGTTTCCGGAGACGGTCACACTCTGTCTTAATCCCGTTCGTGAAATCCGGTCAATAAAGCGGGTGGCGTTATAACGATTGTAGATACAGTCGTAGGTCTTAATCCCGTTCGTGAAATCCGGTCAATAAAGCTCAAGAGGGTGGAGCATCTCGACAATGAGAGGTGTCTTAATCCCGTTCGTGAAATCCGGTCAATAAAGCCGTTGAAAAACCAATTGCTCAATCCTGAATCCGTGGTCTTCTTGCTCAAAACCAATGATAACCTATTGATTTTTTG
>CAYTHB010000108.1:0-6834 GCA_964437515.1 uncultured Sterolibacterium sp.
TTCCAGCTGGCGTAAGCGGGTTGTTTTTTATGGAAATGAATTTTTCAGGGGCGACGAAGTAGTGGAGGTACTGCTCCATCTCGCGCTTGCCATTGACAGAGAGAGCCACCGGCTCACACAGATAGCGCAGCGCCTCGCGCGCGGCATCAAGCTGCGCCTTGCCTTCCTTCAGCCAGTTCTTCACGGTGACGTTGCCGTCATCGCCCCCTTCGTCGATGTCCAGCTCGTCCGAGGTGTAAACGGCGATGGAGTCCTGCACCTTCTCGAACAGCTCTTTGTAGTCGACGATGTGGCCATAGTCCTTGTCGTCGCCATCCAGCCGGTTGGTGCGGCAAATCGCCTGGAACAGGTTGTGATCACGCAGCTCGTTGTCCAGGTAGATGTAGGTGCAGGATGGCGCATCAAACCCCGTCAGCAGTTTGCTCACCACGATGAGCAGCTTCAGATTGGCAGGCTCTTCAATAAAACGCCGCTTGGTTTCCTCCTCGTAGTCCTTGGTGGTCTGACTTTGCAGCAAGACGTGCTGGGTGTAGGTGTCGAATTTGTAGCGCTCATCGCTGTCCTTAGGCTCGCGCGAGATCGCGTTGTGGTTGGGCTCGTAAGAGGTAATGATGCCGCAGTACTTGCCAAACGACGTGTTCTGGAACAAACGGAAGTAGTGGCAGGCGTCGTAAATGGAGGCCGCCACCAGAATGGCCGAGCCCCGGTCATTATTCAAACGCGGTTGCACGCCAAAGTCGTGGATGATGTCAGCGATGATGCGCTGCTTGCGCTCACCAGCACTCATCAGCTCTTCCATCGTCGCCCAGCGCTTGCGCAGCACCGAGCGCTGGAAGTTGTTCAACCCCTTGGTTTTTTGTTCAAACCACGCATCCACGGCCTTTTTGGAAGTCAGGCGCTGCGGCACATCGCGCGCTTCGTACTTCAGGTCCAGCACCACCTTGTCGGCCACCGCTTCATCGAATTTGTAGGTGTGGATGTAGGTGCCGAACACCTCGCGCGTAGTCTGCTTGTCTTTGCGCAAAAGCGGCGTGCCGGTAAAGCCGATAAAGATAGCGCTGGAAAGCCAGCGCTTCATCTGCTTATTCATGTCGCCGCCTTGCGTGCGATGGCATTCATCGACGAAGACGTAAACACGGCCTACCACCTTGGGCGGTTCACCCTTGAGGTCGGTGGTATCAAACTTGTGGATCAGCGCGCACATCAGGCGCGGCGTGGCCGCCCCTAGCTTGGCCACCAAATCGGCGCGGGAGGTGATGCGCGGCGATGCCGCATCCTCACCAATCACACCCGCGTTACGCATCACGCCTTCAATCTGCTTGTCCAGCTCATCGCGGTCGGTGATGACCAGCACGCGGGCGTGCGGGTCAAACTCCAGCAGCCACTTGGCAATCAGCACCATCAAAATGCTCTTGCCGCTGCCCTGGGTGTGCCAGATCACACCGCCTTCTTGTTGCTTCACCCGCTCCTGCGCGGCCTTCACGCCGTGGTACTGGTGGACGCGAGGCACTTTCTTCTGGCCGCCATCGAAGATGATGAAGTTGCGAATCAGATCCAGCAGGCGTGCCTTGTCAAACATCTGCGCCAGCGGCGTGTCCAGCAAAGCGCCTTCAGCCAGTGGCGCTGCGGTGGTCGCTTTGGCCTTAAGCGTTTTCCACTCCACAAAAAACTTCTCTGGCGTGCCCGTGGTGCCGTAGCGCAAGCCCTGCGAATCACTGCCTGCCAGCACCAACTGCACCGTGCTGAAAAATCCCTGGTTAAAAATGGCTTCCTGATTGGTGATGAGCTGGCGCACCCCGTCGGCCACCTCCACCGAACTGCGTTTCAACTCAATCACCGCCACGGCGATGCCATTGATATACACGACCAGATCAGGCCGCCGCTCGTAGCCACCGCGCAGCGTCACTTCCTCGGCCAGGGCAAAGTCGTTGTTGGCCGGCGTTTCCCAATCCATCAAATGCACTGTCTCATGCGCCTGCCCGGCGGCAACCTGCACCGGCACGCCATAGCGCAGCAGTTGATAGGTGCGCAGATTGGCCTGGTAGAGGGTGATGCCGGTGGTGTCGGCAGCGGCCAGCAGCTTTTGCAGCGCGGCGGAAACATGCGCATCCGAATAGCCGCGCTGCTTGAGATTGCTGCGCAAAAGCTCGGCCTCGATGCAGCGGTTGTGCTCGCGCTGCTGCCAGTCGCCCAGATAACGGTAGCCCAGGCACTCGGGGCGGCTTGTATCGGTGAACAGAGTCGCCACACGGTTTTGGGTCAAACGCTCGGAGCGGGCGGTGGATAAGGTCATGGCTTGCTTGCTCCCTTTTGCGCGGCCTGCAACACGGCCTGGCCTGTCGGGGTGAGGCGGTATTTTTGCTGGCTACTCAATGGCTTGTCTGGAATCGTCATTTCAATGAGTCCAGACTCTATCGCTGGGCGCAGATAGGAATCTTGAAAGTGTTTTCTGTCCTTAAGTCCCAGCTTATCCTGAATTTCTGCCCTCTTCATTTCACCCAGCACAGCGTCCAGCAGGCGTTGGACCTCTGCTGTGACTTGGGGGGTGACTTGGGGGGTGACTTGGGGGGTAACTTGGGGGGGAACTTCCCCAGCGGCTGGGTCGGTGACTTGTCCAGCCTCACTCGTCCACTCTGCCGCAGGCCGCGCAATCACCGCGCTGAACTGGTTGCCGCGCTCATCGTCAATCAGCTCAATACGCGGCCATTCCCCCAGCGCACGCGGTATGCCGCTACCCAAACCCCGGTAAGGCAGCAGCTTGAAGGCATGTTCGGTCAGTGTCGGGTTGCGGCGGTTGGTTTTGCCTTGGCGCACATCTGCCACGCTCAGGCTATCGGGCAAATGGCCGGGGCTGATGATTTCCACCCGGTCGGCAAAAATCAGAATGCGAATGGACGCACTGGTGAAGTAATCACGGTGCACCAAGGCATTGACCAACAATTCTTCCAGTGCCGCTTCCGGAATTTCCAGCACGCCCGGCGAGTTGAAACCCTGCCCGCGCTGAACATGGTGCAGGTTGCGCTTGAGAAAGGCGAACGCGCCTTTGAACTGCTCCAGCAGCGTACCGCTGAAATCTTCGCTGTCCAGATAGCGCGTATCCCAAATGACCGTGCCGGGAAAGGCCACCGCTTTAATGGTGAAGGCCGGGCACCAGCGCAGCGGGTTGCGGCCAAACAGCATCATGCCCGACAGGTTCAGCTCCCGCCCATCGCCCAAACCAATGTTTTGCAGCACCTGATCCAGTGTTGCCCCTGTGCTTTCAATGCTTTGCCCATAACGGCGCTCAAAATAGGTGCGAAAGGCCGGCTCATCCAGGTCGGCGGATGTGGTTCCCGCCACTGGCACCACATCTGCCCGCACCAGGCCCGAACGCTGAAACATGCGCTGCATTTCCTCGCGCGAGGTCACATGGCGCTTGTCCGCGCCCTGTTTCACCCACAAACGCCCCTGCGCATCCAGATACGGCTTGGAAAGGCCATCGGGCACTGTCACCACCATCACAATGCCTTGTTCCGTGGCCACATTTTCAGTGAGCGGATGCACGGGCGGACGCACATGCTGCGACGCCGCATTGCTCAATAGCTGGTTCAAACGCCGCACATCAGCGGCACTGAGCCCAGCGATGGAGCCATCATCATTCACGCCAATGAACAAAGTGCCGCCGCCACTGTTGGCAAAGGCCGCCAGCTCTGCCGCGAGGCTATCCGGGTTGGTGATGTCGCGTTTGAACTGATTGCGGCTGTCTTCGCCTTGGGATAGATGGGCAAGTCTGTTAGGCATTGGCAACCCCTTCAACTTGCCGCTTTGAGAATTCATCCCTCCAGTCTTTCAGCTTCTGCAAGTCACTGGAAAGCTCTTCGTGCTCTGGAAGGCCAATGGGGTTCTCGGTTGACTGGCTGTGAACCAATGTTGAGTATTTGGTCATTAGCTTGTCTATAAAACGGCAGTCTTCCAATGTAATCTTGGTCAGATCAGCCAGTTTGTTGTCAGTGGTGACGCTATTCCGGTAGCGGATAACAATGGCATTCAATAGATCATTCTCGACTGTTCTTTCGAGCAAAATCCGGATTTCACTGCACAAACCTGAAGCCAGAGCACGGTAGGCGTCTGCGCCCTCTTGCTCTCCTTTTCGTTTTGCATCGCTAACCTTGGTGAGAAGAATATTATTGGCCTTATTGGTGTTCACGCTTCTGGCCGATTCTTCAGCAGTTTGACCTGCTGATCCTGCAAAGGATTCGATCCATTTTGAGTTGTGGTGCTGCTTCCTCCAGTCATCCCCCACCTTCTTCGCTTCGGATTCCAGAGCAACATAAAGTGAAAGCCTATGCGTGAAAACCAGCACTTGTCGATCTTTAGCAAGTTCAACAAGCCGCTTGGCAACAGCAAGCTCGAAGTCTTGATCCAATGATGAAATCGGATCATCAAAAATGAAAGTCGAAGCATTCGGCTTTTCAGCCGCGTCTGCAAGGAACGCGGCCAAGCTAATAATGCGGCGCTCTCCTTCACTCAATATTTCTTCTGGTTTGGCAACAGTATCTTCCAGCCCCATAAGCTTAATAGCGTGATAGGTGCGTCCCTTATTGGCTCTAGTTTTGGCTAGTTCAACCTTAATTTTGGTTGCACCAAGTTTCTTCAGTTCGTTATTAAAGCGGCCAATGTAAGCTTCCGTAATGGCAGCTTCCGCAATTTGCCCGCCTTTAGCTGTGATGGAGTTGGTGTTAGTAAGCTTGATCCAGCTGTCAAACTCGGCGACTTTCTTAAGTCGTGTCAATTCGTCGGTGATAGCTGCCGATTGCTGCGCCGTCCACTTCTTGGCTTCCAGCTCTTTCTTTTCCTGAGCGGCGTTAGCACGGTTGAAGTTGGCGGCATCTTGGTCATGCTGCTCGGCTTGTGCTGTCAGCTCGGCAATTTTGGTGTCTAGTGCAGTGATGGCGGCTAGAGGAGAGGCAACAGGGATAACTGCGTCGAGGTTTTCTTCTGCCTGGATAGCAATGCGACTGGCCGCGATATTCCGCCAGAAAACCTTGATGCTCTCAATCAACGCCTCATCAATTAAACCTGCGGCTTGGCAAGTCTGCACAAGTACAGCTTCATCTGGTGCAGGAGGTAACGCCTCAAGCGCAGTTTCGTAGGATTCTTTCGCTGTAATCGCAGCAGCTTCCACAGAGCCTTGAACAAATGCCTCAAAGTCTTGCAGTCGTTGTTTTGCGTCACTGGCTAATTCCTGATGGCACAGTACGCAGCGAGCATCATTTGCCACTGCGGGGAATGCCTCTTGCGGGTAGGCTTGTTGCGAATACTGGCGTGCCGCCTCCCACATGGCTTTCCATGTATCGGTGCCAACGCCTTCCAGCTTGGCCGCCGCAACCTGTCCTGCCTGCTCTGCAATCTGGCGCTTTGTCAATGCATCCTGGCGTTTATTACTAATATCCTGCAATTTCTCCGCTGTATACGCTATCGTTGCGTTCTTTATATCGTTGGCGATTTTTTCGATTTGCCCTTTTCTTGCTCGCTTCTGATTGGCGAGCGCAGCAGGGGCAGCGGTATTCAATCTTTCATTGAGGTTGGTCAGCTTTTGTTCTTCTTCTGGCGACCATGACTGGATAGCCTGAATTTCCGCAGGGTTAGAGTTGATTATTGGCCCGTTGTATTGCCTCCCCGCCTTAGTTTGTTGATATTCCGCTGGAAGAACGGGTAACGGCGCTTCCGTCGTAAAAAGAACATCGCCTTTCGCCACATCTCCATGCACCATCCACTTGGAATACAAGGCGTCAGAGCCCAAGTAACACTCCTCATCAAAATCAATGAACCCCATTTTCACATTTTTAGCTGATAGCGCTGGAATATCTCCGCCACCCCAATCCATACCCAATTTCTTAGGTGTACGCCCACGAAAATCCATGATTTGGTGCGTTGCAGCGATAATCGTTGCAACCTCCCAATCCTCCGGAATCACCCCCACTTCCGTCTGCTTGTATCCGGGTTTCATGGCTTTTTCCCCTCCAGCTTGCGTGTGCCTGTTTTTTTGGCATTCAAACGGCTCACGACCGGCTTGCCAGTGCTGGCCTCCAATTGCAGCCGCGCAGCTTTGGCGGTTTTTGCACCCTCTTGAGCGACTTCTGCGCTTTGTTCAAAGCCTTGCGGATTGCGTACCAGCGAAATATCGGTAGCGGCCACCTCGGCCAGCATGTTCAGCACCAGCTCGGTGTTGGTCATGTTGTCGCGCAGGTTTTCCTTTTTTAGCCCTTTATGTTGTTTGTATTCGCGGGTGGTCATGCCTGCCCAGACCTTGCTCATCAGGTCGGTGAGTGCGGCATATTCCTGGCCTTGTTGTACGCCCGCCTTATCCCATTCATCGGTCAAGGCTTTGCGTACTTCGATGGATTTGATGCGCTGGTTGATCCAGTTTTCGCTATAGCCCAGGCGGCGGTAGTTCTGGATGGCGCGGTCAATGGATTGCTCCGGGTCCACGGTTTCATCCAGGCGCTCGCTGCCCACCTGTGCCAGCCACAGTTTGAACGGCTCGGCACGCTTGCTGGGAATGGACTGGACAAGGCGCAGGATTTGCGCGGTGTCGGCCACGTCGGTGAGGCGAAGTTTTCCGTCCGGGGCACGCATTTTCAACCCGTGACATTTCGTCACGGTTTCATTGCCCTCGGCCTTGAGGCGCTGTTTCAGTTTGCGCCAGTAGGCGGCAGCATCCGCGCTCTCGGTCAGTACAGCCACTATATCCACCACCGAAAACCACCATTTTTCGTTCTCGGCATCCCACTCGGTGCGCACTTGCTGGCTTTCAAACAGTTTTATTTTGTCGCTCATGGCTGTTTGCCCTCC
>CAYTHB010000109.1:0-6791 GCA_964437515.1 uncultured Sterolibacterium sp.
CATGATCATCGGCATCCACAGCCGCGACAACGACCTCGTGGTCAACCCGATCAAGGGCAAGCAGCTTACCAACGTGCGCGCCTCGGGGACGGATGAAGCCGTGCGCCTCGTACCGCCAGTGCAGCTCACGCTCGAATCTGCCGTCGAATTCATCGCGGATGACGAACTGGTGGAAATCACGCCCAAGTCGATCCGTCTGCGCAAACGCTTCCTCACAGAAAACGAGCGCAAACGCCAAACCCGCGCTGCAGCAGCGTAAGCTGGCCGATAACGGTAGCGCATCCGGCGACGTGAGATCATCACGTCGCCTTTTTCTGGCAGACCGCAAGACTCATACCCCTCATACCCTCTCGCTCCGATTTGATTCAAGAAATCGTTGAATTTCATCGACCGCATTCGCCACACCATTTTCCTGCGCCAAGTGCATCGCCATGTCTGCACAACATACACGATAAGAAGCCTGTGTTTGCGCTTCGATAATGCGTTCAGATAAGGCTGCACTGTTCAAATCATGCCGAGCCAGTGGCTGAGGCGCACAGCCCAGACGATGCAGCAACTGCCCCCAATAAGGCTGATCGAGCATGTGCCAGACCACCACCGAAGGCACACCCGCACGCAAGGCAGCCGCCGTCGTACCGGCTCCGCCATGATGCACGACGCAGGCGGCCTGCTGAAACAGGAAATCGTGTGGAACATACCCCACACAGAGCAAACGCCCATCCAGATTTTCTGCATCATTTACAGTGAATCCCGCCCATCCTCCTTGCAAGATGGCACGGCAACCCGCTAGACGCACCGCATCAAGCACAATGCGGCTCAATTCGGGGGTGTGCCCCGCCATGCTGCCGAAACTGATGACCACCGGCTTTTCGGGGTGTGCAAGGAAAGCGGATAGTTCATGGGACAGCGCATTGTTTTCCTCATGCTCCCCATTCCCAGTATTCGGTAAATGCCAGAAACCCGTTAGATGATGCGGCGAGGCCGGTTTTTCCTGCTCCGATAACAAAGCAGGGCTAACCGCAACCAGATTCAATCGCTTCGAGTACTGATAATCCGCCACTGAATCGATGGGAGGCAAACCATGACGGGCGCGCAAGCGATGAAAGGCATCGCCCCAGATGAAGTCAGACAGCAGTTTGCCCAGATTGCGCGTAGCTTTGGCAGTCACAGGAGGTTCTGCCACCACACGCAGCCCCACCGGATTCAGACTCACCGTCACCCAAGGAGAATGCGTTATTTCTGCTGCCATCATGCCCGCCAGCTGCATCCAATGCACCACCAGCAGATCAGCATCCGCTACGGCAAGCCGAGCATCCCGCAACTGAGCTTCCAGACTCGGCAGCAAAAGCGTCTGTAACACCGTCCTCATCTGCTTGCGCGGATTCGGCTCATCCACGAGACGATCCATCAACGCGGCATACTCTTCAGCACAGCTCTCATCACCCAATGCGTGAAAACGCAAACCATGATGTTCAACGAATGCCGCATGAAAGGGCTGCGCCCCCACCAGCACCTCATGCCCCGCCGCACGCAAGCCCAAAGCCAAGGCCACAAAAGGCGACACATCACCCTGTGATCCCCACGTCAGCAAAACGATGCGTGCCATCTTCTCTCAGGAAGTCACGCCGAAGCCGTCCGCTTGCGACTCAAGAGCGACTGCATGTCCGCCATCGTGTTGATTTCCATCATCTCATCCGTCGTCAATGTCACACCCAATTCATCTTCGATGGCATACATGAGGTTAATCAAAGACATCGAATCCAGTCCGATTTCCTGAAATGTCTGTTCAGGCCGTATCGTCGACAAATCAATGTTCAATCCGGCACTTTGAGTCAGTCGTGACAACATTTCCTTGTCTGGAGGCATGATATTTCTTGAATATGAAATAGTTCAGATGTGGCATTGCAGCCTGAAACAGAGATTCCCCAATGCACTGGCTGCCATGAAAATGAGCGTCTTCACATGACACGAAGCTCTTCCGCAAAACAAAGGGAGAATCACGATGCTCGGTTTTGAGATGTCTAAACCATGATCTCTTGCATCAATAATTCTAATGTATCAAACCAGAACCCTCACACCGGATCATCGCTATCGGAGCATCCGGCTGAGTGAGGATCATTCCTCCAAGGCATTTCTTATCCACTTCGCCAGAGTTTCCACAAACGGTTGCTGTACCAGCGTCAGGTGATTGCCCGGCACTTCATGCACGCGCAGCCCGCCAAGAGCCACTTTGCGCCAGGCTTCGACATCAATGATGTAACTATTTTCCGTGTGATCTGTGGCAAGAAACAGGGTCACGGGGGTCTGGATGGGCGGTGCGACATAGGCATCGGATAGCGCGATATTGCTTGCGATGCGCTGCAAGAACATTTCTGCATCACGGGTACGAAAGCCACGCGGCAGCAAATCCAGGTCGTAAGCAATTTCCAGCACCCGTGCAAAACGCTGCTTACCCGCACTGAGCACATAATCCATCATCTGCTGCACCGACAAGCCCTCCAGAGCGGTGCGGGGTATCTGCAAACGAAAGGTTTCCGACAACAACATCATGGCTTCGACCATGGATGTGTTTTTGTTCACGATATCGGCATCGAAAATCGCCAACATGCCCACACGCTCCCCCGCCGCTTCGATCTGGCGCGCCAGTTCATACGCCACCTTGCCACCCATCGAATGCCCGCCCAGCCAATACGGGCCCTGTGTCTGAACGGCGCGGATCTCCGTCCAGTACGCCGCACACATGGCTTCGAGCGTGGGCGCGCGCGCCTCGCCGAGCAAACGGCCGGCGGACTGGATGCCATAGAAGGGTCGTTCCTGCCCCAAAGCCCGCGCCAGTGCCTGAAAACTCAAGACATCGCCTCCAGCAGGATGGGCACAGAAGAAGGGCAAGACACCCGCTGCGCCCTTTTGAATCATGACCAGACAAGGTTCCGCCTGAGAGGGTAAGGGTGATACAACTCCCGAACCAGGCTCAACTCGGGCTACAGGCGTGCGCTCCAGTTCCGCACACATCGCGGCGATGGTTTGGCTACGGAATATGGCTTCCAGCGGCAAATCGCGTTCCAACTCGTCAGACAGCCGTGCCATCAAGCGATACGCACTAAAAGAATCGCCGCCTAAATCAAAGAAGTTATCCTCCAAGCCAATGCGTTCAACGCCCAGCACTGCAGACCAAATCTGCGCCAGACGAATTTGAGCAGGTGTCGAAGGCGGCACATAATCTCCCGCCAGCAACGGGCGGGGCTGCGCGTGCCGGTTTGTTGCCCACGGAACCTGCGTACGCAGGCGCGCGCGGTCGATCTTGCCATTGACGGTGAGCGGCATCGCCGCCAATGCCACAAAGTCATGCGGCATCATGTAGTCAGGCAAAACGGCGCTTAAAAAACCGCGTAACTGCGTTACCGTCAGCAACTCATTAGCGTGAACGCAATACCAAGCCACCAGCCGCTCCTGCTCCGTGCGCGGCTCGCGCAGTGCCATCACCACACAGGCGGTGATCGCCGGATGGCGCATGAGCTGCGCCTCGATCTCGCCCGGCTCTATGCGGTAACCATGCACTTTCACCTGTTGATCGAGGCGACCAAGATAATCAATCTCACCGGCTCGCGTATTGACCCAACGTGCCAGATCGCCACTGCGATACAAGCGTTGCGGGGCTTGCCCCGCCTCCAGGACTCGCTCGACAAAACGCTCGGCGGTCAGTTGCGGTCGATTCAGATATCCGCGCGCCAGCCCTGCCCCGCCGACATAAAGCTCGCCCGCCACACCTTCCGGCTGGGGCTCACCGTGTGCATCGAGGATATAGACCGACAGATCATCGAGCGGTCGCCCCACATTGCAGCGCGCGCTGACTCCATGCATCGTGCCCACATCGACATCCGCCTGTGTCACCTCCCGCCACGTCACATGCACTGTGGTTTCGGTAATCCCGTACATATTGATGAGCCGGGTCGCGGGGTTCAGTGCATGGCGATACCACGGCCGCAGGCTGGCATACTCCAGTGCCTCACCGCCCAACACCACATAACGCAAAGCCTGCGCCCAGGGCGCGCGTTCAAGCCCATCGAGCAAACGCAGGAAAGACGAAGGGGTCTGGCTCAGGAAAGTCACACCTTCACGCGCCATGAGTTCGGCAAAATCGGCGGGCGAACGTGCCGTGTCCGCAGGCACGATCACGACACGTCCGCCATGCAGCAATGCCCCGAAGATTTCCCAAACGGAAAAATCAAAGGCACAAGAATGGAAGAAGCTCCAGACGGGCTGTGAGGACGGTGAAGCAGCCTCGGGCGAAAAATCAAAATGTGCCGCACATGCCGCGAACAAACGCAGCACATTGGCATGCGTCAGCGCGCAGCCCTTGGGCTGCCCCGTCGAGCCGGAGGTGTAAATGATATAGGCGCGGCTATCTGGGTCGATCACCCGCGGCAGCACATCACTGCCGCCATGACGACCTCTCTGCGCTATTGCCGCCGCCGCTTGCTGCAGACAGAGGATGGGCAGGGAGTCCCCCTCGTCACCCTGCAGCAGCGTGCCTAGCCGTTTGCTGTTTGCCCCATCGCTGAGCAGACAGCGCGCGCCGCTGTCACGGATGAGATAGCGCAAGCGTTCAACCGGCAGATGAGGTTCGATGGGGACATAGCACGCCCCGGTCTTGAGTACCGCGAGCATGCTGATGACGAGCTCAAAGCCACGTTCCATGCACAGCGCGACGGCATCACCGGGCTGAACAGCGAAGGGGGTGGCATCAATCAGATAGTGCGCCAGACACTGGGCGCGCGCCTCCAGCTCACCATAACTCAGGCTCTGCCCCTCATGCCGCAAGGCGATGGCTTGCGGGGCGCGTTGCGCCATACGTTCAATCTGCGCCGGCAGACTGCTCGTCACCGGATGCACGCGTGCAGCCGTCCCCCGCGCCAACAGTGCGTGACGCTCATCAGAAGACAGCAGGCGCAGTGTGGAAAGTGCGCGCTCCGGATGAGTCAGGGCATCCTCAAGCAGATTGAGGTAATAACGAGCGTAACGGGCGATGGTGGAGGCATCAAAGAGATCGCTGCTGTACTCCAGGCTGAGCGTCATTTCGGGAGTGGAGGTGGGGACAGAAACAATAACCACTGTCGCCGAGAGATCAAACTTGGCACGCGGCAAGCTCAGCGCGACGGGGGTCATGGTGAGCTCGGCCAGATCTCCACGCCCGGCAACACGGTGCGCCTCCGCGCGTCGATCACGGGTTTCCACAGTGAATGTGGTGTCAAACAGGGCTTGCCGCGTCAGATCGCGGCGGGCATTGAGCTGCTCAACGAGCAGATCAAAGGGATAGTCCTGATGGCTTTGCGCCTCAAGCACATCCGCCTTGACCTGACGCAAATGCGCGGCAAACTCCGGATCGACGGCAAGATCCGCACGCAGCACCAGCGTATTGACCAGCAAGCCGACCAGCTGCGCCGTTTGTGGGTGCTGCCGTCCGGCAAAAGGCACGCCGATGAGCAGATCGCTCTGCCCCGAGAGGCGGGCAAGGAGCGTTTGGTAAATCGCCAGCAACAGCATGAATGGCGTGACTTGATACTGAGCGCAAGCGGTTACGACGCGTTGCGCCAATGCGGCAGGTATTGGCTGATGATATTGCCCCCCCTGAAAGCTGGGTACGAGCGGACGCGGCCGATCGCCGGGTAGTTGCAGCATAGGCAACTCGCCGGCAAGACGTTGTAGCCAGTAACGCCGCTGGGCATCCAACGCCCCCGTCTCAATCTGCTGACGTTGCCAGTGCGCGTAGGCTGCGGAATTGATCGCGGAGCGACCCTCCCCCTCCCCCAATTGACCGGCATAGTCCAGTGCCACTTCGCGCAGTGCCAGGTCGATCGACCAGCCATCGGCGGCAATGTGATGAACTACCACGGCGAGGATGTGCTCTTCCGTACCCAGACGAAACAAGCGAGCACGCAATAACGGGCCGGTTTCAAGATGGATGGGTTCGAGCGCAAATTCAGTCAGAGCCTGATCCAGCGGCACGGGGTTCGTCGTCCAGTCGATGAGCGGCAAATCCAGCTCTGTTAACGCGGCACGCGCTGGCCACTGCATGGGCTCACCGTGCACGGGGATATAGGTACTGGAAAGCGCGTCGTGCCGGGCGAGCAAACCTTGCAGAACCGCTTGCAGACGCGCCTTGTCGAGCACGCCCTGCAGACGGAGTGCACCGGCAATGTGATACGCGCTGGCTGCTCCACCGATCTGACTAAGCCACCAGAGCCGCCGCTGGGCGTAAGAAAGAGGATAAAAATCGGCAGCAGCAACGGGAAGTATCTCTGCCAGCGCAGCATCCTCATGCCGGGCGGTTCCATGCTCAGGCACGCAGGACTGCGCGCTCAGTGCCTGAGCAAATTGGGCAAGCGTCGGCGCTTCAAAGATCAGACGCAAGGGGATGGACTGAGCATGTAGCAGCCAGGCTGCACTATTAAGCCGACCCATGAGCCTGATGGCCGTCAGCGAATGCCCGCCCAAAGCAAAGAAATCATCCTGCCGGCCGACGCGCTCGACCTGCAGCAGCTCCTGCCAGATTTCCGCCAGACGCGTTTCGATCTCGCCTTGCGGAGGCTCGTAGCCCGTTGGTGGGCGATGTTCCAGCTGAGGTTGCGGCAGTGCCTTTCTGTCGAGCTTGCCGTTGGCGGAAAGCGGCATGGCGGCCAGCGGCACATAGATTGCCGGGATCATGTACTCGGGCAGGCGGGTTTGCAGGTGGGCCTGGAGGCGGGCGGCAAGCGCGGGGCTATTCTCCCCCTCTCCCCCACCCTCTCCCA
>CAYTHB010000110.1:0-6776 GCA_964437515.1 uncultured Sterolibacterium sp.
TGGCACGAAGCAACTGAATGTTGTTGTCCGTGTTCGAGCCACCCAATGACAGAGGCATGATGTGGTCAAGGTGGTAGTCGTCGCCAAGAGGCTGCTTACAACCACATGCGCACTTTCCTTTTTGAAGTGCAAATAGCTTTTCTTTTATATCCACAGACAGCTTTCCTCCGATGCGTGTTTTTGCTCGTCTGTTATTGTTGTAAACGCGGCACTTTTCTAGATTTGCTGAAACCCATGCTGAGTGGCTATCCTTAATTTTTTCCTTATTTGCAGCACACCACGCTGCATGTTTGGCCTTTATCTTATGGCGGTTTTTTTTATACCAGGACGAATTTAACGCCTTAATCTTTTCTGGATTTGCTGCGCGCCATGCTGCGTTATATTCATTCTTTTCATCTTTATGTCCGGCCCTGTATCTGGCCTGTGATGCCTTCACGCTGTCTGTGTTTTCGGCACGCCATTTAACAAAGTAATCAGCATTACCCTCATACCATTTTGAGTTGTAAGCTTTTACACATGGCTTGCATTTGCCGTTTTTGTAGCGCTCAGTCTCTGCTTGGCACTTTGCACAATGCTTAATAGCTGATTTCATGCAAGCTCCTTTGCAAGTTTCGTGTATTTGTCTTTTATTGATTTGAGCTCATCAATCGTGTACTTCTTCGGCTGGTGCGCCCCTTCTAGCCACTCGACGGCCTCAAGCCCGATACGCGCAATCAGCCCGATGCGGTATTCGATTGCATTGCCGGACTTGCTTTGATTGCACTGGACGCACTGTTTATGGTTGTTGAGCGGCTCGAAACGCAGGGCAGGATTGCTGCCAACGCTTCTGTAATGGCCTGCATTCCACTTTCCATAGGTGATGCCACATGAGATACATGGGCGGTCGGCGTCACGCAGGCGGATGTATTTATTGAATGCTGCCTGCGCAAGCGGCAGATAGTCACGCGCCGTCTTCGCCTTAACCTTCTTCTCGCGGTGTTCCTGCGCGGCTTTCCGCTCACGCGCGGCCTTTGCCTTGGCAGCCATCAGCAGGCCGTATTCAAGTCGGCACTCAAAGTTGTCGCATGTCGGCTGCACGGCGCGCACCGGCTGAAACCTGGATTTGCATACCCGGCATATCTTAGCCCTTGGCATTTTTCTTGCGCTTGTGGGCTTCGCGCCGGACGGCCTCGGCAAAGTCGTCGCCGTATCGTTCGCGCCAATATGCGATGCAACGGCGCTGGTAGGCTGGCGTGAGCGATCCGGCAAGGTGGCTGACAGCTTCGGGTACGGTAGGGCGTCTGGCATTACTCATTCGCCTCCAAGCAATCGCCAAGCGGTTGCGAACAAATGTATTGATCTGAGCATTCCATTAATCCCCCCTGCCCTGCAGGTCGCACACCCAAGCGCACCCGTCCCATTGCATCGGCTCGTCGTCGCTGCCGGGATCGCGCACGAACTCCCGGCACCCGTCCGCATTGGCTGGACTTGCCGGCAACCCATTGCGCCGGCAGATAACGCGCAAGTCGTGCGAATGCATAAAGTGGATGCAGGACGGGCAATGGGGTTTAGTCATTGCTTTTTGCGCATGGCCTTCTTGTGTAGGCTTAGAATCTTCTCTCCGGTAGACCATCTTGGCTGTTGATCCGCATTTAGCATCATCGCCCGTACTGCCGCGCCAGTTGTGCCAATCTCGCGGCCAATCGAAGCGAACGTGTAGCCGCGCTGGAGCAAGTCGTTTATCGTGTCTGTCCAATTCATGCCGCTAACTCTAAACCATATTTAAACAACACGCAACAATTTATTTTTGCTTCATGGCGAAATAATGCTTGCGCAATCAGAAAATCTTTTTTATAGTTCAGTCATCGGCAGCACAAACGGCGTACCGAAAGGAGCCTGGTGCAGCAGATGCTCAGGCAAGTAACCGACTCCGAGTGAGCGGCGCTGCTAGGCAGCTTCACCTGAGAGCAGGGAATGTGGGATTTGAAGTGGTGCAGCACAGAAGACCAGCCGGAGGGGTTCCGGTGATTTGCCCACGGCAGGACGGATTGCGCGGTGGGCGGGAGAAGAAAAGATGAACGAAGCACTTAGAAATGCAGACGGGAGCCAGCCATGAATAGCCTTTACCTTGCCCGCAAGCGCGTTGAGCGTGACCGCGCATGGGACAAGTGGTGCAAAGACAGCCTGGAACGCTCACGCGCCAACAGCCTGCCGCAAAGCCTTGGCCCCAATGGCCGCATAGACGACAACTACACCGCTTCCGACTTGCCGCTTGATATTGGCTGGATTGCCAATGCCAACGGGCCGGAACTTGTGTACGTGGCTCTCGGCGGGGTGAACGTGCTACCCTACCTGCCGCCTGACGTGCTGGCCGATGTGCGGAGCCATATCGAGTGCTGTTACGACGATGAAACCGGGAGAACGCAATGAAACTCACCAAGATTTACACCTACTACAGCACATTGTGCGGCGAACCGTGGCTTCGCATTAGCGATTCCCGCAATGATAGTGAAGGCACATACGGCCACCAAGAGCACGAGGTCGAGATCGAGATAACAGAGCCGGGGCGCGAGGAAGCGATCAGCGCGATTGTTTCTGAACTGCGTGCTGAACAGAGAAAACACCGCACAGAAATATCAAGACTCGAAGACCGTATTAGTTCGCTGCTTTGCCTTGAACACAAGGAGGTCGCATGACCACCATCCGCCAACACCGCGCCCTCCGTTCGGCCCTGGTCCGTCAGGCCGAACGCAATTTGGAAAAAACCTGCCGTGGCGATATGTGCGTCCTCGCCGGGGACGGATAAAAAACATGCCCCGGCCTCATCGGCCGGCCTTACCCCGATGCACTGGCGGCGGCATGTGACCAGTGCGACCGCAGCCACCAGCGCCATGCGCGTAGCCGGATGGTGGATTCCACAACTGAGATTGGAAAATTTGATGAATGCCCTGCCTGAAGTCGTCTCCCTGCGCTGGCACGAAGCCGCGCAGAACCCGAGCATCCCGCGTTGGCGCTCGCTTGCGCAGCTGGTCTCGGCGTATCTGGTGAACGCCGAAGTGCGCGCGCCCGATGCCGAATCGACCCGCGCACTGCGCCGAGTTGGCGACGCAGCCCACCGGAACATGCTCGCCATGCAGCCGCCGCAGGAATGGTGCCTGAACGGCCAGCCGCGCCGACCGGCTGCGCATCATCGCGGAGGCCGCATGAACCTCATGGGCCACACCCTTAAACAGCGCAGCGCACTGGTTACCGAGGCTGAGCGGCGCGAGCGGCTTGAGCGCATTACCAGCCTCGGTGACCACATCGTCGGCGCGGTCGGAATCATCGGCTGCGCGGCGGTTCTTGTTTTGTTGATTCTTGGGGGGCTTTGAGATGAACGTAATCGAATTTAAAACGCCAGTGCCTTCGTGCCTGCTGCTTACCAGCCACCCGGCCCGCGCCAATGATCTCAACAACACGGACGTTGCCGAGACGTTTAACCGGCATTCCGTTTATCAGCTTGGCGATGATTTTGATCGCGTGCAGGCGGAGGACTGGCTTGATAGGGGATTTAAATCATGAACAGATTTTGGAGCAAAGTAGAAAAGCGCGCACCAGATGAATGCTGGGAATGGACAGCACGAAAAGACCGGGCGGGATATGGCGAGTTTCACTTGTGTGGAAAAACAAGCAAAGCGCACCGCGTTTCATACTCAATCAGCAACCCGCTAGAAGACATTAACGGTATGTGTGTGCTGCATAAGTGTGATAACCCGTCATGCGTAAACCCATCACACCTGTTTTCTGGCACACATCAAGACAATGTTGCTGACAAGTGCGCCAAAAACAGAGGGCGATGGAAAGAACATAAATGAAGCAAAAACGGTTCTTCAAAGCTTACCGAAGAAGATGTGGTGGTAATTAGGTCACTTAAAGGGAAAAAGACACAAACAGAAATCGCTGAAATGTTTTGCGTGTCTCAAGCAAACATCAGCTCAATTCATTTAAACGTGGGGTGGAAGCATGTCGCTTAATATTCTTCAACGCATAAACGCTGTTTGTAAGGCTATTTCTTACGTTCAAAAAGACAAGTCTGTGTCTACTGGTGGATGGTCTTATCGCGCCGTATCGCATGACCAAGTAACCGCGATGGTGCGCGAACACATGGTCAATCAGGGCATTGTTTCATGGCCGCATCTGGTTGAAAGCACGTCCATGCCTTACGAGGTCAATGCAGACATGGTGCGGGCCAAACAATTCAGGTACGAGGCGACCTATGACTTCACGTTCTGCAACGTTGAAGACCCGAAAGACAGCCTGACCATCCGCATCCAAGCGCACGCGATGGACAACGCCGACAAAGCCCCTGGAAAGGCGCTTTCCTACGCGAAGAAATACGCCCTGCTCAAGTTGTTCGAGATTGAAACCGGCGAGGATGAGGAAAGCCGTTACAACCCGGATGGGCTTGATGATGATGACCTTGCCAAGCACCTCAAGGCAATCAACGAGGCTGGCGACGAAGTGACGCTCAAAAAGGCTTTCTCTGAGGCGTACAAGGCAGCAGACGCGGCCAAAGATAAAGAGGCGTCCAAGTTACTCATCAAGACAAAGGACGCCCGCAAAGCAGCCCTTGCGAAGGAGGCAGCATGATTACAGCAGAAAGACTGCGTAAGGTAGCCAGCTACAACGCAGACACAGGGCTGTTCACTTGGGCCGTTACACGCAAACGGTGCGTCAAAGGTAAACAATTCGGCACGCTAAAAGATAACGGCTACTTGCACGCAGGTATTGATGGACACAAATACCTACTGCACCTGCTTGCATGGCTATTTGTATATGGCGAGTTTCCGAACAACGATGTTGACCATATTGACGGATGCAGGACAAACAACAGGATAGCGAACCTACGAAGCGTCAGCCGTTCAGTTAATTTGGAGAACATAAAGCGTGCAAAGTGCCATAACAAAAGCACTGGGCTGCTTGGTGCTTATGCCTGTCGTGACAAGTTCACTTCAAGGATACAGGTTAAAGGCAAGAGCCTGTACTTAGGGGTCTTTAATTCAAAAGAGGCCGCGCATGAAGCGTACATGACGGCAAAACGGAACATGCATGAGGGGAACACATTATGAGAGCAGAGCAGGGAACGGCAGCCTGGCTGCAAGACAGATTGGGTTGCTTAACCGCATCCAGAATGGCAGATGCAAAGGCAAAGAAGGATACCGCTGCGTACAAAAACTATGTTGCGCAACTGGTGGCCGAACGCCTTACCGGGGTCGTTGCTGAGTCATTCACAAACGCGGCTATGGAGTGGGGCACTTTCCATGAGCCGCTTGCGCGTGCCGAATATGAAATCCTGACGGATCAGTTTGTTGAGCAGGACGGCTTTATCAAACACCCTACGATTGAATGGTGCGGTGCCTCTTGTGATGGCTTTGTTGGTTCCGACGGACTGACAGAGATAAAAGCCCCCAACACCGCAACGCATATCGACTACCTGCTGGGCCAGAAACCACCGGCAAAATACGTCCCGCAAATGGCCCTGCAACTTGCCTGCACGGGTCGCCAGTGGGTGGATTTCGTTTCATACGATCCAAGGCTCCCGGAAGAACATCGGCTGTTCGTGGTGCGCTACACGCCCGAGCCGGCCTATCTGGAAACCATCGACAAGGAAGCGCGGGCGTTTCTGGCTGAAGTTGCCGAGACAATCGAGCGCCTGAACGGCATCCGGCATGAGCTCAGGGCCGCAGCGTGAGCGCACAACTGGAACTGCTCAAACGCTATCAAGGCTGGCGACGCGGCGATGACAGCGTGATGCTCGATCCTGCAATCATCGGGGACGCCATCGACTATGCAATCGTAATCATCGAAGCAGCGGAAAACCTGCTTGCCGTCAAAGGCCGGCACCACTCAGAAATGGCCTATGGGCGGCTTGCGGCGGCAGCAATCGATAAATCAACCACAACCACGGAAGAAAACTAATGGCAACCCTCAATACCTGCATGTTTATCGGCAACGTCGGCCAAATCGAAACCAGGTACCTGCCAAGCGGGGAAGGCGTTACAAATATCTCGCTGGCCGTGAATGATAAATACAAGAACAGGTCAGGGGAACTGGTCGAGCATACCGAATGGGTGCGGGTTGCGTTCTTCGGCAAGCTGTCAGAAGTTGCCGAGAAATGGGTAAAGAAAGGAGATCCGCTCTACGTATCCGGCCAGATGAAAACCCGCAAGTGGCATGGCAAGGATGGGCAGGATCGCTACACCACGGAGATTCGCGGGAGCAGCTTGCAGATGCTTGGCAGCAAGGGCGAGCGCACCGAACCCGCACAGCACCAGGCCAGCCGCGCAGCCGTCAATGCTCAGGCACCGGCAGGCGGCGGCAATGGGTTTGAAGGCCTCGACTCTGATGTGCCGTTCTAGGATCCGACATGAACGCTTGAATTAACCGGCGCTCGTAGAGCGTCCGGGTTGAATGAAATGTTAGGCCGGACACAACTAAAGGAGAAATTGAAATGAGCAATAGATCGATTGTGATAACTGAAAAACAGATCGTGGATGCAATGGACGAGATGTGCCACGAAAGCCTTTGCCCGGAATATCACGATGCTTGGGAAAAAATTGTGACATGCCTGAAAGAGACAAGGCCGGAGCTTGCAAATTACCCACACGAGATATTCCCCGGAACGCTTGATGAACTGAACAAGCTTGGTGCCTAACGCATAGGTAACGCGCCGCGCTTCAGCGCGGTCGCTGTTGCCCGCCGTGTTAGATGCCGCTGCCAGCCAAGAGAGAAGACTGAAAATGATTGCTGCACTGTAC
>CAYTHB010000111.1:0-6757 GCA_964437515.1 uncultured Sterolibacterium sp.
GCCCCATTTCTTCCACCACAATCATCGCAGTTTCCTGATCCAGCGATTGATTGATAGTCACCATCGTGCCCAGCTTCATCAAGGTCTTGATAACTTCTGTGGCCTTCACCGACATTTTGTGTGCCAGATCAGCGACCGAGATGGTTTCAGGCACATGCACTTCACGCACCACCTGTTCGACAGGTTGCGGTACAGAAGTATGAGATTCGTTTCCATGCGCGCCATGGCGATTGCGCCCCTTACATCCGCCACTCCCTCGCCACCCCGTCGGCCCTGTATCACCCCGCGTCTTGATGCCACGCTTTTTGGCAACATCATCCTTCCAGTTACTAGTATTACCCGGAGGGCTACCCACCGCTTTTTTGGCACCTTTCTTGTCATCGGTCTTGCCAGTGGGCTTATGCAAAGTACCCGAAACACCCGTTTTCTCTTCAGGCTTACCCGCTGCATCCGAGGCTTTCTGTGCCGACTCCAACTGCGATTGCTGCTGAGCGAGCCGCCGCTCCGCATCAAGACGTGCTCGCTCTTGCTTTTCCTTGAATTCGGCTGCCTGACGTGCCAGAAGCTCGGACTGTTTTTGAGCCTCACGCTGGCGCTGTTCCATTTGCTCCGTGCTGACGACATGACGTATCACGCGCACAGCCCCTCCCGTTGCACCCGCAGGTGAGGTCGTCGTTTTGGATTTGGCCGTATTACCTGCTATAGATGCATCCTTTTTACCTTGCGGAGCCTTCGAACCCTTTGAAGCATTTGAAATATCTGCAACATTTGTACTGGAAGGCTTTGAAGACGCAGCTGGCTTGACCGATTCGACAGCAGCCTCTGACGTCCCGACGGGTTTCTTTCCGGTTTTTTGTGGTTCTTCGGATGAAGAAACCTCTTTCACAAGATCAGCAGCAGGCGCAGATGGCTCAGTCGCGATGCCAGACTCAGACGTAGCGACCTTGACAACGGGATCCACCACAGGCTTTGCACTGTCTGCGACCTTGTGCTCAGCTTGGGTATCTGTTTTTTGTTCAGCGACAGGCAACGGGGTCGAAGACAGCGGCTGCGACGCCGAGGGTAGCAATGGCGATGGAGTTGTCGACGGCTCTACCTTGCCAAGCGCCTCCTCACGAACCGAAGATGTTTCCGTTTTGGGTTCACTGATTGCAGCAGCGGCAGGGGTAGCAATAGCAAGCTCAGGTGTTGTTTCGGATGCATCACGACGTACCAAAACACGTTTTTTACGCACCTCAACTGGGATAGTGCGTGACTTTCCGCTAGCATCCGCAGACTTGATCTCAGTCGTTTTTTTGCGCGTCAGGGTGATTTTAGCTTTCCCCTCGGCCTCACCGTGCGACTTTCTTAGGTACTCAAGCAACTTGGCCTTGTCTTGTTCGGTCAAGGTATCACTGGTTTCCTGCTTGGAAACACCCGCCTTCTGCAATTGCTCCAGCAGCGTGTTAGCGGGCATTTTCAACTCGCTGGCAAATTGTATGACATTCATTTGTGACATATGGCTGGCCCTCTACCGATCATTCAGCCGAAAACCAGTGCGCACGCGCCTTGGTAATGAGTTTTCTGGCGCGATCTTCGTCAATACCGGTGTACTCCATGAGCTCATCGGTGGCCAGATCGGCCAGATCATCACGTGTCAGAACATTGTTGCGCGCCAGTTTGGCTGCCAGCGATGTATCCATATCCTCGATTTCGAGGAGATCACCCGATACATGCTCGATCTGCTCCTCATCAACGATAGCTTCAGTCAACAAAACATTACGAGCCCGATCACGCAATTCATTCACCGTGGCCTCATCAAAGGCCTCTATTTCAAGCATTTCGGCTATTGGCACATAAGCCACTTCTTCCAGCGTCGACAAACCTTCTTCGATGAGAATCTCAGCGACCTCCTCATCAACATCCAGTTTTTCCATAAACAACTTGCGTATCGTGCTGTTCTCTTCCTCGGAACGCTGCTGCGACTCTTCGACTGTCATCAGATTGATCGTCCAACCGGTCAACTCCGAAGCCAAGCGGACATTCTGCCCCCCTCGACCGATCGCAACCGCCAGATTATCTTCGCTAATAACTACATCCATGGAATGCTTTTCTTCATCCACGACGATACTGGACACTTCAGCCGGTGCCAGTGCACCAATCACGAACTGCGCCGGATCAGCCGACCACAAAACGATGTCGACCCGCTCCCCTGCCAGTTCATTCGTCACTGCCGTTACGCGCGAGCCACGCATCCCAACACAAGTACCGATCGGATCGATGCGCTGATCATTTGATTTGACGGCAATCTTGGCTCGCACGCCTGCGTCGCGTGCCGCTGACTTGATTTCCAGCAAGCCATCCTCAATTTCAGGGACTTCAAGCTCAAACAACTTCATGATGAACTCTGGTGCAGTACGCGACAAAATTAGTTGCGGGCCACGCGCAGTCCGATCTATTTTCATGAGCCATGCACGCACACGATCACCCGGACGCAGATTTTCGCGAGGAATCATCTGATCTCGCGGCAACAAAGCTTCGATGCGTCCTGCCTCAACGATGGCATTACCACGCTCCATGCGCTTGATCGTTCCCGTAACCAGGTATTCCTTGCGTTCCAAAAAATCATTCAAGACCTGCTCACGTTCCGCATCCCGGATTTTTTGCATGATGACCTGCTTGGCCGCCTGAGCACCGATACGACCAAAATCCACAGGCTCCAGCGTTTCCTCGATGTAATCATCCACCACCACATCCGGAATCTGGTCACGCGCATCGATTAAACCGATCTGCGCCTCATCGTTCTCAACCAATTCATCAGGCATCACAAGCCAGCGTCGGTAGGCTTCGAAATCACCTGTCTCACGATTGATCTCGACCCGAACATCGGCATTATCATGAACCTTTTTCTTGGTCGCTGAAGCCAGCGCCATTTCCAAGGCAGAAAACACAATCTCCCGCTGTACATTTTTTTCCCGCGACAGGGCATCCACCAGCAGTAACAGCTCACGACTCATCGATTTCTCCTGCAAACTTGCAAAATATTCAGAACTTTGGCATTGGCACTAAACGCGCCTTGTCTATCTGATCCAGCAGCAACTCAAAAATCTGATCAACATCAGTACTGCGCACCAACACCACACCGTCGCGCACCCCGATTAACACGCCGACGTAATTACGACGCCCCTCGATCGGCAAGCGCGTACGCACCTGCACTTCATGGCCAGCAAAACGCTCAAAATCCGCGGGTTTCTTGAGCAAGCGATCCAAACCCGGCGACGACACCTCAAGCCGGTCGTAATCAATATTCTCTACAGCAAACAATCGCGTCAGATGATGACTCACCGCCGCACAATCATCGACTGTAATACCCTCCGGCTTGTCGATAAAAACACGGAGCAAACGCGCACGCGGGCTCGTCTCGAAATCCACGAGCTCATAACCCAAACCCACAACAGCCTGTTCGATATGTTCAGCCAGTTGCATATCAACCCATACAATTCATACAATCCGTAACTACAAAAAAAAATGGGCGCATTGCCCATTCTCTCTAACGATCATGGCAGCCATCATCCACCCAAAGAGGATGAAATAATCGTTACCCGATACGCTCTTGTCACTCTTACCAACAACACACACCACACACCACACACCACACACCACAAAAGAAGATCTTTGCAGCTGTTTGCATTTAAGCTGCCATTATATAACACTCAACCACATAACAGCAAACAAAAACAAACGCACCACAGCAACACCCCAAACAAAAGAACAAAACCCCAAAAAACCCCTCTGCACCACCCAAACAGCAACAAAAAAACAACAAACTAAGCTATTGAATCAAAACAACTAAAGCAAAAATATACACAAATATCAAAAAAACAAAAAAACAAACACTCGCGCGTATTGACAACCCTTATTTGCTTCGCGTAAAATTTGAGTGTGACGGTCTTGCCATCATGGTTTAATTCATGGTGACACGGTCACTTCTCGTAATCTCACACTTCCTTGGAGGATGAAACATGTCGAAGATCTATACCACCCTGATGCTGGTTGCTACCACCCTGATGGTTACTGCCTGTGGCATGAATGGCACGTACGCCTTCACGGCCGGCTTCACCAAGTAACTAGGTGAGTTGTCCTGAACCCCAGGCTTGCCTGGGGTTTTTTTTGCCTGTTTTTTGGCTAATTATGGCCTATTGCGCTGCCATCCTCTCCTTCGTGCCGTTATCCCAGAACGCGCGACAACTCATGCGCAGCGAGCAGGCGCCAGCCACCTTCGGCCAGTCCTTCCAACGACAAATCACCCAGCCTTACCCGCTGCAGGGCTTCGACATGATTGCCCGTGGCGGCAAACATGCGTCGTACTTGATGATAGCGACCTTCAGTCAGCACCAGCCGCACTTGCCTGTCGCCCAAAGAAGATAACTCCACCGGTGCCAGAGGTGTCTGCTCTCCTTCCAGCATTAATGTTCCGCTGGCAAACAGCGCAATCTCATCACCGCGCAATGCCTGCATCAGACGCGCCTCATACACTTTTGGAATATGATTTTTAGGCGAAATGATCCGATGCAGCAATACGCCATCATCCGTCATCAGCAATAACCCCGAGGTTTCACGATCTAGTCGTCCGACACTCGACAACTGCGGCTTGCGCTCTCGAAAACGAGGCGGCAGCAAATCATAAATCAATGCGCCTGTATCCCGGGTTGAACAGGTATAACCGAGCGGCTTGTTGAGTAACAACACCATGCCCGGTGCAGGATCGAGCGGTTCATCATCCACACGAATCCGCGCATAAGCTGCCGCATCGGTGAGATCGACTTCATCATCAACCCCCAACGTAGCCCCGTCCACATCAGTAACCCAACCATTTTTGAGCATCAGCGTCACCTGCTTGCGGCTGCCGTAGCCCAGATTGGACAGCAAACGTATCAACTTCATGACAACCTCACCGCCATCATCTTATCGCCTCAATGACCTTGAACCCTTGCTCGACTGCCACCGCGCGCACCTTGCGAAATTCTCGCTGCAATACCTCTTCATAAGGCAAATGCTGATTCGCCACCAACCAGAACCGCCCACCCGCCACCAACGCACGCGCTGCCGCACGGATAAATGCCTTGCCTATTTCCGGCTGATCGGCGCGCCCCTGATGGAAGGGGGGATTGCTCACAATAAAATCATAACGACGCTCGGGCAATAAACCCGTGGTGACATCGTGCCAAATAAAATCCAATGCGCACTGCACTAGCGCAGCCAGATTCTGCCGCGCCAACGCCAAGCCACGCGCCTCTGCCTCATACAGATCCAACGCCACGACTTGCTGGCAACGTTCAAGCACCTCGACAGACAGATAACCAAACCCAGCACCCAAATCTGCCCCCCGCCCCTTCAGGTCATCCGGCAGATAGCGTACCAACAATGCCGAAGCCGCATCAATCCGCGACCAGGCAAACAAACCCGGCTGGCTGATGAAACGCCCATCGGCAATCCGCCGGGGCGCGTCAATTTCCGCCCACTCTGCCATCAGCACGCCATCACAGGCCGCCGTAGCCTGCCCCCAAAACACACGCGCCTTGTGTTTGGAAAGGCTCTGCACCGTCCCCGTCAGACGCGCCAAATCCGCCTCGCCACTGCGCGCCCCCTCGTTATTGAACTGTGCGGCAACCACATACCCCCCGGGCACGACACGCTGCACAGCCTGCGCCAGCAAAGCTCTCGCCTCTTCGCGCTGGCGCGGCAAGAGCAACAACACCGCCGCAACGGGCGCATCACCCACCAACTCCCCCGCCGCAACCGGATAGCCCGCCGCCTGTAACTCATCCGCCCAGGGCTTGAAACTCTGCACGCACAGCAAGCGATCACGCGGCAGGCTGTCCAATAATTGTCCGGCACGCGCACGCAAAAACAGCACCGCCCCCTGCGACGGCCATTCCAGCATCCCCTGGGTGTAAGGCAACAGCAGGGTATCTAGGATCAAATTGCTGCCCATTCCCATTCCGCGACATCATAAAAGCCAAAGAGCGCGCAGTATCTTCGCTGCCGTCGCGGTGGTCAAACACATCTGTACCACACCACAAGCGCGCCACAGAACAATGCGCCGAGCGATGCGAGTGCCATGCTAAGGATCATGGTCGCCATCTCCACCCACAGAGGATGAAATAATCGTTACCCGATATGCCCACCCCACCCATCCGCCCCTCAAGGGGCGGCTACTGGTTTGCTCGCTACGCTCACATCTTCAACCCAACCCTGATTTTTGTATTTCACGCTAAAATCTCAGCCTTTCCGGTTCACTACTGAGCCCATGCAACCCCGCGGAATCACCTGCCGATGACGAATACGCCAGCCTCGTTTGCCAAAGAAACCCTGCCGATCAGTCTCGAAGAGGAAATGCGCCACTCCTACCTCGATTACGCCATGAGCGTGATCGTGGGGCGCGCCCTGCCCGATGTGCGCGATGGCCTAAAACCCGTGCATCGACGCGTGCTCTACGCGATGCACGAACTGTCCAACGATTGGAACAAGCCGTACAAAAAATCGGCGCGTATCGTCGGCGACGTGATCGGTAAATACCATCCTCATGGCGACACCGCGGTCTATTACACCATCGTGCGCATGGCACAGAATTTCTCGCTGCGCTACATGCTGGTCGATGGTCAGGGTAACTTTGGCTCAGTCGATGGCGACAGCGCGGCAGCGATGCGTTATACCGAAATTCGCATGGCGCGCATCGGTCATGAACTGCTCGCCGATCTGGAAAAGGAAACCGTCG
>CAYTHB010000112.1:0-6285 GCA_964437515.1 uncultured Sterolibacterium sp.
CCTTCCTTGAGGTTTTCCAGCAGCGACTGACGCTCTTCGCCCAGATTGGCTTCCATCACGGCACGACGCGACATGACCACGTTGTTGCGCTTGCGATCGAGCTTGATGACCTTGAAATCGAATTCCTTGCCTTCGAAAGGCGTGGTGTCCTTGACCGGACGCACATCGACCAGCGAGCCGGGCAGGAAGGCACGGATACCATTGACCATCACGGTCAGACCACCCTTGACCTTACCGGTGATGAAGCCCTTGACCAGGATGCCTTCATTCATGGCCTTGTCCAGATCGTTCCAAGCAGCGATGCGCTTGGCCTTTTCGCGGGAGAGGCGGGTTTCACCGTAGCCATCTTCCAGCATTTCGATGGCGACGCTGACATAGTCGCCCGGCACGGCTTCAACTTCGCCGCGCTCATTTTTGAATTCTTCAACAGGAATGAAGCTCTCAGACTTCAGACCGGCATTAACCACGACGTGGTTGTGATCGACGCGCACGATTTCGGCGGTGATGACTTCACCGGCGCGCATTTCCTGACGCTCAAGGCTTTCGGCAAACAGAGCGGCAAAGCTTTCCATGCCGGAAGGAGAGGAGGTGGAGGTTGCAAGAGACATAATTGATTTACCTGAAAAACCGCACGATGTACAAAGCACGATGCACGCTGCACAAAACCTAAAACATCATTGCGGCTGCAAGTTGAAAAAAGCCACCAGCTTGCCTTGGCGTGCAAGCGAGATGACACCTTGAACGACTACACAACAACTGCACAACAACTAAACAGCACTCAACAACAAACAACGCGCCCGATACCAAGTCAGCACGGCATGCACCGCCTGTTCGATACTCAGTTGCGAGGTATCCAGCCACTCCGCATCGGCACATTGCTGCAAGGGTGCGACACTGCGCGTAGCATCACGCGCGTCACGCTCCTGCAAGTCCTGCAAAAGGGTCGAAATGTTAGCAGACATCCCTTTTTCGATCAACTGCTTATAGCGTCGACGTGCCCGTTCTTCGGCGGTTGCCGTAAGGAAAACCTTAAGCATGGCCTGAGGGAACACCACCGAACCCATATCACGACCATCGGCCACCAGCCCCGGTGGCTGGCAATAAGCACGCTGCCGCTCCAGCAAGGCCGCACGCACCGCCGGCAAGACGGCCACTTTTGACGCGCCCGCCGAACATTCCTCGTGACGGATGGCTTCCGTTGCCGACTGGCCATCGAGCAGAATTTCTCCATCGACAAAGCTCGCGGGCAAAGCAGCAGCCAGTGCCGCCACGCGCGCTTCATCATCCAATGCCACCCCTGCCCGCAACGCCGACAGTGCCGTCAGCCGATACAGCGAGCCACTATCCAGATAATGAAAGCCCAATGCCTGTGCGACCCGCGCGGCTACCGTGCCTTTGCCGGAAGCCGAAGGGCCGTCGATAGCAATGACCGGCATCAGCTGCTGATGGATCGTCATCGCACCACCCTCGTAAATTCAGAAAAATATTCTGGAAAAGTCTTGTCAACACATTGTGGATCGAGGATGCGTATCGGCACACCGCCCAACGTAGCCAGCGAAAAACACATCGCCATGCGATGATCGTCGTAAGTCTCAATTTGGGCATGCTGCGTGAAGCCAGCATCTTGCGGCGGCGTAATCCGCAGGTAATCCGCGCCCTCCTCAACGCTCGCACCCAGTTTGCGCAGCTCGGTGGCCATCGCAGCGATGCGGTCGGTCTCCTTGACGCGCCAGCTGGCGATGTTACGCAGGGTGCTTGTCCCGTCAGCAAACAAGGCCAGCACCGCCAGTGTCATGGCGGCATCAGGGATGTGATTGAAATCAGCATCGAAAGCCCGCAAGCACCCCGTTGCTGGCGCGCGCGCCTCGATCCAGTTAGCGCCCATGTCGATCCGCGCGCCCATCGCCTGCAAGGCCTCAACAAAGCGCACATCGCCCTGAATGCTGTCCGCCCCCACGCCTTCGACGCGCACCGTATCTCCGCCCAGCGCGCCTGCCGCCAGAAAATACGAGGCACTCGACGCATCGCCTTCGACATGCAGCACACCCGGGCTGCGATACCGCTGAGCGGGCGGAATATGAAAGCGCGCCCAGCCCTCGCGCTGCACCGTAATGCCGAAACGCTGCAGCAGATTGAGGGTAATCTCGATATACGGTTTGGAGATCAGCTCACCGACGACTTCAATGACCACATCCTGCCCGGACAGTGGTAGCGCGAGCAGCAAAGCGGTCAAAAACTGCGACGAGACATCGCCACGCACACGAATGGGTGCGCTGAAATTCATTTGCCCGGGATAAATATCCAGCGGCGGATAGCCGGGATTTTCCAGATAACGAATATCCGCCCCCAGCCCATTCAGCGCATCGACCAGATCGCCGATCGGCCGCTCATGCATACGCGGCACGCCCGAAAGCGTGAAATGCCCGCCCGACAAGGCGAGCAGCGCGGTGAGCGGGCGAAATGCCGTGCCCGCATTGCCGAGAAACAAGGCGGCTTCATGCAGCGGCGGCACGCCACCACAGCCCTCGACCCGCCACGCCTGCTCACCACAATTTTCCACGCGCACGCCGAGCTTTTGCAAAGCCGCCAACATCACGCGGGTATCGTCGGAATCCAGCAGATCACGGATTTCCGTCACGCCCTCCGCCAGTGCGGCGAGCAGCAACACCCGATTGGAAATACTTTTGGAGCCGGGCAGGCGCACCGTGCCTGCCGCCGTGTGCGCTGCGGGCAGATCGAGAAATGCCAGACGCGATGCAGAATTCTGCGTATCAACCATTGCAACCTCCCGTCGGTGTTGCCGAGGCCGCAATCAAGGTATTACGCGCTGCCACCAACTCCGCCAGCATCGAAAGCGCGATTTCTGCGGGCGTATGGCTACCAATCGGAATTCCCGCCGGCGCGTGCAGACGCTCGATTTCCTCAGGCTTGAGGTCGAACAACCCCAGCCGGATGCGCCGCTTCGCACTGGTGCGCGGCGAACCCAGCGCACCAATGTAAAACGCGGGTGATTTCAACCCTTCGAGCAGTGCCATATCATCGACCTTGGGATCATGCGCCGTGGTGATGATGGCGGTATGCGGGTCGATGCCCAGTGCCAGAATCGCATCATCAGGCATCCCATCCAGCAGCAGGGCTTCCGGCACATCCCACTGCGCGCGATATTCGAGGCGCGGATCGGTCACATACACACTGAAATCCATCATCTGCGCCATGCGCGCCAGATAGCGGGCAAGATGCCCCGCGCCGACAACCACCAACCGCCAGTTCGGCCCTTGCACACTTTTCAGGCATTGACCATCGTAGGCATACACATCGTCACGTTTCGCAGGGGCGACCGTGGCCACGCCTGTCGCCATGTCCAGCGTGCGGCAAACGCGACGACGCTGGCGAATTTCCGCCACGCTGAAGGCGATCCCCTCCATATCCTGTATCGGCTCGATCACCACGCTCATCGTGCCGCCACAAGGCAAGCCGAAACGCCGCGCCTCGTCGGCGGAAACGCCATAAGAGGTCGTGCCAGGCTTTTCGGGGAAATCGCGGTCGATGCGTTCGACCAGATGCTCTTCGATGCAGCCACCCGACACCGAGCCGACAAACCGTCCATCCTCGGCAACCGCCAGCAGAGAGCCCACCGGACGCGGTGCCGAACCCCAGGTTTCGGCCACCGTCACCAAGGCCACTCGCGCGCCTTCGTTCAGCCACGCCAACGCGTTTTCTAGCACATATAAATCAGATGAATTCATGGCAGAAGGTCATGCAGAAAACCTGTCATTCTAGCGCGTGCCGCTGCACAAGCGGCGCAAGTTCTGCGAGTTCTGTCCACGCAGCAAATGTCGCGGCCTGCCCCTGAATCTGTCCGGTGCGATCCCGCAGATTCCACACCGTTGCCTGATGAATCTCGAAACGCCGTCCATCACGCGCTATCCGCACGCCGCGATAGTCGTCGATATAGCCTTGCCGACTCACCGTATCGAGCAGCCGCTGCCGCTCTTCGCGCACCAGCGGTTCGGCAGAATAGCGCGACGGCAAACCCACAATCTCGTGCCAAGGCATGGCAAACAGAATCTGCGCCGTGAGATTGGCATAGGTAAAAACAGGGTCTTCACCCCCATCGTGCGACAGAACCACGAACGGGGCAAAATACAATTCTCTTACTGTGAGTAGCAAATTTTGCGTATTTTGTATATTCGGGAGCAGATCACGCCCGATTAAATGTCGGTAGCTCGCCAACAATAAACCGGCATGGTTCACCTGAAAGCCGTTGGATTCGGCAGGCTCGTCCAGTTTCTGCATGATGTTCAACTAGGGCGAAGTCGACTCGATGCCCGTCGCCACGATTTCATCAGTCATCGCATCCAGATCGGTATGCGTGGATTCACGGCAGAGCGTCAGGGCAACGAACGACAAAACACAGAGGAAGACCAGATACCAACCCACCGCGCCCGGTCCGTATTGACGCGCCAGCCAGGCGGCGACAAAAGGCGTGAGTGCCGCACCGAGGATAGAGGCCATGTTGTAAGCCACACCCGAGCCGGTATAGCGAGTGTGCGTTGGAAACAGCTCGGGCAGCAAGGCCGACATCGGCCCGAAACTCAAGCCCATCAAGGCCATACCGATGCACAGAAACAGCAGCAATAAGCCCTGATTAGCCGCTTGCCCTGTTCCCATGAGTGTCGGCGACAAAAACGTGCCGAATGACAAGCCAAAGAGCATCAATGCCACCGTCACGACACGCAAAAAATTACGCCGCCCGTAACGATCTGCCAACGCGCCAGCGACCGGAATAAAAGCGGCAAAGAAAAGCACGGACAGCAATTGCAGCACAAGAAAATCACGATAACCGACACCCAGAAAACCTTGATCTACTTTACCAATGGCATACGACAGCATCCAGGTGGTCATCACATAAAACACGCCATAGGTCGCCACCATGACAAACATTCCCAGCAGGATTTCACGCAGATTGTGGCGCAGCACATGGCGCAGCGGAGAATCCAGTTTTTCACCCCGCTCAAGGGCGCGTGTAAACACCGGCGTTTCTTCGAGTTTGACGCGCACATACAGTCCCAGCATCACCATGCCGATCGACAATAGGAAAGGCACGCGCCAGCCCCAGACCAGAAAAGCATCCTGCGGATTGGCTACCGTGGAATCGTATTGAAATGCTACTGTCAGTAGCAGAAAAAACCCATTCGCCAGAATGAAACCCAAGGGTGCGCCCAGTTGCGGCCACATTGCCGCCCATGCCCGCTTGCCCGGTTCGGCATTCTCGGTCGCCAGCAAGGCCGCTCCCGACCACTCTCCGCCCAGCCCCAAGCCCTGACAAAAACGGAGAACCGCCAGCAGCGTCGGTGCCAGCAAGCCAATCTGGTGATAGGTTGGCAGCAAACCAATGAGAAAAGTGGCAATCCCCATCAGCAGCAAGGATCCAATCAGGGTCGTCTTGCGCCCCATGCGATCGCCAAAATGCCCGAACAGCACCGAACCGATGGGGCGCGCCACAAACGCCACACCAAAAGTCGCCATCGAAGCCAGTAAGGCCGCTCCTGCATGTCCTGTCGGAAAAAACAGCAATGGAAACACCGATACGGCGGCGGTAGCGTAAATGTAAAAATCAAAGAATTCGATCGTCGTCCCGATCAAGCTGGCAATGATGATGCGGGAACGCTTGACGCGATCAGAAGAAAACTCGGATAAGGATTGTGAGGAAGACATGGAGGCAATGGAGAGGATATGGAGTAAAAATGAACTCGGCGATTATAGCGAGCCACGCTTTTGTACTTCCCGTTGTATGAAACGAATTGAAAGCGACAAAACATTCGCATTGTCATTTCTGGCTGCATTGCCCGCATCGGGCTAACAGCCAAAAAACATCCCAACTAACGATCATGGTGACCATCTCCACCCACAGAGGATGAAACAAACGTTACCCGAGACACCCACCCCACCCATCCGCCCCTCAAGGGGCGGCTACTAGTTTGCTCGCTACGCTCGTAGCTTCAACCCGACTCCGTTTTCGTTGTTTCACGCTAACCAACTTGCCAATACACACCAATTAGGTTAAAATATCTTCATGGAGAAACTCACGCCGCATTGCAATTTGCCCGCAGTCAAAGCTTTCGTAGAAGCGGGCAAAGTTCGTGCAACCCATTCGGCCAGGCTTGGAGCCGCTACCTTGGGATTGGAGCTTTCCGACATGCTGGCCGTGGTGATGGCACTGACACCCGCGGACTTCTACAAGAGCATGACCACCCATGCCGATCACACGGTATGGCAGGACGT
>CAYTHB010000113.1:0-5989 GCA_964437515.1 uncultured Sterolibacterium sp.
CTAGTCTATTTAGTGCCGCAGACACAGAGATGATGTGGCGTGAAAGCCACAGTTCTGAAAACGGGCTGATGAATGTTCTATGGGGCGGAATGTGCCGGGCACCAGTTGATTTTCGCCAAAGGGTGATTGCCGCAATTGATGGTGGCTCGTCCTGTCGACAGGCCGCCGAGCATTTTGGTGTCAGTGCGGCCAGCGCGATCCGCTGGCATGGTCGCCTCAAAGAAGCTGGCGACATCGCTCCTAAACGCCAGGGCGGTGACCGCAAATCGTAGCGCATCGAAGCACATTCACAATTGATTTTGGACGCGGTGACAGCGGAGCCGGATATCACGCTCGCCGAGTTGCGAGACCTGTTGAAACGTCATGGAATACGGTCGGCATCGCGTCGCTCTGGCGCTTCTTCCAGCGCAGAAAGATCACGCTTAAAAAAGACAGCGCGCGCCGCCGAGCAACGGCGCGGCGATATAAATGCCGCGCGTGAGGAGTGGTTCGAAGGGCAAATCGATCTCGACCCTGAGCGCCTCATCTTCATCGACGAAACCAGCGCCAACACCAAAATGGCGCGGCTTTACGGTCGCTCGCCACGCGGCGAGCGATGTCGTGCGGCCGTCCCACACGGACATTGGAAGACGACGACATTCACCGTTGGATTGCACTCCGACGGCCTAATCGCGAAGCCGAAAGTCTTTTCGTGCGTCTCGTACGGCAGACGCGCCAGAATCTTCGATAATCACGAATGGTCGAGACTCGGCTCGCGAACCGAAAGCCATAAGAAGTCGCGCAGCGGAAACGAGTCCGCGCAGCCCCACCCGAATCAACACAATGATGAGCACGCCGAAGCCCGCGAACGCAATTTTGAGGAAAGTCCGGACCAACCCGGGTTCGGTGGTCAGCATGATATTTCTCCCGATATGAAAAGCACGTCTTCGTAGAATGGGCGCAGAATCTTAATCAAAACTTTCGGAGCCATTTCTGCATGCTACCGTCGAAAATCGCAGCACAGTCTTCGGTGAAATGACTATATGATCTAGATCACGCCGTAACGGCTACGACGCCGAACATAGACGACGAGCCTGACCTGTATTCCGATTGCGCGCAGCTTCTGCTACCTGATCACTATCGTCGTGATAGCGAAGGTGAGCTGAGTTCATGAGGCAGGATACGGCCGACGGTACCCGTCCAAAGGCAGGGATGCTCCATCACGGGCGCTTTCTATGGCGGTTTATCGTTTTTGCCATGCCCTTCTGGTCGGCCGAGCATAAATGGATGAACCGGGGCCGCCTGGCATTGGTTGCAGCTCTGACAGTTGCGCAGGTTGCGGTTCAGGTCGGCCTGAATTCCTGGTCGGCGCAGCTCTACAACGCCGTGGAAGCGCGCCAGATGGACACCTTCCTCAAGCAGATCGTGACGTTCGCGCTTCTGCTTCTGGCAAGCATCCTCGTGTTCTCCGTATCGCTGTATATCAGGCGGCGCCTGCAATTCGCCTGGCGTGTCTGGCTCACGAAAACGACGTTATCGGCTTGGATGGCGGACGGAAGGCACTATCAGCTCGGCCTGATTGCGGGCGACCATGACAATCCAGATGGGAGAATTGCCGAGGATATTCGCGTGACGACCGAGTCGGCCGTCGATCTGGGCCAGTCCTTATTTTACTGCATTTTGCTCTTTGCGACATTCGTCGACGTGCTGTGGACGCTCTCCGGTATCATCCATGTGGGAATCGGCGGGACAGTCATTCCCGTACCTGGTTTCATGGTTTTCATCGCACTTGTTTATTCGACGATCGGCACCAGCCTGGCGCTATGGGCAGGCTACCCGTTGATCGGCGCCTCCAATCTGCGGCAGACGGTGGAAGCCAATTTTCGGTTTGGCCTGGCGCGTGCCAGGGAATATTCGGAAAGTATCGCCTTGATTGGTGGCGATGCCGATGAGCGAACGCATCTTCAGGGGTTGCTGCGTGACGTGAGACGCGGCTGGGCGAGCCAGACCTATGGTTTGGTGCGCATCATCGTGTTCACCACGACGTACAGCGTGCTCGCAGGCCCGTTTCCGCTTCTTGTCGCAGCGCCGCGTTATATCATGGGGCTAATCACGCTCGGCACTCTGATGCAGATGGCGCAGGCATTTCAGCAAGTCACTGCCGCGCTATCGTTTCCTGTCGACAATCTTTCCGGCATCGCTCAATGGCGAGCTTCCGTCGAACGCGTGATGGCACTGCAGGATGCGATGGACGGGCTCCAGGAGAAACTCGGCAAGAATCGCATTGAGGTGAAGCATGAGGGTGATTCGCTGCATTTAGCCGACGTGCGCGTGATAGAGCACGATGCGGTGCCGTTGATGCACGAAATCACTGCCGACATCGATCCAGGTGAACATGTGTTAATCGAAGGTGATACGCAAGTATGCCACAAACTTATTCTTGCTATTGCAGGGCTCTGGCCATGGGGCGCCGGAAAAGTGACGATGCCAGCGGGTGCAAACATCTTCATCGCCAGTGATCGGCCTTATTTGCCCGTGGGTACGCTGGGCGAAGCCGTTTGCTACCCACTGGCACCTGGCGTATGTGCGCCGGATGACATCAGTTCGGCGTTGCGTCGCGTCGGCTTGGGCGATTGGGTAGGTCATCTTGGCGTGGTGGAGAGCTGGGAGCATGTGCTATCCGCAGCGCAACTGCAAAGGCTGAGTATAGCGCGCATGCTACTTCATCGACCCAACTGGATTTTTCTGGCGGAGGCAACGAATGCGCTCGATGCAGTGGCCCAGCGTGAAATGGCCGAACTGCTAACTGCGGAATTTCCGTCGGCTGCGGTTGTAGCCATTGGTCGCGCCGGATTGTTTGACGGATTTTTCCAGCGCGTTCTGCATGTAAAGGCAGAGAAGCCGCATCCAGATAATTGTCTTGTTGCGACTCATATTTGAGGGAGGAGCTCGTGGGATCGGCTGAAACTGATATTGAATCTATATCGGGGCACCCCGTACCTTCTTCTGCTTTGACGCTGCCTGCATCGTTTAAGTGGGGCGTCTCCACCGCAGCTTATCAGATTGAGGGGGCTGCCTCCGAGGACGGGCGTGGCCCCAGCATCTGGGACCTATTCAGCCGGCAGATGGGCCGTATCGCCAATGGGGATACGGGCGATGTGGCGTGTGACCACTATCATCGCTACCGAGAAGACGTGGCACTGATGCGGCGCCTTGGCGCGCAGGTCTACCGGTTTTCCGTAGCTTGGCCACGTGTGCTGCCGCAAGGGCGCGGGCAGGCAAACAGCCAGGGACTCGAGTTCTATGATCGCTTGATCGACGAACTGCTTCGTAACGGCATAGAGCCCTGGTTGTGTCTGTATCACTGGGATTTGCCGCAAGCGCTGGATGATCTTGGCGGATGGCAGAATCGCGACATCGCTCTTTGGTTCGCCGATTATGCCGCCTTGGTTGCGCGCCGCTATGGCGACCGGGTCCGACACTTTGCGACGTTCAACGAACCGAATGTGTGCACGCTGTTCGGTTACGGTATAGGCTGGAATGCACCCGGCATTGCCAACCGGCGGAGCTTTTTGCAGGCGGCTCACCATGTGAACCTCGCACATGGCGAAGCGATCCGCACCCTCAGGACGTTGGCACCGGGGGCTCTTCTTGGCGCCATCTACAATCGACAGGTTTGTCTGCCGGTGAGCGCGACGCCGGAGGACGCAGTGGCGGCCGGTGTTCTGGACGCATGCTGGAACAGACTTTATGCGGACCCGCAATGCCTCGCCGAATATCCGCACGAGCTAGCCGAAGGCGTGCAGGAATTTGTGCGAGCGGGAGATATGGCGCGCATTGCCCAGCCGATCGACTGGTTCGGCCTGAACCACTATTGCCCGATTTATGCGCGCGCTGATCAGAACCCGCTTGGTTTTGCCTGGGCCGACGCGCCGCGTGACAGCCCCATGACTGGTGTGGGCTGGCGCATCGACCCGGCAGCGTTCCGCGATGAACTGATCGCGACGTATCAACGCTATAAACTTCCGATTTACGTGACAGAAAATGGCTACGGGGCAAACGAGACGCTGGACGCAGCGGGTGCGGTGAACGATGGCGGACGCATTGCCTATCTTGCCGCCTACACCAAGGTGCTGGAAGAGGCTGTTGCTTCGGGTGTGGATGTGCGCGGCTATTTTGTCTGGTCACTTCTGGATAACTTCGAGTGGGGCTCCGGCTTTGCCAACCGCTTTGGACTCGTCTATGTCGATTATGCGACTCAGAAGCGCATTCCCAAAGCCTCCTTTGATTGGTTTGCGGAGTTGATCCGGGCGCAGCGGCATGGCCATCATGCGTGAGGGGACCGGAGAACGACACGATCACGGGATGATCGAGGGCTGGATTACACGTGGTACCGATGCGTTGCTGCAACCGATGCAACCGGTGGCATTTTCCAGATCATTGCTGCATGGTGCACTTCCCACGATCGAAATCGACGACAGCCGGACCTTTCAGCCAATCGAAGGCTTCGGGTTTGCGTTGACGGGCGGCAGTGCGTATTTGCTGGCGGGACTTGGGGCGCCAGGCCGCGCGAACCTGCTGCAGGAGCTGTTTGGTTTGGCCGATGACTCGGTTGGGCTGAGCTGTTTGCGGCTGAGTATCGGCGCCTCTGATCTTGGCCGGAGCGATTTCAGCTATTGGGATCTTCCTCCCGGAACGGCGGACCCTGACCTCACGCGCTTCAATCTTGCTGCTGGTGACCGGGAGGTGGTTCCCGTGCTACAGCAGATATTGCACATCAATCCGACTGTGAAGATTATCGCTTCGCCGTGGTCGGCTCCGCCATGGATGAAGAGCAACAGTAGCTTCGTGGCAGGAAGGCTGAAGCCGGAATATTATTCGGCATATGCACGATACTTTGTGAAATACGTGGAAGTGATGCGCGGGCATGGCATTCATATCAGCGCGGTGACACCGCAAAACGAACCGCTCAATCCAAAGAACGAGCCCAGCATGATGATGACCGCCACGGAACAGGCCGAGTTCATCAAGAGATACCTTGGACCGGAAATGCACAAAGGGGCGCCTGAAACAGAAATACTCTGTTGGGATCACAATTGCGACGTGCCGGATTATCCGCTCACGGTGCTGGGAGACGCAAGGGCGCGCGCTTATATCGGCGGCGTGGCGTGGCATTTGTACAGTGGGTCAGCGGCGGCGATGTCAGAAGTGCGGTCGCGGTATCCGGCGCAGAAAGTGTATTTCACTGAACAATGGATTTCCGCAGATGAGGATTTTATGGATGCATTACGCTGGCATACAAAGAACGTCGTAATCAGCGTCCTGAGAAACTGGAGCCGGACTGTGCTGGAGTGGAACCTTGCGTCTGATTCAGAGTGCGCCTTGCACACGCCCGGCGGCGCCGTGGGAGCCCTAGGCGGCGTTACCATTGGGTCCACAATCAAACGAAATGCCGGATATTATCTGATGGCGCACTCAGCGCGGTTTATCCGGCCAGGGGCGGTGCGGGTTCATTCAAGTGAGGTAGATCCGTTTCCCAACGTGACTTGTCTAACACCTGACTCGCGGATGGTGATGGTGGTTATGAATGATTCCGACCGTGCAAGACGCTTTCGCATTCAGCACCAAGGTGCGTACGCAGCGTTGGAGCTACGAGCGGGTGATATTGCGACGCTCCGGTGGAACGTGGCAACGCCGATAGCCCAGAGCACGAAAGCCGAGCTGGCCGGAGCGTATAGAGCTCCATAGGCCGGTCCAGTGCGGGTTCATTCGTAAATGCGCATTATAGCAGATGGGCTTGGCAGTAGCTGCGGCGCTATGTGACATCCAGCAGACAATTGCCGTACGAATTGTCCAGCGCGTCAGCGCAACGCTTGTTCAGTGCGCTCGGCGCATTTGCGTAGGAATGCTTTGCACGAGCTATTGGACAGCTCGATTGATGGTATTGAGGTCTGGCGAGTAGGACGGCATATAACGCAACGTCGCGTCGGCCGCTTTGATCGCCTCGCGC
>CAYTHB010000114.1:0-5893 GCA_964437515.1 uncultured Sterolibacterium sp.
ATGTGTATTACCTGTGGCGTCCATTTTTGCGCGATCCGGATGACGACATGGTGCTGGAGTGTGCCGTGGCGTCAAACAGTCAGTATCTAGTAACACACAATATTCGCGATTTTCAGCGGATCGGCGAACTGGGGGTCACCCCAATCACCCCTATCTCTTTTCTTGCCTTGTTAAGGAGTTCATCATGACCGCATTGACCGTACGCTTGCCGAATTCGGTGCATGCCAAGATTCGCGAACTGGCTGCGCGGGATGAGATTTCGGTGAATCAGTTCATCGCCAGCGCTGCCGCAGAAAAGCTGGCATCGATGCTGACGCTGGATTATTTGCGGCAGGAGGCAGCTCAAGGCCGTCGACAGGATTTCGAGCGCTACCTGAATGCCGTACCGGATGTTCCGGATGAAGTCGACAAGGTTTAACGGGGTTCTCCTTGCACTTGCACCCCGCAAGGGCAAATAGGGGACAAAGGCGACTCCATGAAGTTCAAGCATCCTGCCAACCCAGGCCATGTGGTCGTGCCGCACCCGCGCAAAGATATGGCTATCGGCACACTGCGTAATTGTTCACCCAATATCGCACCAACCAAGGTAGCGTCGGCCTGCATGATAAAATCGTCGTTTCGTCCTCAATCCAAGGCTACGCGATGTCTGGCAACACTTTCGGTACTCTGTTTTGTGTCACCTCGTTTGGCGAATCACACGGCCCCGCCATTGGCTGCGTCGTCGATGGCTGCCCGCCGGGGCTGACGCTTTCCGCCGCCGACATTCAGGCTGAACTGGATCGCCGCAAGCCCGGCACCTCGCGCCATGTCACGCAACGTCGCGAACCCGATGAGGTCGAGATTCTTTCTGGTGTTTTCGAAGGCAAAACCACCGGAACCCCCATCGCGCTGCTCATCCGTAATCAGGATCAGCGCAGCAAGGATTACGGCAACATCAGCCAGTCTTTCCGTCCGGGACACGCCGACTATAGCTATTGGCAAAAATATGGCATCCGCGATTATCGCGGTGGCGGTCGCTCTTCTGCGCGGGAAACCGCCGTGCGCGTGGCGGCTGGAGCCATTGCGAAAAAATGGCTGAATGAACGGTATGGCGTTGAAATCCAGGGCTGCATGACGAAGCTTGGCGCGATCGAAATTCCCGTCAATGACTGGACTATCGTCAACGACAATCCCTTCTTTGCCGCCGATGCCGCCAGCGTGCCGCAACTGGAAGAAGCCATGGACGCACTGCGCAAGTCGGGTGACTCCATCGGTGCACAAATTCATGTCGTCGCCCGGGGTGTGCCGGTGGGCTGGGGCGAGCCAGTGTATGGTCGCATGGATGCCGACATCGCCGCAGCCATGATGAGCATCAACGCCGTCAAAGGTGTGGAGATTGGCGCGGGCTTTGCCAGTGTGGCGCAAAAAGGCAGCGAACATGGCGACGAACTCACGCCCGTCGGCTTCCTCTCCAACCATGCGGGCGGCATTTTGGGCGGCATCACCACCGGCCAGGACATCCTCGTCAATATCGCCATCAAACCCACTTCCAGCATACGTCTGCCACGTCATTCCATTGATTTCGATGGGCAAGCCGTGGAAGTCGCCACCCATGGCCGCCACGATCCTTGTGTGGGCATCCGTGCGACACCGATTGCCGAGGCCATGCTGGCACTGGTGCTCATCGACCAAGCCTTGCGGCATCGGGCGCAATGCGGTGATGTCGTTTGCAATACCCCCAAAATCGCAGGTTAAGCTAACGTACATGGTAGCCGTCTCTACCCGCAGAGGATGAAACAAACGTTACCCTAGACACCCACCCCACCCATCCGCCCCTCAAGGGGCGGCTACTGATTTGCTCGCTACGCTCGAAGCTTCAAACGGGCTTCGTTTTCGTTGTTTCACGCTAAGCCACACCCCACCACTCTCAACGCGATGTCTCACTGGCGACTCGCCACCTGGTACTTTCTCTACTTCGCATTCATCGGTGCCTACATGCCGTATTTCGGCGTGTATTTGCAGGCACAAGGATTTTCCGCCTGGGACATCAGCCTGCTGCTCTCACTGATGCAGCTGATGCGTCTGGCTGCCCCCAATCTATGGAGCCAACTGGCGGAACGTCTAGGGCGGCAAGCACCGGTTGTACGCGCTACAACCGCCCTGTGCATACTTTGTTTCAGCCTGCTGTTTTTCAGCCAGGGCTTTACGCAAACTTTCGTCGTCATGGCACTACTGGCTTTCTTCTGGAGCGCAGCCCTGCCTCTGGTCGAAGCACTCACCCTGAGCCAGCTCGATCGTCACGCAGAACACTATGGCCGTATCCGCCTCTGGGGATCCGTCGGCTTTGTCATCGCCGTGCAATGCATCGGAGCTTTGCTGGATGTTATGCCCATCGATAGTCTGCTGTGGATTTCCCTGGCTTTGCTAGGACTCCTGCTGGGCAGCGTATTGGCACTGCCTGAAAGCAAGAACTCACCCGAGCACGACGCCCGTCCCAGCATCTCTTATCGTGCCATGCTACGGCATCAGCCCAAACTGCTCCCCCTGCTCTGGGCCTGCTTTCTGATGTCAGCCGCACATGGCCCACTTTACGTTTTCTACTCCATCCATCTGGTCGAGCACGCCTATTCCAAAACACTAATCGGTGCCCTCTGGTCATTGGGTGTTGGCGCCGAAATCCTCGCCTTCATGTGGATCCCGCGATTGTTACGGCGCTATTCCTTATACCCTCTCCTGATGGCGACCTTCATTGCTGCAGTGCTGCGCTTTCTGGTTATCGGCTGGGGGGCATCCGCCATCACTCTCCTCATTCTGGCGCAACTGCTGCACGGCCTGACCTTTGGTGCCTTCCACGCGGTGATGGTGGCATTACTGCATCGCTGGTTTCCAGGGCGCGAGCAGACACGTGCCCAAGCACTTTACGGTAGCATTTCCTTTGGCGCAGGTGGCCTGCTGGGGGGACTGCTGAGCGGGCAGCTCTGGGACAGCATCGGTGCTGGCTGGACTTACACGCTGGGGGCGCTGTTCGCACTGGGCGGACTGCTCATTATTCGACGCTACTTGCACACTCCAGACGATTCCATATTGCACTGATACTGACATCGCCCAACTGTATCCCTGTGCGATAATTACAGGCTATTTTGTTGTCATTTTGGGCGATCTCGCCAATAAGGAATCGGGTTCTCATGTTACGCAAATCACATCTTTTACTCTGTCTCGTGGGCTGCATCTTGCTATTGACCGCTTGCAACACGGTGCGCGGCATGGGTAAAGACATCGAAAAAGGTGGCGAAGCCATACAGCGCGCCACGCATTGAAATCATTGGAATCATCAAAATAATTCATCGTAATTTCGTAAAAGGAACAGCATCATGAAACGAGTGGGTTTGGTTGGTTGGCGGGGCATGGTTGGCTCCGTGCTCATGCAACGCATGCGTGAAGAAAACGATTTCGCCCTGATCGAACCGGTGTTCTTCACCACCTCCAACGTCGGCGGCAAAGGCCCTGACGTGGGCACGACCAGCAATCCTCTGAAAGATGCGAAGGATGTCAGCGCACTGGCGGAAATGGACATCATCATTTCCTGTCAAGGCGGTGATTACACCACTGAGGTTTTCCCCAAGCTGCGCGCCCACGGCTGGAACGGCTACTGGATTGATGCCGCCTCGACACTGCGCATGAAAGATGATGCCGTCATCATCCTCGACCCGGTCAACCGCAATGTCATTGATCGCGCGCTCGATCAAGGGGTGAAAAACTACATCGGCGGCAACTGCACTGTCAGCCTGATGCTGATGGGTCTGGGCGGCCTGTTTGAAGCCGGGCTCATCGAATGGATGACCTCGATGACTTATCAAGCCGCTTCGGGTGCGGGCGCACAAAACATGCGCGAACTGCTGCAACAAATGGGTGAGGCGCATCGTGTTGCCCAAAATCTGCTGCAAGATCCGGCCTCGGCCATCCTCGACATCGACCGCGAAGTCGCCGGCATCTTGCGCGACGAGCGTTTTCCGACCGCCAACTTTGGTGTACCGCTGGCTGGCTCGCTGATTCCATGGATCGACAAAGACCTAGGCAATGGGCAAAGCCGTGAGGAGTGGAAAGGGGCGGCCGAAACCAACAAGATTCTCGGCCTGGAATCCTCACCCATCCCCGTGGATGGTCTGTGTGTACGTATCGGTGCCATGCGCTGCCACTCGCAGGCATTGACCATCAAGCTCAAGAAAGATGTGCCGATTGCCGACATCGAAGCCCTGCTGGCGCAGCATAACGACTGGGTCAAGGTTATTCCCAATCAGCGTGAAATCACGATGAAGGAACTCACCCCCACCGCCGTGACGGGGACGCTTTCTGTCCCCGTGGGACGTTTGCGCAAGATGTCGATGGGCAACGAATATCTGTCGGCATTTACGGTGGGTGACCAACTGCTGTGGGGTGCTGCCGAGCCGTTGCGGCGTATGCTGCGCATTCTGGTCAACTGAACACCAAAAAACGTACGTGATCGCCATCTCCACCCATCCGTCCCTCGATGAGTGGCGACAGTTCCACATCTGATGCAATGACATGCGATCGGCACTCATTGCATCTCATGAAAACTGTCGCAAATTTCACACACTTCAGATAGGGGTTTAGCTTGCAAGGCTAAGCTCATGATGTTATTTTCATTATCCATATAGTTCCCCTGTGGGAGGTCATTGTGACCCAATCGATGCGACGCATGAAAATAAAAGCCTCCACCGTAGCCATGACACTGGCTTTAGCCGCACTACCTCACGCAGTTAATGCGGCAGGCTTAGGCAAAATCACGGTGCTCTCCGTTCTGGGACAGCCCTTGCGCGCTGAAGTCGATATCAGTGCAAGCCGCGAAGAACTGACTTCGCTTTCAGGACGCATTGCCCCCAATGAATCCTTTCGTCAAGCAGGCATCGAATACGTCAGCGCACTCTCCGATGTCCGAGTCAGTGTCGCCAAACGCACCGACGGTCGCCCTTATCTACTGCTGAAATCGAATCGTGCCATCAATGAAGCCTTCATTGATTTGCTACTTGAACTTAATTGGGACGGGGGGCGTCTGCAGCGTGAATACACTTTCCTGCTCGACCCTCCTGAATTACTGCAACCGTCTCCCGCTCAACCTGTACCCCACACGCCAACACTCTCTCAACCGGCTGTCGCATCGACGTCGTCGCCAACCACGCCTGCCTCCTCGTCAAACGAACCCTCCGCAAAGCCCTCATCATCGGCGGTAGCGTCTTCTTCGAAAGTATCACCACCTTCCCAACCGACGCCGACACCCCTCGCATCATCCGAGGAAAAAACTGCGTCGGGCATGAAGGTCATACGGGATGACAGCGGAGTTCTTCGTATCGTCAAAGCCGAAAAACCGGCAGCCCCCCCACAGAAAGATCAAGAAGCAACGCGTCAAGCCTACCAGGTCAAACATGGCGATACACTGAGTAAGATCGCAAAAAGCAATCTTCCGGAAGGCACCAACCTCGATCAAATGTTGGTGGCACTCTTTCGTAGTAACAAGGACGCCTTTGAAGGCGGCAACATCAATCGCCTAAAAACAGGACGAATCCTTGCGTTGCCCGATCAGGCAGCAATAGACAGTGTCGACCCTCAGGAAGCACGACGCATCATTGTTGCCCAGTCCGCCGATTTCAACGCTTACCGCAAGAAACTGGCGGCAGCCACCGAAGCTGCACCCGCCGCGCCCGCACAAGAAGAAGCCCCGCAACAAACCTCCAAAGGCAAGATTGAGCCTCGTCTACAGGAGCCTGCTGCACCGCCTGCCTCAACAAAAGACAAGCTGGAAATTTCAAAATCAGCGGCAAGCAAAGATACGCACGAAAAAGATCTGGCCGCCCGCGCCGCAGCGATTGAAGAAGACATCATCGCTCGCGAAAAATCC
>CAYTHB010000115.1:0-5798 GCA_964437515.1 uncultured Sterolibacterium sp.
TCAGTCGTCATTTCCCTTGGCGGTGTCTGGCGTGTCGCGAATACCAGACGCGCCCAGACCGCACGCGCACGATTGGCCGACAAACCGGCCACACGTTGATAAAAACGCTCCCGCAATACTTCATCACTGCTGTCGATCGGACGGAGTTTCAGCTCGCCGTAAGATTGCCCGAGAAAAAGATTGGCCACCTGATCGCGACTCGCCTGGGAAATGGCAACATTCCGGGAAGCCACCACCAGAATGACCGGCTCTTCCGCACCCGCCAACATCGGCAGACACAGCAGAAAACTACCAAAAACAAGCCCCACCAATGGTTTCGAATTCTTCATGAGGCACCTCAAAAAAGAAAATCGAGATTGGCCGAAACCAGTACACCACGCAACGGACTGGATGGATCGTAACTTGGCGAAAAATTGGTCAGTACATTTCCCCAGGCATTTTTATCCGGGCGTATCCACTGAACTTGCAGCTTGCCACTCATGTTTTTTCCAATCTCGCGCGACACACCAAGCGTCAGCGAACGTTGATCGTAGCGCGTAGCCGTCAGCAAGTCGCTGACATAACTGGCAAGAAAAGCGGGCGCGCGCGGATCAACGGTGCGCCCCGACGTCTGTCGTCGTGCCAGCGTGACATGCGGCATCCACAGTCCCAAACGTCGCCCGACGGTCAGGTAAGCCGCCCAGGCATCGCGGAAATACGAGTCCTCGAAATGACGCCGGACGACTTCGGACTGTATCTGCCAATCATTGTCGTCATAACGCACGCTGGCGGACAAAATACGGACAGCGGTATTGTTCAGCGTCAGGTTATCCGCGAGGCTGCCCGCCCCCAGGCGTCGCAACAAATCAAACAACAAGTCGGTACGAGGATCGGCATAAAAAACACGGTCCGTGTTGTAGCCTGCCTTGAGCGTCCAGGGCCCCCGTTCGCCGCTCAATGTCACCGTCCGGATGTCCCGCACGGAATAGACACTGATGGCCTGACTGTTGCTGTTGCGTGTCTTGATATCATTTGTGTGGATACCGCCGTACAGTTCCCCCCGCCATCCAGAGACGACAAAACGATAGCTGGTATCAAGGCCGTCCATCTGATACGTCGGAGACATACCATAGACCTCGGGTGGCGTCCGCGCACCGGTCAAAGCATGACGGACAAGACGGTAATCTGACTCAATGAACATCGGGTTATTTACCCGACCAAGACGTAGCCACCAGACATCATTGATCTGCCAGCGCAGATTGGCCAACTGGACATCGGGCCGGAATGTGCTGCTGCGCGGGCTTCGCTGGCTAATGATCTGCAACGATGCGGTCAAGGCATCGACGGGTTGCACATCTGTCTGCACCCCCAGCAAAGAATCTGCCCCGACATCACAGCGACGGGTGCGGCCCGGGCCATTCGGCAAAATATCGTAGACGAAATCCGCCTCCCGGCTGCTGAAACAGGAAATTCCGAGCGTACCAAAGCCGTGCAGTTGCACAGCGGGAAACCCATCATCGGCTTGCGCGACACAGGCAAGACAGGAAAACAGTCCGGCAAGTATCTTTCGCCAGATTCGACCAGACAGATCAGGCATGTTTCACCTCCTCAGGCAACTCAGTGACGCTGGCATGGCGCGGCAAATCCAGAATGAATGTCGTTCCCTGCCCTGGCGGGCTTTCCACATCCACCGTCCCTCGCAGCAAGCGATGGACGATATTAAAGATGATATTCAGCCCCAGGCCGCTACTGCCCTGGCCAAAGCGTGTAGTGAAGAATGGATCGAAAATCCTGCTGATAATCTCGGGAGCAACGCCCTTGCCGTCATCATGGATACTCAGGCGAACCCGTTCTGTTCCGACAGTCTCGGCCTGGATGGTAATACAACCATGGTCGCGTCCATCAAAGCCGTGGATGATGGCGTTATTGACCAGATTGGTAATCACCTGCCCAAGGGGGCCAGGATAGCTCTCCATCTCGATGCCTTCCGGAATCTGCTTCTGAATCTGATAGGGAGTTCGCTTCAATGTCGGCTGAAGCAGAATCAGGCATTCATGGATCACCTCGGACAGATCGAACAGCCGGTGCTGTTCGCTGGTCTGATCGACCGCCACTTGTTTGAAACTATGGACAAGCGTCGCAGCACGCGTCAGATTTCTCTCGACCAGTTCAGCCGCCTGCCGGTTTTCTTCCATGAATTGATTCAACGATGAACGCCTGAGTCCGGCCTGCACCTCCGTCTCAAAAGCGCGTGTCCTTTCACGCAAAGAGGAAGACACGATCAATGCATTGCCAATCGGGGTGCTCATTTCGTGCGCGACACCGGCGACGATAGCTCCCAGACTGGCCATTTTCTCCGAGCGTATCAGAGACTCACGGGTTTCCTTCAGATGTTCTATGGTGTTACCCAGCTCGGCGTTCTTGTCGGCCAATTCTTGTGTTCGTCGTCTCACTGTTTCCTCGAGCGAAGCATTGAGTTGCCCGATTTCATGGCGGCCTGTCTCGACTTCCTTCAAATGACGAGAGACAGCCCCCGCCATTCGATTGAAATTGTGCGCGAGCAACGAAATTTCGTCCCGGCCCCGCTCATCAGCGCGCACACCATCGTAATCACCGTTGGCAATGGCCTGGCTTGCGATAACCAAATCGTTGATGCGTACACCTACCAGATAACCGACAAGCAGCATCAAGCCAATCAGCCCCGCGCCGATCAACAGGGAAATAAACACCCCTTCACGCACGATAGACGAGCGTGTTGCCAGCATCTGTTGCGTCGACAGGCCAAATTGCAGGCTTCCCACGCGGTTGCCGCGCAATAAAACCGGATTGATTGCATGAACCACACCGTTCAAGGCTGCCGTATGCAAATCGGTATCTGCTTCAGGCAAAGGTTCGGGGACATTACCGGCAGAGACGACTCGCGCACCGGCATCGGAGAAAATCACGACATACACCAGACCACTGGTTTTCTCGCGCGAGAGCATGGTTTCGAGAAAGGATTTCAACAACTCCTCGCCCTCAACTGCCGTGAAAGGGGAGACAGCCAGGTTGAGAATCTCGGCGGTTTGTGGAACCCGCTCATCAACATCTCTCAAACCGGCCTCAAGCACGAGCCGCGAAGCATTGAGCGAGTGAGCAACCGACATGCCGACCACAACAAAAATTGTCAAGATCAAGGCACGAAGCCGCAAGGAGCTCATCAAGGCATTCATATATTCACCTGCTTGAAAAGGTGATAGCCAGGTTTCAGAAACCCGCCGGGACGTCATCTGCCCCGGAATACTACACTGACAAAACTCACTTGTTCAATCACACTGACAACGTCACCCTACATCCATGCCATCCTCTGCTGACACCATTTTCCCCATTGACTTACACAGATGTGCGAACAAGAATACCGACGCACCGGCTTTGGCCTTGACCTGTCCGCCGCGTAGCCTCCCCTGCCCCATGAGAGAAAGGTTCATGCCATGGACAACATATCTCCCAATGGTGATCTGATCAATTTCATCGACGAACCGGCGGCATCCCCCCCGGGGCCGGGAGGGGGGCACTCTGCCCGCCCATGGAAAATCCTGGTGGTCGATGATGATGATGACGTCTACGAATCGACTCGCCTTGCCCTGGGCAATGCCATTATTCTCGACCGCCCCTTGCAGTTCCTTCACGCCAACTCAGCGCATGTCGCCCTCGAATTGCTGAAGAACATGGAGGACGTCGCCGTCATTCTGCTGGATGTTGTTATGGAGACGGAGCGCGCCGGGCTCGACATCATCGCAAAGATTCGCGAGCAATTCGGTTTGACCCGCACCCGCATCATCCTGCGTACGGGCCAGCCTGGCTACGCGCCGGAAATTGACACAATCCAGCGTTACGACATCAACGATTACCGAACCAAGAGCGAGCTGACCAGCAGCAAACTTTACGCCGCGCTGGCCACGGCATTGCGCGCCTATGACCAGATCTGCCGCATTGACGAAAGCCGTCGTGGCCTTGAAAGCATACTTGCCGCAAGCCAGCAGCTGGCCGCAGAATCCGACAAGATCGCCTTCTGCCGGATGGTTCTGCGTCAGCTCGGCGAGTTTTTGCGATCCTCACCTGACGGCCTGGTTTGCAATGTAACCAGCGATACGCCGATAAATCAGCTGAGGCTGCTCACAGGGGTAGGCCGCTATACCGGATCCGATGGTCGGCTGCTCTGCGAAGTCGCCGATGCGACAGCGATAGAACTCATCGAACAATGTGCCGCCAAAGGCCACAATATCGTCGGCAATGACATCATTGCCAGCCACCTTGGGACAGACAGAACACAAACCCTGGTCGGACTATTGCACTACACCGGAGATAGCAGACCGGATGATGCCTTGCTGAATGTATTCAGCAACAACGTCGCGCTCAATGCCCACATTGCCAATCTGATTGCCGAATTGCGGCATACGGCATTCATCGATCGACTCACAGGCCTGCCAAACCGTAGTGCCATGCTCGAAACCCTCGAGCACCGTTTCCGCTGCAACAGCTGCACTTCACCCCAAACTCCTCCTTGCACGCTGGCACTGCTGGATGTAGATCAGTTTTCGGCGATCAACGATCTCTTTGGGCACACCTACGGCGACAACCTGCTGAAGGCCATTGCTACACGCTTACGCGAGCGGCTGGGGTCGGTCTGCCAGCTGGCGCGCATCGGCTACGACGTATTCAGCATCCTCGGCAGGGAAGATATCGTCTGCCCGGATCATTTGCAGGAGCTATTCGCGGAGCCTTTCCTGTTTGACGACACCGAGCATATGGTCACTGTCTCGATGGGGCTGGTACGCATCGACGAATCCGGCGAATCTGAAAGCGACAGGCTCAAGGACGCCTGGATCGCCCTCAAATACGCCAAGAGCCAGGGGCAATTCCAGGTATCGTGGTATTCCAGTGACATCGGTACGGTAACGCGTGGCCACACCCGATTGCTGCATGCATTACGTGGAGCATTCCGTGCCGACCGTCTGTATCTCGTGTACCAGCCGCAAATCGAATTTGGCAGCAACCGGGTTGTCGGCGTCGAAGCTTTGCTCCGCTGGCGTGGCGAAGACGGCAGACTTATCTCGCCGGCAGAATTCATCCCGATTGCCGAAAGCTCCGGGCTCATCGTTGCCATGGGAGAGTGGATATTACGCTCAGCACTGAATGCCCTGATCGAAATCAGGCAAGCCGGACATCATGACATCCGTGTTGCGATCAATGTTTCCGTCGTGCAGCTATGTCATCCAGGATTTCTGGAAATGCTGGATGACATGGTTGCCGAAACAGGAATCCCAGTCGAACAACTTGAGCTCGAAATCACGGAGTCCGTCGCAATCAAAGGAGCCGAAACCGTTGAGACCCTGCTCCACGCTATCCGACAGCGTGGTATCGCCATTGCCCTCGATGACTTTGGCACAGGCTTCTCGTCCCTTTCTTACCTTGATCGCCTGCCCGCCGACCGAATCAAGATCGACCGTTCCTTCGTCGAAGCACTGAGTGGCGGAATACGCGGTGCACGAATCGCTGAAATCGTGATTCCACTTGGACACACGCTGGGAATGACGGTGCTGGCCGAAGGTGTTGAAACCGAAGCACAGGCAGCCCGGCTGGTAGAACTCGGGTGTCATGAAGCGCAAGGTTTCCTCTACGCCCGGCCAATGCCACTACCGGATCTACTGGAATGGCTCACTCGATGCAGCCAGGCCGCGGGCTGCTTCCCGGGAAAGTAAGGCCGCGCAGTCACCTCGCCTTCTCGATCTCGCAGGGCACGCCGCGCGGCGCGTGGCTGGGGCCGCCGTAGTACATGC
>CAYTHB010000116.1:0-5767 GCA_964437515.1 uncultured Sterolibacterium sp.
CCGATGCCTTGCTGCTTGAGGTGGTGGGCGAGTTGATTGGCGCGGGTGTGGAGTTCGCAGTAGCTTAAAACCCTGTCACCTGATTCGACGGCGATGGCATCGGGGGTGAGTTGGGCTTGGCGGTTGAGGGGGAACGTCAGGGGCTGCGTCAGGTCGTAGGCGGTGGCCGTGGCGTTGGGGGTTTCGAGGAGGGTGTGGCGTTCTTCTGTCGGCAGCACATCCAGCGTCAGCGCGGGCTTTTGTGGCATCCCTGAAACAGCATCGAGCAGTGCCGCCAAAGCCGTGTGCATATAGGCCAAGACCCGCGTTGCCGCAACGCGCCGATCCACCTGGGCTTCGAGGACAAACCCATTGCCCCGATCATCGACATTCAAGGTCAGCGGGTAGTTGGTACGCTCCTCGAGTGCCAGAACCTGAATACCAAAGTCATGCTGATTTCCCGGTTCTGCCCTTGACTGTCCATGTCGATAATTGAGCAATGCGGTAAACAAGGGGGTTGGCGGAGGCAAGCCGCTGCACGCCTGCGCCAAACTCAGCGGAGTTTGTTCGTGGCTCAACAATTCCAACAATTCATGCTGCGTATGCTGCACCAGCGCGTCGATGCGTTGCCCTTGCAGTTGCAAACGCAGCGGCAGCGTGTTGATAAACAGCCCCAAGGCGCGGCTGCTCTCGGGATCATCTTGCAAACGCCCGGAGAACACCGTGCCAAAAACCACATCATCACGACCACTCGTGCGTGCCAACACCAAAGCCCAGGCCACATGAAACAGCGCGGCGCAACTGACGTGCTGCTGCCGCGCAAGCTGACGCAAACGCTGGCTGAATTCAGCAGACAAGCTCTGTCGCGCTTCTTCAATCGCGCGGCCATCCCCCTGCACATCCAGCAACCCCCAAGGGGCAGTCGGTTCAGTCAGATCCCCTAGGCGACTGCGGAACCAGATTTCGGCGGCATGGCGCAGCTTGTGTGCGAGCCCTTGTGCCACATGGTTACGATAGGGGATGGGCGGCGGCAGCGCATCGCCCTGCCCGGCCAGCAGGCAGCGGATTTCATCCAGTATCTGCTCCAGGGCAACATGATCGCTGATGAGGTGATGGAACTGCAGAAGCACAGAACAGCTGCCGCTCTGCGCGTCGCGCACACTTTGCAAACGCAGCAAGGGTGCGTCCTGCAAGGCGATGGCTGACAACGGACGAGGTGCATCCATATGCTCTGCTGAACACAGCCACACATGTGGCAACTCCACCTGACGCAAAACCACTTGCACGGGCTGTGGCAGCCCCTCCCAATGAATGGCGGTTCGCAGGATGTCATGCCGCTGAATGACGAACTGTAACGCCGCCACAAAGCGATCGAGATTCTCAGTCGCAGAGATTTTCATCCAGACCGGCAAGAGATAGGCATCGTGCCCGGGGTCGAGCAGGTGGTGAAACAGTAAGCCTTCCTGCAAGGGCGCGAGCGGATAGATATCCTGAATGTTGGCAGCACCGCCTGCTGTGCGCGCGACGATCTGGTCGATTTGCGCCTGCGTCAGGCTCAGCAGCGGCAGCATGGCGGGGGTGATGTGTGCGCAGCCCTCGATGGGAATGAGATTGGCAGGGATCGTGGGGGTAGCGGGGCTGTCTGTGAGGACCGATGCCGTTTTAGACAAGGCCGCCGCCAAAGCAGCGGGGGTCGGATGGCTGAAAATCTGCCGCACCTGCGCCTGGATGCCCTGCTGACGCAGATTTTCCAGCAAACGCATGATCAGCAGTGAATGCCCGCCCAGCTCGAAAAAATCATCATGACGACCGATACGTCTCTGCGCCTCGCCCGTGTCCAAGCCTAAGGTTTTCTGCCAGATATTCGCCAGACGGATTTCGAGTTCGCCTTGGGGGGGCGCGTAGGCTATATGTTCAGCCTCCACCCCATACCCTGTTGGCGCAGGCAAGGCGGCGCGATCCAGTTTGCCATGTGCCGTGAGCGGCAAGGCAGCGAGCTGCACCCAAGCCGCAGGCTGCATGTATTCCGGCAAGCGTGCTTGCAGATGGCGTTTGACCGACTCAAGCTCTGCCGTAGCAGAAACCAGATAAGCGACCAGCCGCCGATCTCCGCCTCCGCCTCCGTCTCCAGGCTGCACCTCATACGCCAGCACCAGTGCGTCATGCACAGCGGGATGCTGGCGCAAACAGGTTTCGATCTCGCCCAACTCAATGCGAAAGCCACGAATTTTGACTTGCTGATCGCTCCGCCCCAGATAATCCAATGTGCCATCCGCCCGCCAACGCGCCAGATCGCCGCTCCGATAAAGGCGGGCATCCGTATCGCCCGTCAATGGATTGCGGATAAACCGCTCGCGCGTCAGTTCAGGCCGTGCCCAGTAGCCCCGCGCCAGCCCGGCTCCGCCGACATGAATTTCCCCAACCACGCCAACGGGAACCGGCTGACCACAGGCATCGAGCAAATACACCTGCAGATCAGAAATCGCCTCGCCGATACAGCAGCCCTGCCCGCCGACCAGATCATTTTCATTCACACGATGCCAGGTCACATGCACCGTGGTTTCGGTGATGCCATACATATTGACCAGTTGCGGCTGATCGAGCCCATTGCGCGCCACCCAACCCTGCAAACTGGCGTAATCCAGTGCCTCACCGCCAAAAATCACCACGCGTAGATGATGTCTTGGAAAAGCAGAATCTTCCTGCGCGACGGCCTGTGCCGCCATCAACTGCCGGAACGCCATCGGGGTCTGGTTCAGGACGCTGACCTGCTCATGACAGAGCAAGGCATAAAAATCATCGGGGGAACGCGTCGTCAGATGCGGAACAATCACCAAACGTCCGCCATGCAGCAACGCGCCCCAGATTTCCCACACCGAAAAATCAAAAGCGTAAGAGTGAAACAGCGTCCACACATCGTCTGCACTGAACTGAAAGCCCGCACGGGTCGCGGCAAACAGACGCATCACCTGGCGATGCTCAACCATCACCCCTTTAGGCTGCCCCGTGGAGCCTGAGGTATAGATCACATACGCCAGTCGCTGCCCCGACAATGCACATTCATATTCCAGATTGGCAGCGGCTTGTCGATCGACCGCCGCCTGCTCACGATCCAAAGCGATGATCGGCTGCGGCGCATTCCCCAGCAAGGCTAAAAAATCGCTATGCGTCAGGATCAGCGCGGCTTGACTGTCATGCAGCAGAAACGCGATCCGCTCGGCGGGATAGCTCGGATCGATCGGTACATACGCCCCACCCGCCTTGAGGATGGCGAGCAGACCGACGATCATCTCCACACCCCGCGCCAAACACAGCGCCACACGCGGCTCATCGGCAGAGCCCTCCACGCCCAGACCGCGTGTTTGCAGATAACGCGCCAAGCGGTTCGCACGCGCATTCAATTCGGCATAACTGAGCGACTGCCCCTCCCAAGTCAACGCCGTCGCAGCGGCTCGCTGCGTCACTTGCGCCTCAAAGGCAGCTACCAAAGTTTGCTCTTTCGCTGCGGGAAAGCGACGCTGGCGCAAGCGAGCTTCATGCAAGTATTGGCTACGCGCCGGCGCATCCCACAACGACAAACCTTCCACGGCTTGCCATGGATCATCAACCATGGCGGCCAACACCTGGGTGAAATACGCCAGCCAGCGTGCCACGGTATGACCTTCAAACAAAGCCGTGGCATAGATCAGCTCGCCCTGCAGCGTTTCCCCAGCCCCCACTTTCTCGTGCAGCACCAGAGCCAGATCAAATTGCGCCGTGGTGTGGGCGATTTCCTGCGAAGCCAAAGTCAAACCCGGCAGGGTCATCTCAGCCGCCGCACCCTGCTGCAAAGCCAGCATGACCTGAAAAATGGGCGTGTGACTCAAGCTGCGCGCGGGCCGTAATGCCTCCACCACCTGTTCGAAAGGCACATCCTGATGCGCATAGGCAGCCAATGTGTGCGCCTTGATGGTTTGCAACAGCTCGACAACGGATTGTCCGGGAGCAATCTGCACACGCAAGGCCAATGTGTTCACGAAAAAACCAATCAATGGCTCCAGCTGCATATGACTGCGATTCGCCAGCGGCACGCCGATGACCACATCATCCTGCCCCGACAAACGCGCCAACACGAGTGCCCAGGCGGCCTGCAGCAGCATGAACAAGGTCACATCCACCGCTGCATGCCGCGTCAGAGCACGCAAGGCGGTACTCAGTGCAGGCGGCAGACTGAAATGCACGCGCGCGCCCGCATGACTTTGCACCGCCGGACGCGGATGATCGGTCGGCAATTCGAGCCGTGCTGGGGCGTGATTTAATCGCTGACACCAGTATTCAAGCTGCTTTTGCAACACCGCTGCGCGCAACTCGTTGCGCTGCCACAGCGCGTAATCCGCATATTGCACAGGCAAAGGCGGCAAGACATGTGCCAGCGTTTCTTGCGGATGCTGGCAAGCAGCGGCATACAGCGCGCCCCATTCACGCGTGAGCACCGCCAACGACCAGCCATCGGCAACAAGATGATGCATCACCACGCACAGCACATGCTCATCGGCAGCAAGGCGCAATAGCCGACCACGAATCAAAGGCCCCAACACCAGATCAAAAGGAGTCTGCGCTTCTTGCGTCAGGAGCTGCTGTAGCTGTGCTGCGGAACTGGGCGCAGGATCAGTGCTCAAATCAGAAATCTGCAAGCTGAAGCGCGCCGTCGCGGCATCGGCAATGATCTGCTGCCCGACTCCCGCGACCGTCGCGATGCGCGTGCGCAGGATTTCATGACGCTGCACAATGGCATCCAGTGCCGCCTGCAAGGCCGCCAGATTCAACGCGCCAGACAAACGCAATGCCACCGGAATATGGTAAGCACTCCCGAGCGCACCCATTTGCTCAATGAACCACAGCCGCTGCTGTGCCCACGACAAGGGCAAAGGCTGCTGCCGATCGGCAAGCTCAATCGCCACGTCTTGATATATCGCATCGACTGCGGCACGCGCTACCGACGACTTCTTCAGCTTGCGCAGCAAGATTTCCTGCTTCAGGGCCGCGCGTGGATCCCCTTGATCGGGCTGGGAAGGGTCGCTCATTCGGGCTTACTCATCTTCGGCTGCCAGCAACTGCAGCAATTCTTCTTCTGACAAATCCTCCAGCTCCGCCATCAGCGTTGCCACTTCTGTCGCATCAAACCGCGCCAGATGACGCGCATAAACCACTTCGGCCAGCCCGGCGAGTGTCGTAGTCTGGAATAACTGCGCCAGTTCCAGCTCGATCTCGAAGCTCTGCTTGATGCGTAGCAGGATTTGCATGGCCGTCAGCGAATGCCCACCCAAAGCAAAGAAATCATCCTGCCGTCCGACGCGCTCGACCTGCAACAGCTCCTGCCAAATTTCCGCCAGACGGGTTTCGACCTCGCCTTGCGGAGGCTCGTAGCCGCTTTGTTGGCGATGTTCCAGTTGGGGTTGCTGCAGTGCCTTTCTGTCGAGCTTGCCGTTGGCGGAAAGCGGCATGGCGGCCAGCGGCACATAGATCGCCGGGATCATGTACTCGGGCAGGCGGGTTTGCAGATGGGCTTGGAGGTGGGCTTGGAGGTGGGCGACAAGCGCGGGGCTATTCTCCCCCTCTCCCCTGCCCTCTCCCACCACAGGGACGTAATAGGCGATGAGCTGCGTTCCCTCATGGGCGATGACGCAGACTTCCTTGATTTGCGGATGTTGCCGAAGCTGGGCTTCGATTTCGCCGAGTTCGATGCGTAGGCCGCGGAGTTTGATTTGCTGGTCGTTGCGGCCGAGGTATTCGATTTCGCCGTCGGCGT
>CAYTHB010000117.1:0-5710 GCA_964437515.1 uncultured Sterolibacterium sp.
TAGACGCGACGGTCTCAAACACCGTTGCCGCAAGGCGTGCCGGTTCGATTCCGGCTCTGGGCACCATTGAAGTTTCGGTATATTTCATTCTGAACAAAATATAACGAAAAATCAGTAAGTTATAATTTTTTTTCGAGCGCTGGATTACACTTCAAAAGAAGAAAAACGAAGTGCTGCTCCCCAAAATTTCCCCAGCGATCTCCCCACGTGGCATCGATCCAGAAAACTAAAGCGGGGTGTCGGGCGTTTGTTGCAAATTTATTCGCCCGGAAATTAAGGATTGCATCGTCATTCTGCGCGTCGTCGCAGAATCCATAGACCCTGCCATCACGCGCAGACTGGTTGTGGCACTGCATAAGGCAATCGCAATCAAACCTTAATTGCCGGGTAAATAAACGAGTGTTAGTCCAAATCTGATTAAATGAGCTATCGCATGCCAGAGCTTACGCAAGATGAAGTGATGCAGAAGGCTCCCAAGTACACCTTGTGGGAGCTTGTTCTATACATGCTGAAACTCGGAACCGTTGGTTTTGGCGGCCCGGTAGCGTTAGTCGGATATATGCACCGGGATTTGGTTGAGATGCGGGCATGGATCAGCGAAGGGGATTACAAGGAGGGCATGACTCTTTCGCAGTTGGCGCCAGGCCCCTTGGCTGCGCAGCTTGCAATCTATTTAGGTTATGTCCATTACAGAGTTCTTGGCGCAACGGTTGTCGGAATTGCTTTTGTTATTCCGTCGTTCCTGATGGTTCTCGGAATTGGTTGGGCATACGTGGAGTACGGTGGCCTGCCTTGGATGCAGTCAATTTTCTACGGTGTTGGTGCGGCGGTTATTGGAATAATCGCCATAAGCGCAAAAAAGCTGACTGAGAAGAGCATCGGCAAGGATCGCCTGCTTTGGGCTATCTATATGCTGCTTGCCGTTATAACCATCATTACGGAGTCGGAGTGGGCTCTGTTATTTTTAGCGGCAGGTGTGGTTGTCTGGTTTGTTCGTGCGCCACCTAAATCCTTTGGCGGTGGCAGCACCATGCTGAGTGTTTCTGCGGTGCCCATTGTTGCGGGTGTCGCATCTACCGGTACGCTTGGGCAACTTGCGTTATTCTTTGCAAAAGCAGGTGCTTTCGTATTCGGTAGTGGCTTGGCAATTGTTCCATTCCTATATGGTGGCGTAGTCACAGACTACGGTTGGCTTACCGAACGCCAATTCGTTGATGCCGTTGCGGTAGCAATGATTACACCGGGCCCAGTTGTTATTACAGTGGGGTTTATTGGCTACTTGGTTGCGGGGGTAACAGGGGCGGTTGTTGCTGCACTGGCCACCTTTCTGCCTTGCTATTTGCTCACCATCATTCCTGCGCCGTATATGAAGAAATACGGAAAGCGTCCTGCCATCATTGCATTTGTAGACGGCGTTACGGCGGCGGCTATTGGTGCAATCGCCGGGTCGGTTGTTGTTCTGGCACAGCGTTCCATTATTGATATTCCAACCACCGCCATTGCTCTCGCAACGGCTGCGTTGCTGTGGAAAGTCAAGAATGTCAAAGAGCCATTGGTAATTCTTGCGGCAGCAGCTCTTGGCATTGGTTTGTATCCGCTTGTGCATGGGTAATATTGCGGAGTGTTGCCCCACAACCATTCGCTGCAGGCGCGACGGCCTTAGCGGGTCGAGGTTTGATCTCAAACGTTAGGCACCGCAAGTATCGTGGCCATTTGATGATCGACAATAGATGATGAATCCGTATCGTGAATTGAGAAAATGGCAAGAACAAAAACCAGATCTGTTCAAAAAGCAGATTGAAAATTCTGATAATCAGCCGGGTCACATTGGATGAGATTCATGTGATTGCCTGGGGGCATGGTGATACCTTGCGCTGGCCGGAGAGAAGAAAGCTGCATCGGTTAAAATAGGCTGATGGAAAACATTTTTAGCTTTATCGCTGGGGCGGCTCTGGCTGCGGGTATGGTGGGTGGTGTGCTGCTGCAGCGAGTGCGTGAGGCACGCCGCCTTGGGCGAGCAGAAATCGAAACGGAATTGGCGGGGCTGTCCGAGCGGCTTAACGAGCGGCTTAAGGGGCGTGAGGAAGAGTTGCTGCGGCTGCGCGAAGAGCTCGGCGGCGCGCAGGTGGCTCTTGATACGGCTCGCTCATCTACCAGTGATTTACGCGCCCGCGAGGCGGCATTGACGACGCAGTTACAGGAGGAGCGGCGTAGTGCGACCGAGAAGTTGGCTACCCTAGAGGACGCGCGGGTGTCGTTGGCAGATGCCTTCAAAGCTTTGTCCGCCGATGCGCTGCAACGTAATAACCAGTCGTTTGTCGAGCTGGCTCGGGCGACGCTGGAAAAATATCAGGAGGGCGCGCGCGGCGAGCTGGAAAAACGCCAGCAGGCGATCGGCGAGCTGGTGGCTCCTGTCAAACAGACGCTGGAGAAGTTTGAGCAGCAGGTGCAGGCGGTGGAAAAATCGCGGGTCGATGCCTATGCCACGTTGACGGAACAGGTCAAATCCCTGGCCGAATCGCAGACTCAGCTCAAGCAGGAGACGCATAATCTGGTCAAGGCTTTGCGTGCACCGCAGACGCGCGGACGTTGGGGCGAGTTGCAGCTCAAGCGAGTGGTGGAAATGGCAGGGATGCTCGATCACTGCGATTTCTACGAACAGGAAAGCGTGGGGACGGAAGAGGGGCAGTTGCGTCCCGATTTGATCGTGCGTTTGCCCGGCGGCAAGAAGATCGTGGTCGATGCCAAAGCTCCGTTGGCAGGGTATCTCGATGCGCTCGAAGCGCAGGACGATGCGACGCGCCGTCGCAAGTTGGAAGACCATGCGCGGCATGTGCGCGATCATTTGGTCAAGCTGGGGCGCAAGTCGTATTGGGAAGAGTTCCAGCCTTCGCCGGAGTTTGTCGTGCTGTTTTTGCCGGGTGAAATGTTTTACAGCGCGGCACTGGAAGTTGAGCCGACTTTGATCGAAGCCGGTGTCGAGCAGAAGGTGATTCTGGCCACGCCGACGACGCTGATCGCCTTGCTGCGTGCAGTGGCGTATGGCTGGAAGCAGGAGGCACTTACTGAAAATGCCCGTGAAATCAGTGCGCTGGGTAAGGAGTTGTATGAGCGCATGGCGGTGATGGCCGATCACTGGGGGGATGTGGGCAAGCATCTGGGCAATGCGGTGGGTGCGTATAACAAATCACTGGCATCGCTTGAAACGCGGGTGCTGGTGTCGGCACGTAAGTTCCGCGATCTCAAGGCTGCACCCGAAGGTAAGGAGTTGCGGGAGCTGACGGGAGTCGATGCGATTCCCCGTACAGTGCAGGCACCCGAGTTGCTGGCCGTTCCGGACAAGGATTAACGCCGTGGAAAAGAAGGAATACTGGCGTTGGGCGGAGAGTTGCTGGAGTGATGAGGCGCGTGACTGGCGCAGCGCACAGCGCGTGACGGCGGGGATCGACGTGGGTTCGGTAAGCTCGCAAGCGGTGGTCTGTGTCGATGGCGAGTTGTATGGCTATCACAGCACGCGCACGGGCAATAGCAGCCCGGATTCGGCACAGCGCGCCTTGGCGGGCGTGCTGGAAAAAAGTGGCTTGCAGTTAAGCGATATCCGCTATGTGGTGGGTACGGGTTATGGTCGGGTCAATGTGCCTTTTGCACATAAGTCGCTGACCGAAATTGCTTGTCATGCGCGCGGGGCGAATTACATGGGCGGTTCATCGGTACGCACCTTGCTTGATATGGGCGGACAGGATTGCAAGGCGATCCGTTGTGATGAACGCGGCAAGGTGACGCAGTTTTTGATGAATGACAAATGTGCCGCAGGGACGGGGCGGGGCATGGAGGTCATCGCTGACTTGATGCAAATTCCGATCAGCGAACTGGGGGCGCGTTCTTTTGAGATTGATGAGGAACCGCCCGCTGTGTCGTCGATCTGTGTGGTGTTTGCCAAATCTGAGGCCTTGGGCATGCTCAAGGCGGGCTACACCAAAAACAAGGTGATTGCGGCGTATTGTCAGGCGATGGCCGAGCGCGTGGTGGCGTTGATCGAGCGCGTGGGGGTGGAAGGCGATTTTTTCATCACCGGCGGTATCGCCAAGAATCCGGGGGTGGTGAGGCGCATCGAAAAGCTACTTGGGGTCAAGGCGGTGGCTTCGCCTTGGGATAGCCAGATTGCCGGTGCGCTGGGTGCGGCGTTGTTTGCCGATACGCTGCTGCAAAAACAGGCGAAGCTTGCGTAGTGTTTTTTACAGGGGGTGCATGGATGATTGCGAATTATGGCTATCAGGATGGTTCCGGAACCTATTACATCAGCATTGATACCGATGCGTGCATGCTTTGTGATAAAGCCTGCATTGCAGCTTGTCCGCGTGCTGTGTTTGAGAGCGTGGTTGATGATTACGATGACACGGTGGTGCAGGTGGCTGAGGCGTATCGGCGCACACTGGCAAGCGATTGCGCTGCCTGCAAACCTACCGGGGGCTATGTGCATCTGCCTTGTGTCGATGCCTGTACCTCTTATGCCTTGCGACATTCATGGTGAATGAGATGTCGCATGCTGCCTTGCTGGCGCAAGGCTGGCAATTGCAGACCACGATTGATGAGCCGCGTTTGTCTGAGCTGTCGGAAAACTATCGCGCTTTGGGCTACGCCGTGTTCATCCTGCGCGAGGGCGTGACTTCGGGTTGCGGGGCGTGCTCTCAAGGGAGCAGCGTGGGTGCGCTCTATCTGCGGAGAGTGGAATCTAAGCCTGTTGATGATGAGCTGTTTCCCGTGTGATTTTGTGGTTATGAATCCATGACTCAGTTTGCGATCATCAAGGTGCATCGGCGTTCGACGCAACAAGGCACACAGCAACTGTGGATTGATGGACAGGCAGTGGCTGCCCCCGTTGGCGCAAGCGTGCTGCAAGCAGCGCAGGCTGCGGGGATTTATATTCCGGCCTTGTGCGCGCATCCCGAATTGCCAGCAAGTTGCGCGGGGAACGCTGCGGAGGGTAGCGCACATTGCGGCATGTGCTGGGTTGAGATTGACGGCATGGCGGCGTTGCAGCGTGCCTGTGCCGTGCCGGTGGCTGCGGGTTTGCAGGTTGCAACGCAATCTGCACCCATCCAGCAGGCACGTCAGACCGCGTTGGCGCAGTTGCTCGAACATCATCCGCATGTGTGTCTCACCTGTCCGCAACGCGAGGGATGCAGTCGGGTGATGTGCTGTTTCAATAATGCGGTCGAGGAACGTTGTTGCTCGATCATGAGTCATTGCGAGCTACGCAAGGTGGCGGATTACGTCATCATTCCGCCGACAACACCGGAATATAAGCCGCATCAAAATCCGCTGCCGGTGGTCAAGGACGAGCCGTTTTATGATCGTGATTACAATCTGTGCATTGATTGTCGACGTTGTCTGGTGGCGTGTAACGAAGTGCGTGGCGTGGGTTGTCTGGAGGTGAAAAATACTCACGGCCGGACGTGGGTGGGGCCGATGGCCGATACCTTGATGGAATCTGGCTGCAAGTTTTGCAATGCTTGTGTCGAGGTGTGTCCGACCGGGGCGTTGCTGGATCGCACGCAAACCCCTGCACAAAAACAGGCGGAAGTCGCACCGTGTACGACGGCGTGTCCGGCGGGGATCGACGTGCCGCGCTATGTGCAGTTGGCGGGCTTGGGTCGTTTTGCCGAGGCGAATGCGGTGGTGCGCGAGAAGCTGCCCTTTCCCGGCATCC
>CAYTHB010000118.1:0-5531 GCA_964437515.1 uncultured Sterolibacterium sp.
CCGGATTTGCCGGCGTTGGCGGCGTAGTTGGAGATGAGGAACTCATAGGCATCGCCGAACAGGTCGATCTGGTTTTCCTCAAAATCACCGTCATGCGCATCACCAAAATCCAGTTCTGCTACGCCTTTAAGCACAGCGGCCAGCCGGATATTTTTGTCTTTGACGGTGTTGCCGAGGCGGTTGCTGGTGGTGTCGAAGTCGGCAAACAGGCCTTTGATGTCGTGCTCGGAGGGGTAGCCGTTGGCTGAGCTTTCAATGGCGGCAAAGATGGCGGCCAGGTCGGTATTCAGGCTCTCGTTGGTATTGGCGTTGGCAACGACCTTGGCGAAGAGCTGGCTGGGGTACAGAAAAAAACCCTTGGTTTTGATGGCGTCATCTTTGATGTCCGGAGTGATGACGCTATCGGGCAGCTCGGCATAGTGGACGCTATCGTCACCACCTTCGATGTAGCTGGCGAAGTTTTCGCTGATAAAGCGATAAAAGAGGGTGCCGAGCACGTATTGCTTGAAGTCCCAGCCGTCCACTGCACCACGCACATCATTGGCGATTTGCCAGATTTGGCGTTGCAGGGCGGCGCGTTGCTGGAGGTGGGTCATGGCGGGTTTCCTGTCGAATCGCTCAGTTTATCTTCCCCTGTGCTGTCCGCGCGCGCCCATTCATTTCGGAAAACAGGAATCTTCATAACCGCCATTACCCGATGGCGGTTATGACGGATCAGGGCATGATCTCTACATAGTCATACACTTCGCAGTCGGTGATCTGACGGCGCAGCGGTAACGGCAGGCGGGCGAACCAGGCTTGCGGGTCATGACGGTCGATTTCCTGCCCCATGAAGCGCACCAGTTCGCAGATCGGGTCGGTAACGTTCTGGCGGTATTTTTCGTCTTTTTTCACATACGCCATGTACAGATTTTTCATGCAGTTGCCGCGACACCAGCTGTACGCCTCGCACTCGCCACAGGGCATATCGGCGGTGGGTTGCAGGGGGCTGGGCTTGAGCCAGTTGGCGTTGATGTCGCCTTGCAGCATCTCCGGCAGGTGCATCATGTCGGGGCAGGGATAAATCTTGCCGTCGGGCATCACGTTGATGATGTGCGTGGACACGCGGCATTGGGTCTTGCCGTCGTACAGCTCGGTGGCGCGTGCGGGCAGCACCTTGTTGCGTACCGCACCCATCAGCGGAATGATCGGATAGAGCGTATCGCTGGCAGCAAAGAAGCGCGCGATCAGTTCGCGCAGCACCGCCTTGCGCTTCTCCAGCCCGGCGGGGGTGTAGGCTTCGCCAGCGACAAACTGGAAATAGACGTAATCGAAGGTGCGCGTCAGATCGTCGATTTCGGCAAAGCAGATGTCATCATTACTCCAAGTCATGCGTGCGGTGAGCGTGCCACCAACGCGCTCGCGCACCTTGCCCAGATTCTTCACCACCTGCCGGTAAATGCCACGACCACGATAGCCGTCGGTGGTCTGCTCGCCGCCGTCGATCGACACGAGAATGTTGGACAGGCGTGAGAGCACGTTGTCCGGCAGATCGTCGAGCAGCGTGCCATTGGTCTGCAACTGAAAGCGGAACAACGGATGACGCTCCATGATCTGCTGGATGTACGGGCGGTTCAGCGTCGGTTCGCCGCCGTAGAAGGTGACGTAGGTATCCAGCCCCGCCAGATGGGTACTAATGAAGCGGTCGAGGGCATCGAGCTCGTAGGTAACATTGCCCTGCGAGCCGAGTACTTCGCCTTCGGCAATCGAGCAGTAAGTACATTTGAGATTACAACGCAGGGTGGTCAGCAGTTGCAGCTCGACACGCTTGCCGACAATGGCGCGCGTGCTTACTTCGGGTGCTTCGCTCGAAACAGAGGTGCCGAGATTCTGAACAGGTTTTTTGTGGTGGGTAATTACCGCTTCCATGATGCACTCCCGTTAAATTGCTTCAAATCTAAATAAATAACCATGACGGGTTATTTTCAGGGGGCGCATTATCCTAGAAACTGCAGTTTCTAGGGGTATGGCAGGCTTACTCCAGATTTTGGATTTGCTCTCTCATTTGCTCAATCAGGAGCTTCATTTCCAGTGCGGCAGCAGTGATGTCAGACGAAACGGATTTCGATGACAAGGTGTTGGCTTCCCGATTGAGTTCCTGCATCAGGAAATCGAGCCGCTTGCCGACGTTGCCGCCCTTCTTGAGGATGCGATCCAGTTCATCCAGATGGGTATTGAGGCGCGTCAGTTCTTCGGCCACATCGATGCGTGCCGCGAACATACCGACTTCCTGACGGATACGTTCTTCATCTAATGCAGCTACGGCTTCGCGTAGTCGTGTTGCCAGACGTTCCTGATAATCGGCCAGTGCGCGCGGCAGGAGTGGGGTGACCTGGGCAACGAGTTCTCGCATACGAAGCACGCGATCAAGAATCATGGCGGCCAGCTTTTCACCCTCACGCGCACGGGTGGCCACGAGTTCATCGATGGCCTGTTCAGCCAGAGACAGGCAAGCTTGCTGCAGCACATCTTGCGAAATCGTTTCTTCGTTGATAACACCCGGCCAGCGCAAAATTTCGGCGACCGTCAACATTTCAGCAGACGGAAGAACGGTGCGTACTTTGGTTTGCAAATCGACGAGCTGCATTAGTAGCGCCTGGTTGGGTGCCAGCTCACGTTTTCCTTGCGAAGATTGTGTCAGCCCACCCCGACATTCGATCTTGCCTCGACCGATACGACGTGTAATCAATTCTCGTAAGGGCATCTCCATAAAACGGAGTTCTTCTCCTACGCGAAAGGTAATATCGAGATATCGCGAGTTGACGCTCTTGAATTCCAGATTGAGCACCACAGACCCGAGGTCACGTTGTACTGCGGCAAAGCCGGTCATGCTGTAGATCATGGCAAGATTCCGTAACAGTATTCATGATGTTCTTGGCGTGTGCGACTTGACGCGTATCGTGTTCGACAAGGACAATTCGAATCACAGTGTAACGCACAAGGTCGCTGTCTTTCTCTATCGGTGATGAAACAAGTGCTATCCATCCACCCCGCTCATGCGCCTCTTGATGGGGCGACAGGTTTTTAGGTTTGCTCACTACGCTCGTTGCTTTAGTTGCTTTAGCGTGAAACAATGAAAACGGAGTCGGGTTGAAGCTTCGAGCGTAGCGAGCCAATCAGTCGCCGCCCCTTGAGGGGCGGATGGGTGGGGTGGGCGTATCGGGTAACGATTATTTCATCCTCTGTGGGTGGAGATGGCTACCATGATCGTTAGCTCAACGTCGCGACTTTTGTATTTCACGGTAAGCTTTGCACCATGTCTCAACAATCCACCCATCCACTACCGCCTGGTTTCCAGCTCGAAGGCTATCGTATTGAACGGCAGCTTTCGCATGGGGGGTTTTCCATCGTTTATCTGGCGCATGATGCGCAAGAGACACCTGTTGCCATCAAGGAATATCTGCCGGCACGCTTGGTGACACGATCGGCTGCCAGCCCCGTCCCCTTCATTGCCGAAGAAAAAATGCCGGCTTTCATGCAAGGGCTGAAGAACTTCTTTGAAGAAGGACGTCTGCTGGCGCGTCTTGACCATCCGAATGTCGTGCGCGTGCTGAATTTTTTCCGTGCCAATGAGACGGCCTATCTGGTCATGCGCTATGAGCTGGGACGCACCTTGCAGGAACACATTCAGCGACACCCCGGTACGTTAGGTGAAACTTTCATCCGCAATGTATTCACCCGTTTATTGAATGGGCTGCGTGAAATTCACATGCACAAGCTGCTGCATCTGGATATCAAGCCCGCCAATATTTATTTGCGGATGGACGGTCACCCGGTGCTGCTGGATTTTGGAGCGACCCGACAGGGGCTGGGCGGGAACGATCCCGCATTGGGAGCCGTGCATACCCCCGGCTATGCCGCACCCGAGCAGATGGGTTCGGGTGAAGCCCAAGGGCCGTGGACGGATATTTATGCGGTGGGCGCAACGCTCTATGCCTGTTTGGCAGGAAGTACGCCGCTGTCTGCCGATCTGCGTGCCAAAGGCGAACGCCTTGAGCCTGCACAGGAACGCTGGCGCAAACAATATTCGCCGCAATTACTGGAACTCATCGACTGGAGCATGAACCTGCGGGTGGCAGATCGTCCGCAGAGCGTGTTCGCGCTCCAAAAAGTACTCAATGGGGAATTGCTGGATCTGGTCGATCCATCCTGGTTTGAGACCCCACCTGAAGTACAGAGCGCATCTGAAAAACCGGAGGGCACACCATGAAGTTTTCCATTTTTCAGGAAAGCCGGATAGGACAGCGCAAGTCCAATCAGGATCGCATGAGCTATGCGTATACGCGTGACGCCCTCGTGATGATCGTCGCCGATGGGATGGGTGGGCATCGCTATGGTGAGCTGGCGGCACAAATCACCGTGCAAACCATCAGCAAGGCATTCAAGACGCAAGCGCAGACGACCTTGCCCGACCCTTTCCTGTTTCTGTCACGCAGCATCAGCCAGTCTCATCTGGCGATCAATACGCATGCCACTGAAAAAGGATTGCCGGATGCACCGCGTACCACCTGTGTGGTCTGTGTAGTACAGGCCGGATTTGCCTACTGGGCGCATGTGGGCGATTCGCGTCTGTATCTGCTGCGCGAAGGACGGACACTGCTCAGTACACGCGACCATTCGCATGTCAATTTGTTGGTCGATCAGGGCACTATCCATGCATCGGAAGCCCTGAGCCACCCTTCACGCAATCTCGTCTATAGCTGTCTGGGCGGACCGAATCCACCGGAAATCGAATTCTCCCGCAAGACAGCTTTGCAACGAGACGATGTCATTGCCTTGTGTTCGGATGGTGCTTGGGCACCTTTTCATGACGATACCCTGATCCACACGCTATCGCGTTATCCCCCCATGCAGGCGGTACCCCAATTACTGGATCAGGCAGAGAAAAACGCCGGAAAAACTTGTGACAATCTCACATTGATCACGATGAAATGGGAAAGTACGGGAGACGATATGGCCACGCCCGTTTCAGCCGCCCCCCTGCAACCCATTCCTTCGCCCTCCCATCTCACCCCCGCCAACCCACAGAGTGTTACTTCGGTTCCGATTAAAAAAAATTAAGCATACTACTTTAAATTTGTTTATTTGAAAGACGCTATGAGTAAGTATAGCTTGGGCTTTATAAGCGATAATGACATATTTAATCATGTGAGAGAAACTGTATTGAAATATAGATTTAAAATTGGTTTGTTAGAATTCAACAAAAACTTGATTGACCCAATCAAGTTAACATTTGATTCAAGAATTTACAAGAAAGACATGGGGGATGTTTTGGAGGCTGAGGTAATACGCCAGCTAGATAAGAGCAACACAAATCATATCGGCTATTTTCATCAGAATATTTTTAAGCTTATCGGGCATGGATGGTCTGTGCCCAATGAGGGTTATGATGTTTTAAATGAAGATAAACATATTTATGTGGAGATGAAGAATAAACATATCCTGAATCCGTGGTCTTCTTGCTCAAAACCAATGATAACCTATTGATTTTT
>CAYTHB010000119.1:0-5338 GCA_964437515.1 uncultured Sterolibacterium sp.
GCACAAGTTTGGCCTCGGCCTTGCCATACGCTCCCAGAAAGATCGTCTCCCCCGCAGCCGCGCGTTTGACGAGTTGCGAGAGCATGGTCTTGGCCTGGTGCATGGAGATGACGGCGGTCATGGTGAAGAAGCCTGTTCATGATGGATACGCATTAATTTAGTCCGGGCTTAGTCCGTTGTCAAACTCGGATATGTTCGAGAATTCATGTCTGCTTGTAGATGCTCGGAAAGCCCACGACCAATACAACCTTGTTTTCTTCGTCTAGCGCGTAGATGATGTAATTGCCCTTGTGACGCACAGAACGCAATCCGTCCCCAAGGTCGGGGTTGAGCGGATATAGAGTAGGGTTACGGACAATCTTACGCACACGTTCTAAAAGCTCACGCTTATAAACAGCCGCCTGCCTCGCACCCCAACGCTCTTTTGAATAAGCAATCTCGTGATCGAGTTCGGCCTTTGCTTCTTCCGTAAAGAGACCGCGATAGGTCATGCCTCAAGCCCGTGCTTCTCAGACAATTCCTTGAAGGCTTCCTCAACGCCCTGCAAATGATCGAGGCTGCTTGTCGCCCGTTGCCGCCGCGCCTGCATTTCCTGGCGAAGCTCTTTCATGTCTACCAGTTCTCGCCCTGCCAGGTGGTCGAAAAAATCACGCAAGGCTTCCCGCACCAACTCGCTTGCACTGCCATACATGCCGGTTTCAACCTCTTGGTGAACGAGCCTTTCCAGTTCCTGCGGTAACGACACATGCAATCCCATAACACGTCCTCCATTCGATGGCTCGATGGTAGCACGATGTAAAACTATGTAAATCTTTTACATCCGGCTTTTTACATCCTGCTTGCCATGCCTTCAGTCAACGTACTCTGTTTTTCCGAGACGCCAGCCTCATCTCCATCGCAATGTGTCAGATTAAAGCATACTCCAAGCTGACGTAAGGCATCCGTGTTAAAACGTCAAGTTAGGGTTTGTTTCCTGAATAATTGACACACAGCATAGCATGTTATAGATTTCATCCTGACAGAATTGCATCAGGAGGTGGTCTTGAAGGGTCAGCGCGTCGCTTACATCAGGGTTAGCAGTTTCGACCAGAACACGGATCGGCAACTTGATGGCGTTACTCTGGACAGGACGTTCACCGACAAGGCATCGGGGAAGGACATCGATCGGCCTGCGCTGAAGGAGCTTCTCGCATTCGTGCGGGATGGCGATACCGTGGTGGTGCACAGCATGGATCGCCTGGCACGAAACCTGGATGATCTGCGTCGCCTGGTTCAAGGGCTCACAAAGCGCGGGGTACGGATCGAGTTCATCAAGGAGTGTCTGACGTTCACCGGCGAGGATTCGCCGATGGCGAACCTTCTTCTCTCCGTGATGGGAGCATTTGCTGAGTTTGAACGCGCACTCCTCCGGGAACGCCAGCGTGAGGGTATCGCATTGGCCAGGCAGAGGGGCGCATACCGGGGCCGCAAGAAAGCCCTGTCCGATGAGCAGGCCAGTGAATTACGCCGACGTGCGGCATCCGGTGAGAAGAAATCAGCCCTGGCCCGTGAATACAAAATCAGCCGGGAAACGCTCTACCAATATCTGAGGGAGCCTTCGACATGAACGAGCAAGTGATGCGATGGGAAACTGACAGCGGTTTAAACGACAGGCCCACATACATCAGCCGCGAGTACGCCAGCACAAAAACAACAAAGTGCACCACCGTTTCCACGCCGCCGATCAGCACGTTGCGCAGTTCCCCCGGATCGACCTGGCACTGTACACCCGGAATCTCATTGACCACCGGCTCGTAGTAGCGGTGCTGGCCGCTGGCAACCTCTTCCTTCAGTGCGCTGACGTAACGACGGATGCTGCGCTCAGACGCTGGCAGCTTGCCCAGCTTCTCCTTGAGCTTGCGGGCAATCTTGACCGCACTGAGTCCGGGGAAACTGGCCAACAGACTGACCAGATATCCACGATAGACATCCAGCTGTTTGCTGCGGCTGGGGTCATCCATTTTCCGGCCAATGGCTGTTTCATCCTGGCGCAGGTATTTGCGCACGCTGTTGCGGGAAATTCCCAGCTCACGACTAATGGCCCGAATGGAAAGACCTTTGCCGTCGTCGTGTAATGACTTGATTTTGTGTATCACGTTCCACCTCATCATCAGAACGGTTCCCTGTTCGCCAAAAGGCTGGGAACCCTATCTGTATTTCTGGCCATTTGGCCACCCTGATGTGGGTCAAAATTAATGGCCAGAGGTGGGTCAGTTTAGTTGGCCATTGACACCTTCAGCCGGTTTTGAATCAGAGCCATGTTTAACGGCAGGCTCTTCAGGGGTAGTTTCAGACCGTGGCGCATCGAGCGTCTTGGTCTTTGCTGTCCCTGATTCTTCATCCAAAGGATCAGGCTCAATCGCCGGTACGCTGTTATCCAGCGGCCCAACAAGCTCAACTTCATCGAGCATCATCTCCTGAAGACGGGCACGAATCTCGATTGAGACACGACCGCGCCATGTGTAACTGGATGGGTAAATGTTGCTGATGACGAACCTGCCGGTGTATTGGCCGGGCTCGTACTCATCAAGCAGCGCGTCCTTGATTCGGAACTCGCCGACTTCGGTACGCAGATCGCCGACCGAAAAAACGCATCGTGCGCCCTCGATCGACTTGATGGTAAGAACTCCTGGAATGGTAATGGACATGATGGGTGACTCCCTGGTTGAGATAAAAACAAACCCCACGGAGGCACCACTCCCAATGGGAGCAGAACCCCCAATGGGAAGAAAAAAACAGACGGAAGGCCCGTTGAATGCACAGGGCAATCAACGGGCCGTCAGGTTGCTGAAAACACGATTGCTGTTCAGGCAGATCGCGGTGAAACAGCTCTATCGAGGGACTACTTCAGTGTGCGCTGTGGCAGTATCGAGGGAGAGACTGTTCGATGACTTTGCCCCGCCGTATGGCATCGTTTGCAGGGGCTTAACGATTTTGAAAGGGATGGATTTTTCTCTCGAAATCCACAAAACGAGGAACGACCGGTTGCCACTTGGGCTTATGCCAGGATCCGTTGCCGGACACTCGAATAAAACCAACAGACTGCATCGAAAGTATAACAAACATAAAAACCCGGTGGCTCGACGAGCCGACCGGGGCTTGGATAAATCTAATGCCTACTCATGCGTTGCGTTGAACCTTGTCCCCAGTCAGGGATTCGGAAACACCCACCAACAACCGCCAGAGTGCAATAACCGGTGCAAAGAACCCCTTTGGGGTTTCCTTCGCGCCCTTGATGAAGCCTTGAATGAAGTCATTCATGATTCATCATCTCCTTGATCGCCTTGTACGTTGAGAAAATCGCCCACCACAAGATGAACACGATGTCCGCGTACAGTATGACACGTTCGACAACCACCATCAAATCAGTGAATGCCTTATCGCCAATCGTCGGCCCGAGCCAATGCACGAGCCAGTTTACGACGCCACCGAACACCAACAGTGCTGCGAACATCGCTGCGCCAACGGCCAAGTGGCCAACATACTCCCCGAGGGTTTTGAGGTGTTTCATACATTCCTTTCGACACCCGCAAGGAGCTCGCCCAAAATGGCGATGAACCATTCGGGTGATATAAGAATTTGAAGAGATAGGCTTTCTGCCGCCATATCAAGCAAAGAGAGACGCGGCCAAGGGCCACGTCTCTTCCAATGCCAATTACTCAGCACTATGCTCAACAGCATCCTTATCGAGGGCAAAGCTGTAATAAGATAGCAGTGCAATGGATACCGTCAGCCCATGCCCACGCAACGCATCGTGTAACTGCCGCAGGGAGAGCGAATGGCCGCGCTCCTGTTCCAGTTCGGCCTTCATCGACCAGATGCCACGCGCCTTATCCCAAAAAATCATTCCGCCGCGAAGCTCGTTTTCGGCGACGTGGGCCGCGAGTACCTTCAGTTCGGATTCCCAGGGACGGTAATTCGCAAGTATGTACTCAAACCGAGGATCCTGAGTTTCTAACCATAGTTCGGTCTGTATCTTCAGACGGGTATTTCCACCGGCACAAACCATGTACCTGGAGGAATTTGGTCGTTTCGTAACAACCAGCGGCGACAACATCCGGCTACTGCGGATGGATTCCTTGATCGCCTCGTATTGCTCGTTCTGGGCCTGCCTTGGGTTCTTGTCGTAGGGGTCAATGTCGGTGACGCGGAGCTGAATCTGACCTTCCATTTCAATGGCCAGACGATCCGTGTTGTCCGGGACAGGGTTGGTTGTCATGTGCTGCCTGACCAGTTGTTGCAGCTCCTCGGGCTTGAGGTTTCTGACTTTTCCGGACATCGCATCACGCCGCTGCTGTGATCTTGTGAAATCAGCCACAGAAGCGTCACCTGGTAGCCTGGGTCTGGAGTTGCCTTTACTCATCACCGTTCCCTCCGTCTGCTGGCTTTGTAGAGGGCTGTTGATCGTGTTCATCCATAATGCCGCCCGCATAAACACCATGCAGGTTCGGTATCAATTCCCAAACCAGATCGTGCATCGTGGTGTAGGCCCTAGCACCGCTGGCAGAGCGCATCTGGTGAACAGGGGTTTGCGCTGTTGCAGATTCCTTGTACACAACGGCACTGGGTACAACCGTATTTGCAACACGAACCTGGCCAGCGAAGTCCAGGTAGGACTGGCGGATTTCTGACATCACGAGGCTTGCATCGTTTGTTCGGTCTGCACGATTGATGATGGCAGTGACCGGGCCTGGGCGAATTCCAAGGGCTTCCGCTTCGCCCAATTTCCGCAACAGTTCCAGTGTCCCGGAACGAAACTCTCTGGCAGAGGGCGTCTCCGGAAGAACCGGTGTTATCAGTTGGTGGCCTGCCAACGCAGCAGTGAACAGCAAAGGCCCTTGGGAACCTGCCGTGTCAATCACAACCACGTCGTAATTTTCTTCAACCATTGGTGATCGCAAGGCTCGCCGCAGGATCATTGGCATGTCCATGCGCGATTGCAGCGAGCGTTCAATATCCGAGGCATTCGGATCCCCGGAAATTTGCCGACGCGGGGCGTCACACAAGATGATGTCCAGACGATCCCACTCAGTTTGTGAGATGCACTCCTCGGAAACTCGCCCGGTCTTGATGACCTCTGTGAGTCCCAGCGGGGCCTGGTGCTTCAGCTTGTAAAATTTCGAGAGCGAAGCCTGAATATCCGCGTCCACAAGCAGGACGCGCAATCCCATATCAGCCACCAACGCACCGATATTCGCACTCAACGTCGTTTTTCCAACACCACCTTTGGTGGCAATTACTCCAAATAGTCGCCCCTGAAAAATTCATTTCCATAAAAAACAACCCGCTTACGCCAGCT
>CAYTHB010000120.1:0-5298 GCA_964437515.1 uncultured Sterolibacterium sp.
TGGGAGAGGGTGGGGGAGAGGGGGAGAATAGCCCCGCGCTTGCCGCCCGCCTCCAAGCCCACCTCCAAGCCCACCTGCAAATCCGCCTGCCCGAGTACATGATCCCGGCGCTCTATGTGCCACTCGCAAGCATGCCGCTCACCGCCAACGGCAAGCTCGATCGCAAGGCACTGCCCCTGCCGCAGGCAGCGCACAGCCAACGCAGCTACGCAGCCCCGCAAGGCGAGATCGAAACGCGTCTGGCGGAAATTTGGCAGGAGGTGTTGCAGGTCGAGCGCGTCGGACGGCAGGATGATTTCTTTGCCTTGGGCGGACATTCCTTGCTTGCCGCGCGTGTGGTGGCGCGGGTTCGCCGTGTGCTGCAGCGTGAAATCGCTTTGCGCCTGATCTTCGAGCATCCGCGTTTGCAGACATTTGCGACTGCAGTGCAAAGGCAAGCAATACCAGCGGATACCGCTGACATTGGCTTGCGCTCCCTTGCGCCACAAGAACGCGCACAGCATGCGTTCTTGCCTCTTTCGTGGGGGCAGCAGCGTTTGTGGTTCATTGATCGTTACGCACAGCAGGGCAGCAGGGCGGCGCGCAGTGCCTATCACATTACGGGAGCCTTGCAGTGTCGTGGCGTACTCGATCGTGTGGCCTTGCAAGCAGCACTCGACGCGATCATCGCGCGGCATGAAATTCTCCGCACAGTCTTTAGCGTGAATACATCTGCGAAATCTGCGGAACCGACGGAATTTGCGGTGCATCAATGTATCCGCGCAGCGCAGGCATTCCAACTGGATGATACGGATTTGTCCGGCTTACCCGAGACGCAGCGAGCGGCAGAGCTTGAACGCCTGCTGGAACAGGCCACGCTCACTCCCTTCGAGCTCGCGCAAGGCCCCTTGATCCGCGGGGTTCTGTATCGTCTGGACAGCGCAGGGCTCAATCATGTGCTGTGTCTGGTGATGCATCACATCGTTGCGGATGGCTGGTCGCTGGCGATTCTGACGCGTGAATTGGCGAGCCTGTATGCCGCCTATGCTCAGGGACAGCCTGTGGAGCTGCCACCTTTGCCCTTGCAGTATGCCGACTATGCGCTTTGGCAACGCCGCCAATTCCGGGCTGCTGAACCCCGTTGGCAGCAGCAACTGCAGTTCTGGCAGCAGCATCTGGCGGGTGCGCCGGCTTTGCTGGATTTGCCCACGGACTTCCCGCGTCCTGCGCAGCAAAGCTATCAGGGGGCGACGCTCCCGCTGCATCTCGATGCGCACCTGACCGCGGCTTTGCAGGGATTGGCGCGTCGTCATGAGGTCACCCTGTTCATGGTTTTGCATGCGGCCTGGGCGGTGTTGCTGGGGCGTCTGGCAGGGCAGGATGAAGTGGTCATCGGTGTTCCCTGTGCGCAGCGGCAAGGGACGGAGCTGGAAGGGCTGATCGGCTTTTTTGTGAATACCTTGGCCTTGCGTCTGCCGGTATCTGCCGAACTCAGCTTGAGGGAGCTGCTGCAAGATGTGCGTGCACGCTGGTTGGCCGCACATGAACATCAGGACATGCCCTTCGAACAGGTCGTTGATGCGCTCCAGCCGCCGCGCAGCCAGAGCCATGCGCCCCTGTTCCAGACCATGCTGGTCTTGCAAAACACGCCCGCCTTGCAGATTGAATTGCCGCAGTTGAGTTTGAGCCCTTGCCCATTGCCGCGTCATGGGGCGCATTTCGATCTCACGCTGATTCTTGAGGAAACCGCCGACGGTTGTCTGAGTGGCGAACTCGAATACGCCACCGACTTGTTTCGTCATGCCACATTGGCACGTTGGCTGGGCTATTTCCAGACTTTGCTTCAGGCATTTTGTGAACCACGTTACGCCGCGCAATCTCTCGCCGCACTGCCGCTGCTCGATGCCACGCAGCGTGCGGCCTTGATTGCCCAAGCCACGGCACCGACCGTCGATATTCCTGCAAATGCAGGCATACACGCGCTGTTTGAAGCCCATGCTCAAGCTCGACCCGAGGCTCTCGCCCTGCAATTTGAACAACAGACACTGACTTATGCAGAGCTGAATGCGCGTGCCAATCAGCTCGCCCGCTTGTTACGCCAGCAAGGCGTGCTTGCCGATAGCGTCGTCGGGCTGTGTCTGGAACGCGGTATCGACATGCTGGTGGGGATACTCGGCATCTTCAAGGCCGGTGGCGCGTATCTGCCGATCGACCCCGATTATCCGTCTGAGCGCATCGCCTGGATGCTGGAGGATGCGGCTCCAGTCATCGTGTTGACGCAGGAAAGTCTCAAGCCCTTGCTGACGCAGTTCAGTGCGGCGAGTTGTGTATGGCTGGCGGTGGATAGCGTGGTGACTCAAGAGCAGTTGCAGGCGCTGGCAACTGCCAACCTCAAACCGGCTGAGTTTGGAGTAAGCATGCGGCAACTGGCGTATGTCATTTATACCTCCGGCTCCACGGGCAAGCCTAAAGCCGTGATGTTGGAGCATCGTGGGCTGGTGAACCTTGCCGTCACACAAATGGCGACGCTGGAGTTGCAAGCCGATAGCCGTGTGCTGCAATTTGCCTCCGTGAGCTTTGATGCCTGCACATGGGAAATCGTTATGGCGTGGGCGAGCGGGGCATCGCTGCATCTGGCACGGCGTGAGGCACTCATGCCCGGCGAGCCGCTGTTGCAGCTGATGCAGCAGCGGCAGATTAGCCATGCCTTGCTGCCGCCCGTGGCGCTGGCCGCGCTGCCTGAAGGTGCTAGCCAGCAGTTGGCCGCACTCAAGGTCTTGTTGGTGGGGGGCGATGTCTGTTCGACCGCCCTGGTACAAGACTGGGCGCGGGAAAGAGACGGTGTGGCGCGGCGCGTGTTGAATGCCTACGGGCCGACGGAGGCGACGGTGTGCACCACCCTGCACGTTTGCCACGCGGACGAAACCTCAGTCATCCCGATCGGCAAACCGCTGGCCAATACACGGGTATACCTTCTGGATGCTGCCTTGCAGCCAGTACCACCTGGCGTGACAGGGGAAATCTATGTGGCGGGCTTCGGGGTGGCGCGCGGCTATCTTCATCGCCCGCAGCTCACGACCGAGCGTTTTTTGCCTGACCCGTTTGTGCAGCCCGCGGATGCCGACGCGCGCATGTATCGCACCGGGGATTTAGGCCGCTGGAACGCGCAAGGTGAAATCGAATATCTAGGGCGTAACGATCATCAAGTGAAGCTGCGCGGTTTTCGCGTCGAGCTGGGTGAGATCGAAGCGCAGTTGCTGCGTTTGCCCGAGGTGCGTGAGGTGGGTGTGCTGCTGCGTACAGACACAACGACTGAGCCGCGGCTGGTCGCCTATCTGAGCTTGTACACACCAGCTGCTCAGCAAGCGCATCTGCTCCAGCACCTGCAAACTCAACTGGCGGCGCAGTTGCCCAGCTACATGCTGCCGACCGCGTATGTGGTGCTGGAAAAGATGCCGCTCACGCCCAATGGCAAGCTGGATCGCAAGGCCTTGCCTGCGCCAGAGACGAGCGGCATTTCACGGGGCGATGAATATGTCGCGCCGCAAGGCGAAACGGAAAGCATGCTGGCAGCGATCTGGTCTGAAGTGCTGGCGGGTTCGGTGGTGCGGGTGGGTCGTCAGGATGATTTCTTCGCACTGGGCGGCCATTCTCTGACAGCGGTACAACTGGCGACGCGGATACAACAGCGTTTTGGACGTGAATTGACGTTGCAGGAGATTTTTGAATTCCCGCGTCTGGATGCCATGGCACGCTGCCTGCAAGATGCAGCACCATGGCATGCTGATTTACCCCTGCAGCCCGCCGATCGCAGTCAACCGTTGCCCTTGTCATGGTCACAACAGCGGCTCTGCTTCATCGAACAGCTCGAAGGTGCTGGGGCAGGGGCGGCCTATGTCATCGCCGGAGGCTTGCGCCTCCAAGGATGCTTGCAGCCGGCCGCCTTGCAAACTGCGTTGAACTGCATCGTGGCGCGGCATGAAGTGCTCCGCACGCAGTTTGTGACGGATGCCGGTACTGGGCAGGTCGAGCAACGCATCATGCCGGCGCAGCAGAGCCATTTTGTCTTGCGTGCTGAAGATTTGTCGGGTTTGCCCGCAGCGCAACGGAATGCAGCCATCGAGCAGGCGTTGCGTGCAGCAGCGGCACTGCCTTTTGTGCTGGAGCAGGGGGGCTTGATTCGTGGTTTGTTGTTGCGCCTAGGGGAGGATGAGCATCTGTTTGCGCTGACCCTGCATCACATTGTCGCGGATGGCTGGTCGATCGGCATTCTGACGCAGGAACTGGCGAGCTTCTACGCGGCAGCAGTCGCAGGGCAGGGCGAACCACAGTCATGCTTGCCGCCTCTGCCGTTGCAATACGCAGATTTTGCCGTCTGGCAACGCACCCGTCTGCTGGATGAGGCGCAACTGCACTATTGGCAAACGCAACTCGCCGACGCACCGCTCTTGCTGGAATTGCCCACGGATCATGCGCGTCCAGCGCGCCAAAGCCATGCGGGTGCTGCGCTCCCCCTGCGTCTGGAGGTGGGTTTGAGTCAGCGTGTTCGTGAGTTTTCCCGGCAGCAGGCGGTGACCCCGTTCATGACTTTATTGACCGCCTGGGCGATCGTGCTGGGTCGTCTGGCAGGGCAGGATGATTTGCTCATCGGCGTGCCGGTCGCCCAGCGCAATCGCCGTGAGATCGAAGGCCTGATTGGCTGCTTCGTCAATACGCTGGCAATGCGGATACGGCTGGCGAGCGCGGGGAAACAGACGTTGAGCGAATTGCTTGAGCAGGTGCGTGACATGAGCTTGTCTGCCTACAGTCATCAGGATGTGCCTTTCGAGCAAGTGCTTGAAGTAGTACAGCCGCCACGCAGCCTGGCTTACAGCCCGATCTTCCAGACCTTGTTTGCCTTGCAGAATACCCCCCAGCCCGCGATCAGCCTGGCCGATCTTACGATGACCCCCTTCGATATTCCTCCGCTGGCCGTACAGTTTGATCTTGCGCTGATGCTGCATGAAGACGCAACGACGGGAGCGTATGCAGGGGATTTGCTCTATGTCAGCGATTTGTTTGAACCTGCCACTGTGCAGCGTTGGCTGGCGTGCTACCCGCAGGTGCTGGCAGAAATGTTGCAGCCTGAGTATGACCTGACACAGCCACATACCCGTTTGTCATTACTCGATGCGGCCGCACGCCACACCCTCCTCGAAACCCACAACGCCACCACCACCGCCGCCTACGACCTGACGCAGCCCCTGACGTTCCCTCTCAACCGCCAAGCCCAACTCACCCCCGATGCCATCGCCGTCGAATGGGGCGAGCAAACTTTAA
>CAYTHB010000121.1:0-4883 GCA_964437515.1 uncultured Sterolibacterium sp.
AAGGGATCGTGCTGAGTGCCGGCGGCTTCGTTTTCAACAAAGCCATGGTCGAACAAGCGACCGGACATCGCATGCTGACCCCTCACGCCCTTGGCGAGGATTGCAACGGCAGCGGCATTCGTCTTGGTTTGGCTCAGGGTGCAGGCACAGGACGTATTGACCGCCTGACCTATTGGCGTTTTTACGCGCCGCCTCACGCCTGGCTCAAGGCGATTGCGGTGGGGAACAAGGGACAGCGTTTATGCAACGAAGCCCTTTATGGCGCGACGGTCGCGGATGAGATGCTGGAAAAAAGTGGGGGGCGTGGCTGGCTGATACTCGATCAGTCTCTGATGGATGAAGCCTGGGCGCAACTACGCAACGACAAAACCCTCGCCCTCGTGCAAAAACTGATGAGCCTGATGTACATCTTCCGTTGCACCGTGAAAGCCGCCTCTTTACCCGCCATTGCAAACCGGATCGGTGTACCGGTCACCTCGCTTACTCAAACATTGGACGACTACAATCTGCGCATCCGGGACGAATTACCCGACGAATATGCCAAACCCGACAAATACCGTGTCGCGATCGGCAACGGAAACTACTATGCCATCGATATCAGTATCGGTTCAAAATTTCCCTGCCCCACATTGACTTTAGGTGGACTCAGCGTCGATGAGGAAAGCGGCCAAGTCACGCGTGAAGACGGAACCATCATTCCCAAACTCTACGCCGCCGGGCGAAACGCGGTTGGGCTGTGTGCACACACTTACATCAGCGGCCTGTCACTCGCGGATGGTCTGTTCAGCGGACGACGTGCCGGACGACACGTCGCCACGAAAAGTAGCACGATGACTTGATCGACAAGCGTGCTGTTGATGAAAGCCTGCGCTGATGACTGTGCGAGCCGTCGTCAGACTGCCACCAGTACTGATACCAAGCCCGCCACATGATTTGCCGCCTTGGGGCGAATCACGATCTCTACGTCCCGGTCAAGTTGGGTGATGAAGTGCAATAGACGCTCGGACGAAAAACGGCTGAGCTTGTAATTCCGTAATTCGGAAATGTGCGGCTGGGGAATGCCGAAAATTCCGGCAACCACCGTCTGGGTGAGCTTTCGTTCCTTGATCAGGTCATTGATTCGCATTGCCAGTTGCGTGCGCAGCCTGCGTTCATCGCCATCGGCAAAGCCGAGATCCTTGAATACATCCCCTGTACCCACGTCCACTTGTTCAGTCTTCTTTCCCATAGCGTACCTCGTAGTCATTGCGAGCCAATTTCAATCGTTCGTGAATCAGGTCGATGTCGGTCTTCGTAGTTCGGATACCCGATGGCGACTTCTTCTGAAAGCAATGCAGCACATATACCGCTTTCGCGAACCGCACCGTGTAAGCTACTCGGTAGGTGTCACCACGATGATCCTCGACCAATTCGAACACGCCTGCTCCTTCGCCCTTCCAAGGTTTCGCTGTCGGTGGTTGGCCACCCAACTGCACGACACCCAAGCCATAGCCGAAATCACCGACCACGTCGCTGGGAAAATTCAGCAGGTCGCGCTTGGCGGAACCCATCCAGTGCAGCGGACGTTCTTGGCGAAATGAGGAACTCATAGGCCAAGTATACCGAATTAGATATTTTCTGAAAGCGTATCGCCTTCTTTGTCAATCCAAAGCTGAAATGTTCGTTGTCGGACTCAGCGTCGATGAGGAAAGCGGCCAAGTCACGCGTGAAGACGGAACCATCATTCCCAAACTCTACGCCGCCGGGCGAAACGCGGTTGGGCTGTGTGCACACACTTACATCAGCGGCCTGTCACTCGCGGATGGTCTGTTCAGCGGACGACGTGCCGGACGACACGTCGCCATGAAAAGCTGATGCGATCCAAGCACTTATTTCTTGTAATCACCAGGTTGATAATGCCCTGGCTCGGAGCGAAATGAAATTGCCAGCCGGTTCCAGCCATTGATCGCGATAATCGCCAGCGTGAGATCGACCAGTTCCTTGTCGCTGAACTGCACACGCATTTGATCGTACATCGCATCGGGAACGCCCTCCTTCCCAAGCTGGGTCACCGCCTCCGTCCATGCCAGTGCGGCACGTTCACGGGCGGTATAGATGGGCGCTTCACGCCAGGCATTCAGCAGATAAAGACGTTGCTCGGTTTCACCGGATGCCCGTGCATCTTTACTGTGCATGTCAATGCAGAAAGCACAGCCATTCATCTGTGAAGCACGCATTTTCACCAGCTCAAGCAGCTTGTGTTCCAGTCCTGCTCCTTCCACATGGGCTTGCAGCGCTGCCATGGCCGCATAGCCGCCGGGAGAGGCCTTGGAAAAGTCGAGTCGATGGAACACCATGATGACACCTCCTTTCGCTGAGATCATTAAACCTAGAAACCGCAGTTGACCGCTTATTATCATTACAAACGCCAGTCATGCTGTATGTTTTTCGTTATTGATCAACTTCACCTTGCGGGTGAGACCGCTACGCCGTCGATTGCACATTTTGTGGGCCGTCTGTCCGCGTTGCTCTTCGTTGCAGGGAGTGGCCATGCGCCTCATCGCGCCTTGCCAGACAACCCACAAAATGCACACTCGAAGGCGTCCAACTACGGTTTCTAGGTTAAACTCGTGCACCTCTCATTAGAATAGATTACGATCCAATCGTTCTTCCAGAAAAGAATACTTTTAAGGTGTCTTTTATTGCGCCTACCCAATCGAGGCTCCAAGATTGGGTCAAATGTTCTGTTGCTGCGACATTAACGGCGCAAATGAAGTGAATTTTGGTAACATCGCGGCTTCATTTGATCGATCATTCTGTGGAGTCGCGATGAAACGACATGCTGTCCTTCTTGCCCTGCTGGCGTTCGCCTCATCGGGTCATGCACTTGAAATGACGACAGACACCTATTTCGTGGCGTCCATCGGCCAATCCCACATCGACCACTCGGCGCTGTACAAAACCAATACCAATTTCATTGGTCATAGTGGTTTGGCGATCAAGGATATGTATGCCTCCCAGAACAACTCGAATGACGCTTTCAAGCTGCAAATGGGATATGAGTTCACACCGAACTGGTCGGTTGAGGGCGGATATGTCGATCTGGGCAAAAGCACTTACAACACCCACTTTCTTGCCGCTATACAAACCGTCATCCCTCCCACGAATCTAGGCAATGGCATCACGGGAAGCGGTACATTTAATACCACCTTCGAACCCTTTTCATATACGCGTGTTTCAAAGATCAGCGGCTGGAATGTGGCTGGCGTGGGTACCTTTCCGATCAATGATCGTTGGTCTTTTCTCGGAAAACTGGGCTTGATGCGTGCCGAAATGCGTTCGCATGATAGTGGCGCGGGTTTTGGCACATGGGGTAATGCGACAGAGCACCGAATCATCCCCACGTATGGTTTTGGTGCGAGCTACAAGGTCAATAAGGTTTTCGGTTTGCGCGCTGAATTCGAAAAATATCCTCGAATTGGTCGTGAGAACACGACTGGGGTTACCGATGTCGATCTGGGTTCCGTGGGTCTGAGCGCAAAATTCTGAGCTTCTCAAGCTGCGATAGAGCCAGCACCCGATAGAGGACTAGCGTTACAAAACACATTTATCTCATCGCCGCCACGGTCGGCGAAGTGATGGTAATTAAGTGAGATTATGGAGTTTCGCTGCCCAATCCTGAGCCGCAGGCAGCCCGTTGCAATCGATCCATGACCGCACGCCATTCCAATCCTTCGGGTGGCTGTTCGATCAGCATGAAATCACAAGCAGAAGCGTCCATTCGTCGCAGCGTGGTGTACAAGTCATGCGCATACGCCGCTGCATTTGCGGGAGCCTTTTGCCATAAAACGTCTTGTGACAGATTGCCGGGAGGGTTTCCCATCGCCAGCACGGCACAACGTTCGCCCGGGCTCAAGGCCAGAAGCGCGTCGTGTAATTCTTCAGTCGGCAACAGGCGTAGTGGCGTATTCGGAGCGTAATGTGCTTTCAATGAGCCAGACACACGGGGTAGTTCAGTCGTTATTGAGGGGGTTGAGCGGGTTTCCGGCTCAGCCCCAAGTACCTGCGCCAGATCTGCCGCACTAATACCTCCCGGACGGAGAATGCGTGGAGCAGTCCCTGTCAGATCTACGATGGTGGATTCGATACCAACACCACATGGCCCCCCATCGAGGATGAGTCCCACCTGTTCTCCGAGTTCCTCGTGAACATGCATGGCGGTCGTTGGGCTGATGCGGCCAAAACGATTGGCTGAGGGTGCGGCAATACCGGCACGTTTTGTAACAGGGGTGCCGTCGATGTGGGTGTCGACAGTAGCAAGATCGTCATCATCAAACGAACGTAGCAAAGCCAGTGCTAAGCGATGATCGGGAACACGCAGGCCAACGGTATCCTGCCCACCCGTCACCGCATCGAGGACATGCGATGCACGTTTGAGAATCAGGGTCAGTGGCCCTGGCCAGAAGGCGGCAGCCAGTTGGTGTGCCGCCTCAGGAATATCGCGTGCCCAATATGCCAGCGCATCTGCGCCCGGCAAATGAACAATCAGTGGATGATCGGCGGGTCGCCTCTTGGCGGCAAATATTTTTGCGACGGCCTGTGGATTGCTCGCATCTGCGCCTAAGCCGTAAACCGTTTCGGTAGGAAATGCGACCAGTTCGCCCGCACGCAGCAACGTGACGGCACGCTCCAAGTCGCGCCCCGGATTCACGGCAGTTCCAGCGTTTTAGCCAGCACTTTGGCCTTTTGACGCTGACGGAAATCCTTCAGCTTCGTCGCAGTTTCTGCGTCATTGAGTGCCAGCATGGAAATCGCAAACAGCGCGGCATTGGTCGCCCCCGCCTCACCAATGGCAAAGGTCGCGACAGGAATTCCGCCGGGCATCTGCACCATCGACAGCAATG
>CAYTHB010000122.1:0-4713 GCA_964437515.1 uncultured Sterolibacterium sp.
GCTCGTCGATCACCGCCACCCCCAGGCGATCGAAGTCGATGGCTTCTTCGATCAAGGCATGGGTTCCGACCACCACGGCAGCACGACCACTGCGAACGGCTTCCGCCATCGTCATCTTCTGTGATTTTTTCAGGCTGCCGGAGAGCCACGCCACTTCAATTCCCAGTGGCGTGAGCCATTGAAGCAATTTGCGATAATGCTGCTCCGCCAAAATTTCTGTCGGTGCCATCAACGCACCCTGCCAGCCGCCGGCCACCGCTTGCAACAAAGCGAGTGCTGCCACCACGGTTTTTCCACTGCCGACATCGCCTTGCAACAGGCGTTGCATGGGCCAGGGCTGTTTCAAATCACTGAGGATTTCCTGCCATGCGCGCTGTTGCGCCGAGGTCAGACAAAACGGCAGTTGTGCCAGAAACTTTGTGATGAGCGTGTCGCCTCTGGCCTCATCGAATGACGGGGCATGCTGCGTGCGCCGTTCGGTATGCGCACGGCGTAAAGACAACTGCTGCGCGAGCAACTCGTCGAAGCGTATCCGCTCCCATGCTTTGTGTTGCAGGGATTCCGTCATGGCGGATGAAGGCACGGCCGGAGGTTGATGCAGACAGCGCAAAGCCTCTGCAAAACCGGGTAGCTTTTGTGCAAGCAGAATTTCTTCTGGCAAGGTTTCCGTCAGCGGAATTTTTTCCAGTGCGCGTTCGATCAAACGACGCAAGGCGAGCTGCGACACACCCGCCGTCGTGGGGTACACCGGCGTCAAGGCCTCGGGTAACGGGGTTTCTTCAGTAACGGCTACAGCGCGGGGGTGCACCATTTCCAGACCGAAATAACCATCGCGCACTTCACCAAACAAGCGCAAGCGGCTTCCGGGGGCATACTGTTTTTGCTGGCTCGGATAAAAATTGACCAGCCGAACAATCAGCAAGCCGCGTCCTACTTCTGCCCCTGACGCGTGCTCCCGCGCATCGTGCACGCGACTGATGAGTTGGCGACGAGGGCGAAAAGCAATTTCCGTTGAAAGGACTTCGACTTCAAACTGCACCGGCTCGCCTCGCGGCAACTCCGGCAGTTCGGCGACGTGATGCAGCTGCGTTTCATCTTCATAACGCAAAGGAAGGTGCAAGAGCAGATCGGCCTCACGCAACAGCCCGAGTTTGGCGAGCCGCGCCGCCAACGCCGGTGGAACCCAGACCGCTTTTGCGCTGGACTGGGGTTTCGTCCCTCGTCCCGTCACTCCCCTGCCTTATCAGACGACCAATATCGCATCGGCCTCAACCAGCGCACCGCGCGGCAATTCCTTGACCCCCACCGCAGCACGCGCCGGATAAGGTGGCTGAAAATAGCGCGCCATGACTTCATTGACCTGGGCGAAATTAGCCAGATCCGTCAGATACAGATTGAGCTTCACCGCATGATCCAGATCGACACCCGCCGCTTCAGCCACTGCCTTGAGATTCTCGAAAACACGCACCACCTGTGCCTCAAAGCCTGCTTCCAAAGTGCCGCTTTGTGGATTCAAGCCAATCTGACCTGACAGATAAATACTATCGCCCACTCGAACCGCCTGAGAATAAGTACCGATGGCCGCCGGTGCCAATGAAGTTTCGATGATTTCACGACGCATGAGACTCTCCGTCAATCTTTGGCGTGTAATTAACGATCATGGTGGCCATCTCCATCCACAGAGAATGAAATAATCGTTACCCGAGACACCCACCCCACCCATCCGCCCCTCAAGGGGCGGCTACTAATTTGCTCGCTACGCTCGAAGCTTCAATCGGACTCCGTTTTGTTGTTTCGCGCTAACAATCCGACAAGGTGCAGTTCAATTTCGTAAAGACATGCTGCAAGCCGCGCTGGGCGTTAATGTTGATGAGTAAGGGCGCTTTCAGATTGGCGCGCAGCGGCGTTGATTCATCTTCCCCTGCGGCGCGCCAGACGATGACGGCGACGGCAATATCCGCCGGATCAGAGAGCTTGATGAGTGCGCTTTCCTCATCATTGAGTTCGATTTCATAACTGAAACCAAAATGAGAAGGGTCGGTAATCTGAAAAGCCAGATCCGGCTCATCCACCGACTGTAGGATGAAATATTTGGGCGCATGATCTTCCGGATGAAAAAGCGTGAAGCGTTTGCTGCTTTCGAAGCCGGCAAAACCGAGCGGGAATTCGATGATTTTACTGGGCTCGATGCTGAGTGTGCCGAAACGGGGGCTTTCAATGTTCATACCGATCTCCTAACTCAAAAAGGGTGAAGTTGGAACAAACTGCTGAATCACGCAACGCTATTCTTATCCTATTTTTTCGTGGCGACCAGTACCCCGCCTTCCATGCCCAATTTTTTTAATTTTTCGCGCATTTGTTCAGCTTCCTCACGACTGGCGAAAGGGCCGACCTGTACACGCGACTCGATTTGTGCCGGGATGCCATTCAGTTCCAGTTTCGCACGGAGCTCTTCCGCATGGGCAGTACTCGTGAATACGCCGAGTTGTAACAACATGCTACCCGATGTCGCTGTACGCGGAGTCAGCTGAGATTGTGACTGGGACAGCGGACGTGAGGCCGGTGCATGGAGAGGTGCGCCAAGCACTTGTGGTGAGCGTGATGCCGATGGAGTCGGCAAACGATTTGCAACAGCATCGCTCGGACGCATCATGGCCAGATGCGATGTTGCCGGACGCGTCAAAGGTCGCTGTGCTGGAGGCGTAGCCTGCGTACTTTCAGGGACGGGGACAGTGGGGGCTTCGCTGCTTTCTTCTGCCGCAGCACTACGCTCAGGCGGTGGTGTTTCTGATTCAGCATTCAATGGCGGTACTTGAACGCTTGAAGCATCGGGCGTTGAGGATGATTCCGTTTCTATCGCTGGTGGAGATGCAGTCGTTGCTGACGAAGAAGATTGGCTTGAAGCAACCACAGCCGTACTGGTGCCGGATTTCTTGACGGGTGTATTCATGTCATCCAGCACCGCCAAGCCACCCAAGAGTGCAACAATCAGGGCGACGGCAATCCCCACGCGCAACAACAAGCCCCGATTGAGATCATCGGTATGAGTCTCTGTAGGTGGGGATGCATGGGTGTCCGTTTCTGCGCCCGATATGCTCTCGGTGGCATCGGCCGACGTATCGCCTTGTTCCGATTCAGTAGTGTTCATCGAGGTTTTCTTCATGGTTCTCATACTCCTGCCTGTTGCGGCTGAGAGCGGCCACCAGTTCGGCCTCTCCAATCGAAATCGTGCAACGTTCTGCAATGGATTGGGCATCGAGCCCTCGCCGCGCCATGACCATGGCTTCAGCATATTGAGGGGAAACGTGTCGTGTGGTTTGAAGTTCGGTCAACATTTCCCGCAGATCCGCCACTTCCAGTCTGAGTTCCGCCACAGCGGCTTCAAGCCGGACGATCAACAAATGATCGCTGAAACTGGGCGGTGTCTCACGAGAACGGGAAGCGTGAGGAGGCACATCGTCCATGTCATGCCGCACCCGAGGTGTGGCGGGTGAGGGTGTCACCTGTTCGAGCGCAGGCTCCGCCGGAGAATCCGGTGTTTCAACAACAGGCCGGGGAGCCCGTGCTCGTTGATTGCGCTTGATACGTCTTCGGTTCAACCACCAGCGCAACAGCGATACCAGCACATACATCGCAATCGCGATGATGGCCAAGATGATGGCATCCTTGCTGCTGAAGTTAGAAAAATCCAAGGTTTTATCCGATGCGATGCCGTGGCGATGTCATTGCTGACCTTTTCAGCAGCATCGTGTCATGCATCCACGTTTCCGTCCATCTCCCTGCAACAAGAGATTGAAGTGAATGAAACCGAAACCGAATTGCCGCCATGATGCAATGATGATAACGGCATCGACCCCGGTCTATTTCAACAAACAGAGCTTGAATAACCCTCTGTTTCGTCAGCCCGCGCCTGTCATACCCGTACGGCGTCGAACCTCATCAATCGCACGCTGATAGTTTCGTTGCGCTTCGTCGAAAGATGATGCGGCCAGAGCGGTTTCACGCAAGCGGCCATCTTCGATGCCATAAATCCAGCCATGGATCGACAGCGATTGCCCCCGCGCCCAAGCATCTTGAATCAGCGTCGTACGACAGACATTGGCGACCTGCTCGATGACATTGAGCTCGCACAGACGATCGAGCCGCTGGCTCTCCGGTGCTTCGTCGAGGATGACCTGATGTTTCTCGCGCACATCCTGCACATGTCGCAGCCAGTTATCGATCAGCCCCAAGCGCCGGTCTTCGAAGGCGGCTCGCACTCCACCACAACCATAATGCCCCACGACCATGACATGACGCACCTTGAGCGCATCAACCGCAAACTGCATGACAGACAAACAGTTGAGATCGCTATGAACAACGAGATTGGAGACATTCCGGTGCACAAAGATTTCACCCGGCGCGAGGCCAGTAATCTGGTTAGCGGGCACACGGCTATCCGAACAACCAATCCAGAGATATTCAGGGCTTTGCTGTGCGGCAAGACGACTAAAATATTCTGAGTCTTGGTTACGCTTGCGTTCAGCCCATTGCCGGTTATTCTCAAACAGGTGTGACAAGGGCATGGTTGCCTCCAAAAAGTGGGCTTCAGTCTTGCTGCCGTTTCAATTTTTGCGAAATTGCGGCACAAGAAATCTGGCGCGCCTGAGACGATTCGAACGTCCGACCCCTGCCTTCGGAGGGCAGTACTCTATCCAACTGAGCTACAGGCGC
>CAYTHB010000123.1:0-4641 GCA_964437515.1 uncultured Sterolibacterium sp.
TCTAACGATCATGGTAGCCGGCTCCACCCACAGAGGATGAAATAATCGTTACCCGATACGCCCACCCCACCCATCCGCCCCTCAAGGGGCGGCTATTGATTTGCTCGCTACGCTCGAAGCTTCAACCCGACTCTGATTTTTGTATTTCACGCTAACTTTCATGGTAGCCATCTCCACCCACAGAGGATGAAATATGCGTTACTCCATCACGCCCACCCCACCCGTCCGGCTTCGACGGCACGGAGCTGTGCTCCGTGAAACCCCGCCTACGCCCCCTCAAGGGGCAGCTACTGATTTGTTCGCTACGCTCATAAATTCAACCCGACCCTGATTTTTGTATTTCACGTTAATAAAGGGACAAAGACCTTCCATGAAAATCGAACTCGATGCCAATGATGTGGCGGCGTATCTCAAGGCACATCCTGATTTCTTCAATCTTTATGCGGATCTCCTGGCGCAGATCGTGATTACGGATCCTCATAATGGACGTGCGGTTTCCATTACCGAACGACAACTGACGGCCTTGCGTGATCGCAACAAGCAGCTCGAAGCCAAGTTGGCCGAGCTGATCCAGTTCGGTGAAGAAAATGATGCCATTTCAGAAAAACTGCACGAACTGAATTTATCCTTGATGCGCGCGGATACGTTTACCGTAGCTTCGCGTGTATTGCATGAGTCTCTCGAAGAGACTTTTGCAGTGCCTCACGTTGCCTTGAGGTTGTGGGACAGTACCGCACTGAATGAGTTGCCTGAGCAATCTTTGGCGGATGAAGAGACACGCACTTTTGCCGATACGCTCAAGCATCCCTATTGCGGTTCCAGCACGGGCTTGGCTGCGCTTTCATGGCTGGGTAGTGGTATTCGCTCACTGGCTTTGATTCCCCTTCGCCAAGGCGAGGCATCGATGGGGCTGCTGATTCTGGGAAGTGAGGATATTCAACGTTTCTATCCGGAAATGGGAACCTTGTTTCTGGAGCGTATCGGCGACATCGTATCTGCCGCCCTGTTGCGAACGCTTGCACAACCCGAATGACAATCGCCTCGGGCAGCGCGCAGCGGCTGATCGACGATTTTCTCTCGGCACAAGCCCATGAGCGGCAACTGGCGCGCCCCACATTGACGGCTTATCGCCGTGATCTTGAGCAATTACTGAAGCTGACGGAACTCGAAACAGCCTCGGCCAGCGCACTGGTATCACTGGCCACACACGATATTCGCCAGTGTCTGATGCGTTTGCATGGCGCCGGGCTTTCACCCCGTTCGATTGCCCGGGTGCTCTCGGCATGGCGTGGCTTTTATCGCTGGTTGGGGCGCAACGATAAAACAGAAACAACGACGTTGTTGCGCGTCAATCCTTGCGAAGGTTTGCGTGCCCCCAAGCGTCGTCGCGACCTTCCAAAAGCCTTGTCGGTCGATCAATGTGTGGGGTTGCTGGAAAATGACGCGACGGATGATGAACTGCTGCGTCTGCGCGACCAGGCCATGTTTGAACTGTTTTATTCATCGGGCTTGCGACTGTCTGAGCTGGCCGGTCTCGATTGCCAGCCGGGATGCAGCGGGACAGGCTATGTCGATATCGTCACAGCAGAAGTCACCGTGACCGGAAAGCGCGGAAAGGTGCGTATTGTGCCTGTTGGGCGACCCGCACTCGATGCGCTTCAGGCATGGCTTGCGCGTCGTGATGAGCTTGCAAAAGCGGATGAAATGGCTTTGTTCATCAGTGTGAGAGGGGGGCGGCTATCTGCACGCAGCATCGAACAGCGGCTGACAAACAGAGCGAAAGCAGCGGGGAATAAAGCGCATCCCCACATGCTGCGTCATTCGTTTGCCTCTCATTTGCTTCAATCTTCGGGTGATTTGCGTGCCGTGCAAGACATGTTGGGGCACGCCAGTATTGCAACGACACAGGTGTATACGCATCTGGATTTTCAACATCTGGCAAAGGTGTACGACACGGCACATCCACGTGCGCGGAAAAAAACTATTTAACCCGCAACAAGCCCTGCACCATTTCACGGATGGCAGTGGCTGTTTCCAAAGGACGTTCGAAAGGAAACAGGTGCCCGCCTTCGATGGGACGCATTCGTAATCGGCCTTTCATGGCAGCCAGTCCAAAAATGCGCAGTTCGGTGGATTGCTTTCCACCAATAAAGCCGGCGGGGACGTTGAGGTCAGGTAGCAGCCGATGGGCACGATGCGGGATGGTGCAGTAAATTCGCGCTTCAACGGCCGGATCAAACCACAAAGCCAATCCTTCAGGCGTGGTGATGGTGCCATGACGCACATAATCGGCCAGACAGTCGGGATCGAAACGACGAAACAGTTTCCGGGTTCTGAAATGAGCAATGGCTTCGGCTTCTGTGGCCCAGTGTCGACGTCGGTCGCGCGTGGCGCGAGCGGGTGTGACACGATCGATGAAGCCCAGCCGCTTGCTCATGTACAACGCTCGGGCACGATAGGCTTCGATGACGGGTGCATCCAGCAGCACGAGTGCGGAAAACAGATCAGGACGGCGAGCCGCTGCCAGAAAGCTGAGAAAGCCTCCCAGCGAATGACCCACACCTACGACAGGATGGGTGCCTTGTTCAATGAAGTCGATCAGTTCCTGAGCCAGATCAGGCCATCCATCGCTCACCGGATAGGCTGGATTGTGCGCCAAACGTGGCAGATAGCGAATGTCGAAATCATCCTGTAGCGCACCGAACATCTTGGCGTAACACGGCGCAGGAAAGCCATTGGCATGAGAGAACACCATGGGCAGACGGGCATCCTTGTTCATGCTTCATCCTTCAGCAAGGCTTTGATTTGTGGCCATTGCCGACGACTGACCGGCAGCTTTTCCGAAAGATCGCGCAGCAATACGACCCAGCCTGTTTCACCATCGGATTGAATTTCTCGTGCAACACCTGCCAAGGCCGTTCGTGCCACTAGACAGTTGCGGTGAATGCGCAAAAAACAGGTTGAGAATTCACTTTCCAGATGGGTGAGCGATTCTTCAATCAGATATTCACGTTCTGCGGTGCGAGCCGTGACGTATTTCTGTTCGGCACGCAAATAGAGGATATCGGCTAAGGGCACCAGCAGGATACGCCCGCGTTCGGTGGAGGTCAGATGTTGTCGTCCTTCGGGTGCCAAAGCCCGAAAAACCAGAGGCTCTGGAGGTGATGGGTGGCGAACGAATTTGCTTAATGCAGCGAGCAATCGCGCTGCACGTACCGGCTTGAGCAGATAGTCGATGGCATTCAGCTCGAAGGCTTGAACGGCGTATTGATCGTAGGCAGTGGTGAAAATGATGGCAGGCACTTTTGAATGTGCTTCACCCCGAGCCGTCAGTTGCAGAGCAAATCCGATGCCGTCGAGTCTGGGCATACGAATATCCACCAGCACGATATCCGCCTCATGATTTGGCTGTGCCAGCCATTCCAGTGCTTCGATACCGTCTGCAGCTTCATCCACGATGCGGTGAGGTAAGTCCGCCGCAATATCCCCCAGCAAGTCACGCAGACGGGCACGCGCAGGTGCTTCGTCATCGACGATTAGCAAACGTAGTGGCGTGGGCGTGATCGTCATGAAGAGAACCCATGTCGGCACGGTAAGGTCATTCGTACCCGATACCGTGATGTTTCTGTCCCTGATATTTGCTGCTCTGCCCCTGCCTCCAGTCGGGCTTCGAGGTCATAGAACAGACTGAGTCGCTCGCGGATATTATTCAGTGCCATCTGGTTTCCGACATGTGATGCTACGCGGGCATCGTAGGGATTTATGATTTCCAGCACCATGTCGTTGCCTTGCTGTTGGATCGTGATGACAATTTCGCCTGGGTTCTCCAGTGGCTCGATGCCATGATAGACGGCATTTTCCAGCAAGGGCTGGAGCATTAGAGGTGGAACGCGGGCATCCGGCGGGATGGTGTCGATCTGCCAACGCACCTGCAGACGTTCTCCCAGACGTAAATGTTCGATGGATAGATATTGGCGTGCCAGTGCAATTTCTTCGGAAAGCAGTGTTAATTGCGTGTTTTCGCGCATCAATGCACGAAATAAATCCGCGAGTTCTTCCAATGCTTTTTCGGCACGAAGCGGCTCTGTGCGAATGACACCCAGCACAGCATTCAGACTGTTGAACAAAAAATGAGGGCGTATGCGCGCCGTCAGTGCTGCCAGCCGGGCTTCGGCCAGCGCGGGCATTTGCATACGGGTGCGCTGGTCAAAATAAAACAGCATCGCAAGATAGATGAGCGTGCTCCAGAAGAGAACGCGTGGCAGCGCTTCGGCACGGTTCATGCCCAGATGCATCTGGAATGCCATCACGCTGCCTGAGCAAAACAGCACGATACCCCACCCTAGAATGGCCGCAAGGTGTGGATGCAGGGCTTTCAGCAGGGCGTGTAATAGACGCAGGATCAGCAAGCAGGCAATCAGGGTTGGTTCGAGATGGGTTGCCAGCCCCAGCAATTCGTCGGGGAGTGCGGCAAGATGGTGATTAGCAGCCAGTGCCCCGAGCAATACCAGTCCATGAACACCCAGCAATATTCGCAGCCAGATGCCCAGATTGGCGAAATCCGGCAGCCGTGGACTGCCAGTGGTCGTGATGTTTTGCCGTATACTCATGGGGTTTTGACTATAGCCAATGTGATGCGCG
>CAYTHB010000124.1:0-4520 GCA_964437515.1 uncultured Sterolibacterium sp.
ACGATCTGCTATTACTGCGCGTGCAACAAGATCATCACCAAGGATCACGGGCGTTCGGCGAAGTATCTAAAATATTTGGGCAAGGAACTGGCGATGCAGGCGGCAGCACTGGCCGGACCACGTGATGTTGTGCAACTGCATTGGGGTGGCGGCACGCCGACCTTCCTGTCGCACGAAGAAATGCGCCTGTTGATGGAGATGACCCGCGAGCACTTCAATTTCCTGCCGGGCGGGGAATACTCCATCGAAGTCGATCCACGCAAGGTGGATGAGGCTACGGTGCAACTGCTAGGCGAGCTGGGCTTCAACCGCATGAGCTTGGGCGTACAGGATTTCGAGCCGGCGGTGCAGCAGGCGGTGAACCGTATCCAGAGCTATGAGGAAACCAAGCTGGTGCTGGATGCCGCGCGCGCCAACGGTTTTCATTCCGTCAGCGTCGATCTGATTTATGGCTTGCCCAAGCAAACCATCGCCACCTTTGATCGCACGCTGGATGCGGTGATTGGCATGAATCCCGATCGTCTGGCTATCTACAACTACGCGCATTTGCCCCATCTCGTGAAGCCGCAACGGCGTATTGCCGAAGTCGATCTGCCTTCACCGGACGATAAGCTGAAGATATTGCAGCGGGCAATTCATACCTTGAATGAAGCCGGCTATGTGTTCATCGGCATGGATCACTTCGCCAAGCCGGATGACGAGCTGGCCGTGGCACAGCGGCAGGGGCGGCTGCATCGCAATTTTCAGGGTTATTCCACCCATGCCGAGGCTGACCTGATGGCCTTTGGGGTTTCGGCGATCGGCAAGGTCGGGCCCAGTTATTGCCAGAATGTCAAAACGACGGATGAATACTATGAACGTATCGACCAAGGCGTGTTGCCAGTGATGCGTGGCATCGAGCTGACGCCGGACGACATCCTGCGCCGCTCCATCATCCAGTCCTTGATGTGTCATTTCGAACTGTCGATGGCGGATGTTGAAATTGCCCACCAGATTGATTTCAATGCCTATTTCGCCACGGAAATCGCGGCCTTGCGCGAGATGGAAACCGCCGGACTGCTGACGATCAGTGAGCGTCACATCAAGATCGAAACCCGTGGCCGCCTGTTGGTGCGGGCCATCGCCATGGCATTTGATCGCCATTTGCGTGAAGCACGCGAGCAGGTGCGCTACTCCAAAGTCATCTGATCTTTCGGGGTAGCGCATGTCCATACCGATGCCGGATCATGGCCTGATCGCCCTGTTTCTGGTCGGGCTGCTGGGCGGCGGGCATTGTATGGCGATGTGCGGCGGCATTGTCGGCGCATTGACTACGCCACCCACGTCACCTGTCGGAGGACAGGCATCCACATCCGCCCGCTGGCCTTTGCATCTCGCTTATAACCTCGGGCGCATCAGCAGTTACACACTGGCAGGTGCGTTGCTCGGGGCGGTGGGCAGTCTAGGTTTGTTGTTTGAACGCTGGTTGCCCGTACAGATGACGTTGTATGTCGCTGCCAATCTGATGCTGGTCGCACTCGGTCTGTATTTGATGGGCATACCGCGCCTGTTACTGCCCATAGAAAAACTGGGGCAGCGCGGTTGGCGTCATATTCAGCCACTGACACGCCGATTTCTCCCTGCACGCTCACCCATGCAAGCTTTGCCTTTGGGCATGCTCTGGGGCTTTTTGCCCTGCGGCATGGTGTATAGCGCGCTGACCACCGCCCTCATGTCGGGCAGCGCGTTACAGGGCGCGGGCTTGATGCTGGCGTTTGGCCTGGGGACGTTGCCCAATCTGCTGCTGGCGGGGCTGCTGTTGCAAAGGGTACGCGCCTTGAGCCAGGCACGTGGCTTACGTCTGGCTTCCGGTTTGCTCGTGCTGGGCTTCGGTGTGTGGGGGCTGCTCAACGCCACCACGCTGGGTGGGCGGTTGTGGCAGGGGATCGTTTGTCACGTTGGATAAAGTCAACGGAATTTTGTACGGAAATTATCCGTAAATAATGTTGGCAACAAATAGAACTGTCCGGTTTTGTAGCAAATGAACCTAAAAATCTCAGTTTAATAGTCGCTTCTTGAGGACGCGCGGGCAGAGTTTCACGGAGCACTGCTCCGTGCCGCCGAAACCGGACGACTGTGCAAAGCCGTCTGTGGGGGATGGGTGGAGAGAGCTACCATGTACGTTAACGTGAAATACAAAAATCAGAGTCGGGTTGAAGCTTCGAGCGTAGCGAGCCAATCAGTAGCCGCCCCTTGAGGGGCGGATGGGTGGGGTGGGTGTCTCGGGTAACGATTATTTCATCCTCTGTGGGTGGAGATGGCCACCATGATCGTTAGGTTGAAATCAGGCCATCACGATCTGGGTGCGTACCTCAACCTTGAGGGCGCGCTTGATGGCAGCAAACACTGCTGAGATGTTACTCATGGTCGGGTTGCCAGACCGGGACAGCATCCGGTGCAGGCTCTTGGCAGGCTTGTGAATTTCCTCGGCCAGCGCCTCGAAGCCGACCGTGGAGTTCACGAGGTCACGCAGGATCAGCTTGGCCGATTCTGGTTCGCCATTGACAAATAGGGTGATGGCCTCATCCAGAAGCGCCTGCGCAAAGGCCGGATCGTTCTGCACGCGCGCGGCCACGGTTTCTTTGAAATCACGGGTCAGTGTCATGTTCACTTTCCTTTCTGGGTTGATGTCTTGCGGCGCTTGTAGTTTTCCCGCAGCGCCACCGCTTGATCGATGTCCTGCTGCTGACGCTTCTTGGTGCCGCCACCGACTAGGATGATGATCCTCAGACCGTCCTTGGCGAGGTAAATGCGCAAGCCTGGCCCCCAATCGATCTTGTATTCTCCGATGCCGCGAAACCACTCGACGTTGGACAAGTTGCCCTGTTCCATCCGGCTGACAGCTACGCGTACCTTGGCGGCGGCAACGGCCTCCAGCGATCCGAACCACTCCGCGAAGGGGCTGTCGCCATCGTCCAGCAGTAGTTCTTTGATCTGGTAGCTCATGGAGTTAATGGTAACGTAAAAGTTCCCATTGTGCCAAGCGGCCTGTATATACATTACGACAAGGCTCGGATTGTCCTGAACCGTATCTCTACCTTGCTTCATGCTTGGGTCACAGATGCTGAATCCCAAAACGGTCTGGCAGTGTGTTTGCGATTATCTCAAGCAAATCCTCGCCAGCATCGGATCACCTTCGCCGTTTCATTTGCTCGAGGATTATGTGTAACGCATTTGTTAACTACGGTTTTTAGGATAATTACTATTTTTGTTGCTAATAGCTAAGATTGTTCCGTATTTTTTCCGTAACTGAAATTCTATTCATGACCGAAAGCGAGGCTGCCGTGGCAACACTTTCTCCTTCATCTCCTTCCTATGAGCGCATTGATCTACGTACATCGCCTGAAATCAAGGAGTTGATTGTCCGGGCTGCGGCGACGGCGGGGCTTTCGCTGAGTGCTTTCCTCATTGCCTCGGCACAAGCGCGTGCGAAAGAATTGTTGGCTGAACACGAATCATTGACGCTGTCGCCGCGTGATTGGGACGTGTTTTTTTCAGCACTGGATCGTACCGATACCACGCATGCGCCATCTCCCAAGCTGGAAGCAGCCGCAGCAGACTATCTGGAGTGGCGTGAGCAATCCGGACTTCGTGATGAGGTTTGATGGCCGAATCGAGCCGTTGGCCGCCACGCATGACCGACGGAATTTCTCTTGTGGCGATACCGTTCTTGATGATTATCTGCGTCGTCTGGCGCGCCAACATGCCGCGTCGAAAATCAGCCGGACTTATGTCGCGGTGCAAGGCGCGAAAATTCTGGGGTACTACAGTCTGGCCATGTCGGCCATACGCAAGGAACAGATTCCTGAGCAATATCAAAAACGCTTCCCGCGTTATCCCGTGCCTGTGGTGCGTTTGGCTGTCGATCAGCAAGCGCAGGGCAGTGGTTTGGGGAAATTATTGTTGATGGACGCGCTGTTTCGTTGTGACCGACTCTCATCTGAAATCGGCTCGGTGGGTGTCTTGGTCGATGCGAAGCATGAACGCGTTCAGTCTTTTTATCGCCAATTCGGCTTTGTGGAATTCCCGGATGCGCTCCTGACGATGTGGCTGCACGGGGCAGGCATCGTCAGCTTGTTCCGGTGGTAGGGAAACGCTGATTTATTTGAAACCATTCGGGCTGATGGTGAGCAAAGTCGAACCATCGAAGCCTTTGTATTTCCAAGGAATGCCCTTCGACAAGCTCAGGGCGAGCGGATTTAATCTGTGTTTCCCTAGAGGTCTGTCGATCCCTTGGTTTTACCCCGATAAGCGCCCGAGCTGCCCGCGCAGTTTTTCCAGCAAGGCCGCAAACTCTGTCAATCGACCGCGCTCCTGCGCCACGACGGCTTCCGGGGCGCGTTCGACGAAGCTGGGTGTAGAGAGTTTCTTTTCCGCCTTGGCGATTTCGCCTTCGATGCGCGCGATTTCCTTGGTCAGACGGGTACGTTCGGCGTCGATGTCGATTTCGATTTTCAGCATCAGGCGGAATTCGCCGACGA
>CAYTHB010000125.1:0-4309 GCA_964437515.1 uncultured Sterolibacterium sp.
TTCGCCTGAACCACACCGCGAACCTCGGCAACATCCAGATCTACAGCCCCGGAGGCTGGAGAATCGAAATCCCCAAGCACGACCCCCAAAGCCTCGCTGAAATCCTCCAGCGGCTACCATGAGCCCACAGCCCACCTAAATCTGGCTAGTCATCGAAGCCATCGACATGCGCGCCGGCATCGACAGCCTATCCCAGCGCATCCGCCACAGCCACCGTACCGGCGGCTGTGATCGACGGCTGTGATCGACGGCGGCACCGGGGAGTGGCTGAGCGCGGGCGATGGATTACAGTTTGAAGCGTTGGCAGGCGGTGATGCGCTATGCGCACAGCGGGGCGCTGCCGATTGATAACAATCCGGCTGAGGATGCAATCCGCCCGATTGCGTTGGGGCAGCGTAATTGGTTGTTTACCGGTTCGGAGCGTGCCGGTCAGCGTGCTGCTGCGATTCAGAGTTTGCTGGCGACGGCGCGCCTCAATGGGCTGGAGCCGTTTGCTTGGCTCAAGGATACGCTGGAGAAACTCCCGCTCTGGCCGTATAGCCGTATTGATGAGTTGTTGCCGCTTAGACGCGGGGGCAACGCGGCGTAGGGTGTCTGCGGGCTGACGAGGATGGCGGGATATGGGGGCTTGAGTGGGGGAGGTTGCGTACATGGGGCTACCTCGGGTGAGGGGTGGCTATGTTCTATGATTTGCTCCCGCGTGGGTAGGTGGGGCGGTTGGACGGTTACGTTATGCCTACGGGATTCGAACCTGTTCTCTACTCTACCCATTGATTCTGTCATTCTGGTGCCACAGGGCAAACCATTCCGCTCGTCGGTCAGCGACGACGAGCGTGCGGTCATGTGGCTGGGCACATATTTCGTCGAACAACTCGGTAGCGAATATTCTTCGCATATCTTCCCAAGGCGCAGCGTGTTGCCCCAGGACCACGAGAGGATGCGGCCATCGGGAAGGATCTGCACGCCATTGATTCCACCGGTATTGCGTATTGCTAGCTCGCCACCTCTTTTACCAGGGGCAAGTCAGTTTGGTGTCTCTCAATCTGTGCAGTTAGTTGGGCGGGCACTTGGTGATTCTCAAACGTAGGCCGCCAGGTCTGGAGGACACGTTGGCCGGTTTGTCGAACCTCGTCCATGGCCTCTTCGTGAACCCGATCGACAATGCCAATTCGCCTAAGAAACGTCGCGAAGGTATCAAGGGTAGTCGCCCGAAACAGCTTGGTACCGCCCATGTTTAGGGCGACGGACGTGTCATGGGTTGTATAGGCAACCGTTGAAACGAGATCGTAGGCAGGTGCCAACCGAGGGCGCAGCGGGTTGTCGTAGATCAACGACCAGTTCTTGACATGGGCGTCACCGTTTCCCATGAGCACGTTGAACGCTAGACGGCGAACCATCTCCTTGAGATCGGAGAAGCCGCCGGCGTATTGCAGCAGAGTGCGGCCGATCATTTCGTAATTGACCCGACTATACTTTTCATGTGCTCGCAGATTGAAGACCTGGGCGAAGTCCTCGATATGGACACGCCCAGCCTCTGAACGATCGAATCGGCGGATGGCGTAGAAAGGTTCTCCTATTCTAAAACCGGCCATATCGGGAACTCCATGGATCTCGGTTCGTGGAATCAATCGCACCTCGGGGACGTCGATTCCCACAGCACGCGCAGTCGCCATGGTGGCGGCCTCGTTCATGGGCAGAGCCTCGAAGTCATTCGAAGGAGGCTTGACGATGTAATTGCCGAGTTCTTTGCCGCTGGGCAGGGTAAAGCGTTCGCCTTGTCGCAGCATGGAGAACTTCATCTGCATTCCGCCCAGAGAGAATTTGAACTCCTTCAAATTGTCGATCATTGGCACTGCTGCCGCTGAGCCCGTCCTATGCTGCAGGTGCTTCGGTGTTTCGATCGGCCTCAGAATAATGGCGCCCGGGAGATCTTCTCCCAGCGCGGATAGGAAAATGAACTCCCGATCCTCGTGAATCTTGAGGCGTTGTGCGATCGCCCTTCTGAGGCCGCCTTCGGGAAGGAGGTTGGAGAAGAACGGCGGCGCTTTGACAGCAGAGAACTTGTGTCGCTCATCCTGCAGTAAGGCGCGCGTGGCATCCTCGTCGCCCGGCCTAGCGAGGGACAGAGAAACAAAGGGTCGCTGGACACCATATTGGACATAGCCCTCATCAAGCACGAAGACGGTCTTTTCATCGGGGTAATGGGTCAGATACCCCACCAGGAGATCATTGAGTCGCACCTCCAGCGTATCAACGGCACTCACGGCTCATCCTCAAGATCATTGAACTCGCTGAGTAGATCTACGGGTCGGGTCGTTGTCAGATCTTTTTCGGTCTTGCTGGTGCTTGTAGGGCTCGATGGTGCACCGAACAGGCTGCCTTGACCAATCGGAACGAGCGCCACTTCGACCCCGAGAGCGGACATGTAGGAAATGACCGTGTCCAGCGTGACATCCCCACCGTTCTCGATCTTCGATACAGTCGCTTGGCGCATGCCCCTGACCTTTCCTTGCGGGGTGCCGGCGAGTTCTCGCAATGAACGCAATTGCTTGCCTAAGCGGATAAGGCTATCGGGGTTTTTGATACGTTTAACCGTATTGTCCATGTTTGTAATATACAATATAGCGGATTATTTGCAACGTCTTCAGGCGCAAGAAAATACGCTATCGCGCATCTTGTTGTACCTGAAAGACGCTATAACGCATCGCTTGTCGATACAAAATCAATAGCAAAATCAATAGGGTCAGACTCGATTGATCCGTCGTCATCCCCCTGTTTTCCCGACTTCCTGTCCCTGCCCTTGGGCAGTGGACTGGCGCGACGGTTAAGTTGGTTTGCGATTTTCTCCCTGAAATGTTCGCTTCCCAGTACCCATGCCTTATTAATCGACGCCCTCACTTCTTCCAGCGTTTTTTTCATCAAAATGCGTCTCGAACAATGCCCGGTAAGCAGCATGCCGCTCATCGGCCGAACCGCCCAAGGCAAGAAAGGGCGTGTGCGGGGTCAGCAATGCGTCATGCTCACCCAAAGCGTTTCCCCGGTAGCTTAACCAAAAATATTCTGCCGGGTGGCCGACCATACCGGCTCGCACTGGATTGAGCTCAATATAGCGGTAGCACGTCAACGCATAGGCTTCGCTGCCAATCAGGCAAGCCTTGTAACGCCCTTCCCTCAGCGTACCGCTGCGGCAGTAAGTGTAGTTGAAGTTCTGGACATAATAGCGACCCAGCATCTGGATCATTTTTGAAATGCCCTGCTCTGTGTGAGGCGTAACCAGCAGATGCACATGATTCGTCATCAACACATAGGCGTGGATGTCGCATTGATACTTCTTGGCGGCATCGTGCAACTTATCGAGGTAAAAATGGTAATCCTCGTCAGCATTGAAAATAGGGTCGCGGTTATTGCCGCGCACAATCACATGCTGCGGATGGCCTGGCAGGACAAAACGCGGAAGACGCGCCATATGTTGCTCACCAAACCAACGAAAAGCACAGAATACCGCTGGCTGGACGGAAAATCAATCGAGTCTGACCCTATTGATTGCTATTGATTGTGATCCCATTGATTGTGTTTCTCACAGTCGTGACAGCATTGCCTTAATTATGCGACTGGTATGTCACTCATGGCAGTTGCTGAGTTTCCCTGTAACAGCGCAATTCCCAATTATCACTAATGCAAATAGTGCAACTCCAGCAACTGCCAGCGCCCCTCCAACTATTTGTAGTGGTGTAATTCTGGCTTTGTCGCCGGGTTGTTCGGAGGTAACTTCAATTTCATATGTCTTATTGAGTTTATATTTTTCTAAGGTTGGGACTGCACCTGGTCTATAGCGCACCCCTTCTATAGCCGTGTTAAAGATTGCACCATCAGGTGTTTTGATAAATCCTGCGTTTATTGCATCTTCCAGTGCATCGTTAGGTGCCGTAGCCGACAATTGAAGCGCGACTTTTCCGGCTATCTTCCCACTTTTGGCAACATGGAAATTTGAAAAGTTTGCTTGTAAGTACTCATGAAATTTCCCCTTCAGTGCTTGCACAATTGTTGAAGGGGTGTTGAATATATAGTGAAAGCCATTTGTCATCACTACAAGCTTTTTGCTATCGGCCGATATTAGTACGCTGGAGATTTCCTCTTTGTAGGTCTGTGCTTCAATTGCGGGGAAGGCGAAGTCAGAAATACCAGCAATGGCCAGCAAGGTGAGTAGTTGCTTTGAAAATTCCCGTCTATTCATTTTTGTAACCTCCATTCAATTTCCTGAATCCGTGGTCTTCTTGCTCAAAACCAATGATAACCTATTGATTTTTTG
>CAYTHB010000126.1:0-4247 GCA_964437515.1 uncultured Sterolibacterium sp.
ATTATTTCATCCTCTGTGGGTGGAGATGGCTACCATGATCGTTAACGTGAAATACCAGAATGAATCAGCAGTTGAAAAGTGTCAGAGTAAACACATTGCATGAAAATGACTGCAACAGGATGTGGTGCAGTCATTTTCATGCAACCCGGATGATACATTTGAATCCGGGTTGTTGTATGTCGTATCGGGAATGCTTAGTGTGAAATACAAAAATCAGAGTCGCGTTGAAGCTTCGAGCGTAGCGAGCAAATCAGTAGCCGCCCCTTGAGGGGCGGATGGGTGGGGTGGGCGTATCGGGTAACGATTATTTCATCCTCTGCGGGTGGAGATGGTCACCATGATCGTTAGTTGAGTGTTGTCCAGGTAATCTTGGCGGGTTGATTGCCGCAGGCCGTGGCTGCCTTGGTCGGGGAAATCGGGAAGTCACTTTGTCCCATCGGTTTGTCGGCTCTGAAATTGGTGACACCGATCGTGGCATCCATCCAGCCGTTGGCTGCACTGGCGACGAGTTGTGCGCAAACATCGGGAGGTACTTGCGTCAGCACAATCTGGAATCGGGGGGAGTTATTCGTAAAACCCGGGGTTTGGACATAGAGGCGGCCATTCCATGAGGTTCTGAAGGTCTGGTCACCACTGTTGCCTTGCCAGATCAGATCACTAGGGGCTTTCTTGGATTGGTTCAACAGAACATTCATGTTCCCGTTGGCAGTGTTGGGATAGCCCCCTTGTCCGGCATAGAGCTGTTGTACCGCAGAACGAACGGCAATGACGTCTTTGAGCATGGTGACCGCGCTATTACTGGATTGGGCACTACTGAACAGTGAGAGTGCGCCCACCACCACGGCGGCAATAATGGCCAGTGCCGCGATGATTTCCATCAGGGTCATGCCGGCCTGACGCTTGAAGGTCAGCAAGGTTTTTTGTGTGACTTGTGAAACTTGTGTAGCTCTGCGGGTTTTCATGAGGTGCTCCTTGAGGGCAAGTTGAATGCTACGGGTGACTGAATCATCAAAACAACAATTAAAAACTATCCAAAATTATTGAACCATGACCTGCTGCATTGCACGCGACATCTGTAATTCCATATCCATCAATCCGCTGACGAGAAAGGCAATAAGCACCCCGACGCAGAGCAGGCTGATACCAAAGACGACTTTCATGCGGGCTTCGATCTGCTCGATGGACTCATCCAGCCATTCTCGCCCCAGCATGGACAAGGCATCTTCAAAACCGGAAAGTGTCGAGTATACGCCCAGATCCTCGATAATTTCACGATCAGGAAATTCATAACCCGCTCGGGTCAGCGCATCGCCCATGCTGTGTCCCGATCGCATCCCGGCAAGGCAGGTCGAGATACGACGGTGTAGCCAGGGGGGCGCACCTTCAGCGAGTTGTTCCAGTGCGATTTCGATTCGTAATCCGGCATCCACCATGGCGGCAAGTGCAATCAGCCAGGTGCTGCCCTGCATGACGCGATAGATGCTGTAAGGGGTATAGCGATCCAGCAGCACTCTGAGGGGGCCATCGAAATAGGGCAGTGTGAGAAAGAACAAGACAATGAGCCCACCAATACCCAATACGGCGATCCATAACCAATCCTGGGCAAAGTTACTGACCATGATCATGAGTTTGGCAATCCCAAGCCATTCTGCGCCGTGCATGACTTTGGTAAAGGCCGGTACGATTTTGAAGCCGAATAGAAACAGGATGCCGATGGCCATCAGCAGCAATACAAAGGGATAGGCTAGCCCTGCATACACAGCACTCCGGATTCGCTTGCGCCCTTCCATGACACGGGCGGCTGAGCGCAGTGCGGATTCCAGCGTGCCGGATTGTTCTCCGGCTGAGATCAGCATCATTTCTTCCAGGGTGACCCAGTCTTCCATGGCGCGAGACAGCCGTGCGCCGTTTTTTATAGCGGAGGTCCAAGCCGTCAGGGCATAGGTTTCGGGGTCTTTACCACCTCCCGAAGCAACGCGCCGATCCCGGATGGAGTCCACCGCCTGAAGAATCTGCACGCCATTACCGATGAGTTTGGCGAGTTTGAGCCAGAGCCGGCGGCGACCCGCGTGGTCAACGTTCTTGAACCAGAACCGCGCGTAGGCGGCTTCGGCATTATTGAAAAAATTGCTCATCGACGCTTGGAGGGCTTTATAACCGTGTCAGTGAGGATCAGCGGAGATGATGGATGGCGTCATCATTCTTGACCAGTCGTCCGACCACGGCTTCGGTCTGGAAGGGGTCGACCGTTCCCTGGATGACCTTGAGCAAGGCGTGATCCTTCATGGTCAGCCCTCGAAGTTCATTACGCCAATAGGCCAAGGCACTGAGTTTGTCCCGTTGCCGGATAAAGGCCAGCAGTTTGTCATCGGTGAGTACCGTTTCAGCAACGACGGTACGGCCGACGATACCGGTTTCACGACAGTTTTCGCAGCCCTTGCCGATGACAAAGACCTTGTCGAGCTCGGCCACACTCATGATGCGTTGCAGATCAGCCTGTGAGTAGCGTTCCAGTACGGAATTGATGGGGGTCTTGCACAGGGGGCAGAGCACTTTGAGCAGACGTTGGCAAATGAGTCCTGTAATGATGGAGGCATCGGCCAGCAGTTCCAGGGGAACACCCAGATCGATTAAGCGATCAAGAATAGCGAGTGCGTTATTGGCATGTACCGTCGTCCAGACCTGGTGACCGGTCATGGCTGCCTGTACGGATAGACGTGCGGAGGGCGTGTCGCGGACTTCGCCGATCATGATGACATCGGGATCCAGACGCATGGCGGATTTGATCGCTGCCTGAAAAGCCTTGGAGCGCTCTTCTTCCGTTTGAGCATTGGTGACCGGTGTCTGTACGGCACCCATAATGGGATATTCCGGCGGGTCTTCAACGGTGATGACGTGTTTTTTTCCGGCATCTTCGCGAATGATGGAAGCCAGCACACGTTGCAGCGTAGTGGATTTACCGCTCCCCGTCGGACCGCCGATGATGATGATGCCCGTCGGACATTGCTTCATCAGTTCGAGATTGTCGGATTGTTCGCCGCTGAAGCCGAGGGAGCGTAGATCCAGATCGCCCGCCGTGTCGTTGTAAAGCAGACGCATGACAAACAGGAAGCCGCCTGTTTTAGGGCTGGTGGCGATACGGATCCCGTCGATACCTTCCGGCAGTTTGTTGCGGTCAGAAATACGCGCATCTTGACGCGAGAGCGGTTCAAAGGTGGTATCTCCGATATCGGCCATAGATTGATAAATGGCCGTACAGAGCTTGTCGCCGTGATCGTAGGTGTGTTCTTCGATGAATTCGAGATCGTTCTGGATACGGAAGTAGATCTGGGTGTTTTGACGGTTATCGACACGGATGTGGATATCCGAGGCGCGAAGGCGGGTTGCTTTGCGGAACATGCTTTTGGCGATGTCCTGCATTTCCGAGAGCGAGGTGCTTCTGTTCTGGAAGGGCTGGTTTTCTTCATACATCTCGGCAACCACCCGCATATCCACTTGCAGAATCTGGTGCGGTACCTTGAGACGCTTCAGACGGCCGATGAAGGCGTTGACCGTCGGATCGAAAATGTGGGATTTCGAGATGAGCAGGCGGCCGTCATCCAGCAGACAGAGCTTCTCACGCAAGGCTTCGTCGACGGAATACTTGCCCGCGACCCCCGTCAGTGGAACGCCTTTCCGATTATGTTCGCCGTGTGTATTTTCCATGGTTTATCGTCCCATCGGATTGAGTGGTGGAACGGTAGTGGGGTATTGCGGTTGCGGTGGAGGCGGGGGTTCCTGACCGTAGGCAAGACGCACACGATCCTTACCTCGAGTAATATAAACAGCATCGACGGCAATCCGGCTGACCTGCCAGCCTCCGGAGATGGCGTCGCCCTGGCGGACATTCTGCTGCGTTCCACTGCCAAAACCCAGTGTGGCGACCATTTTTCCATCGGCACCTTCAATGGATTGCACGACAGGATGGCGGGCGCGATCGATATTGGAGATGTCCGCATTGGTGATGCGGTCGATTTCAGCCTGCTTGGAGGCAACTTGAGAGCGCAATTCAAGCTCCTGCTTTCGGGCATTCAGGAGGGCAATGTTGTCATTGATACGTTGCAACTGCTCTTGGAGACTTTCTTGCGCCATGACGGGGGGGGCAGTGACGATAGTGCCGGCGGCCATTAATACCAACGACACTAGCGAACACGGAATCAGTTTACGGTTGTGCATACTGCGTTCCTTCCATGGTCCATTTCATGATG
>CAYTHB010000127.1:0-4217 GCA_964437515.1 uncultured Sterolibacterium sp.
CGCATCGACTGCACCATCTCGGCGGTGATGAGGCGCGGCGCGGGCTTGCCCGGAATCAGCGCGGTGGTGATGATGATGTCGACTTCGCGCGCCTGCTTGGCATACATCTCGCGTTGTGCGGCAAGAAAGCCCTCCGACATGACCTTGGCGTAACCGCCGCCACCCGAACCTTCTTCCTCGTAATCCACCTTGACGAACTCGCCGCCCAGCGAAACCACCTGATCGGCCACTTCGGCACGCGTATCGTTGGCGCGCACAATCGCGCCCAGCCCCGCCGCCGTACCAATTGCTGCCAAGCCTGCCACACCGGCCCCGGCAATGAACACCTTGGCCGGCGGAACCTTGCCCGCAGCGGTAACCTGGCCATTGAAGAAACGCCCAAAGGCATTTGCCGCTTCGATCACGGCGCGATAGCCCGCCACCCCGGCCTGCGAGGTCAGCGCGTCCATTTTTTGCGCACGCGACAACTGACGTGGCAACGCGTCAATCGCCAGCACCGTGGCTTTTTTCGCTTTCAATTGATCCATCAGCGCGGGATTCTGTGCCGGCCAGACATAACCGATCAGCACACCGCCCTCACGCATCAGCCCAACTTCTTCTGCGGTCGGAACGGCGACCTTAAAGACGATATCGGAGCTCGCCCAGAGCTTGGCCGCATTCTCGACAATCTCAGCCCCCGCCGCGCGGTAAGCCTCGTCATCACAATTCGAGCCTGCGCCTGCGCCCGTTTCTACCGCGACGGTAAAACCGAGCTTAATCAGTTTTTCGACCACATCGGGCACGGTTGCAACACGCTTTTCACCCGGAATAATTTCTCGTGGAACACCAATCCTGAGTGCCATTCCACCTCCCTTAATTGTTAGGTTAACCAATGAATACAAATGCGATTATTCAATTTTGAACTGTTGATTCTACTGTGAAACATGAACCGTAAAGCATTTCGAGCATACGAAGTAGCCCAATTGGAGCGAATCCAGCAGTCATTGCCCCTCGCTGATCCTGTCTTCGCCCTTCAGCTTCCGCTTCAGCGATTCAGAAAATACCAGGCTGCGGCTGCACCGATGAGCGTTGCCCCACCCAGCCCTCCGGCTATGAGCGGCAGTCGTGAGGATGAACTCACCTGCTCCTGCTCTGAAGCCAGCCCCAGTGCCCAGTTGGCCTCACCACTCACGGCATCACAAAACACATATCCACGACCTTCAGGCACATGGAAACTGCTGATATAAGCAGGATAAAGCCAGACTCCTACAGCACTGTTACTACGAACAGATTCCGGATCAAACTTGAAATGCTCCACCCGTGAATAATGTTTCAGATTTTCCCGACATTGCGAGCCCAAGGTGGAAGCCAGACGATTCTTGAGATGATCCAGTGCAGATGAAGAATAAATCCCCGCCGGACGCAAACAGCGCAAGCGCATGCGTTCTTCATCAGGCAGTAGCCACGGAAGTGCGTCATGTTCGGGTTTGAACCCAAGAACAATACCTGTTCCGTTATTGTCCAGAGAGTCCATCAAGGAAACGCTCCCCTCCCCTTGCTCGACATGCGTTTCCTTTTTTACCTGCTTTTGCTTCCCCGTACCCCAGCACACATCGCAATTTCGTTGATTGGTTCCCACGCCCAACTTGCCTGTACCAAAACATTGTGTACAGTCGATCTCCCAATTGGAGGTCACGATACCGCTGGCTTGCCATGCCCCACTGATCTCTCCCTTGAGAAACCATCGTGGCACAAAGACCGGATGCAGGGTATCAACAGCTCGATCCGGCTTGCTTCCCTTGGGTAATTTTGAAGCCGCCTGTGCAAGCACCTTCTCGGCCGCAGAATGTGCGGAAAGCAAAGGAAGGCGATGCAATGAAAACATGACTGTCATCATGGGAGACGGGAAATCGCTGACCGGCGCAGTGGGCAAGCCGCTGTCTTCCTGCATGAGTTGCTCGATTTCGTGCAATGCCTGCAAAGTCGCAGTATCGGGCAACTCCGCCTCAGGAAAAGGCGGCGGCGACTCGAAATCAAGTGCTGAGAATTCTGTTTCGGTTTCTGTCTGCATGACAATCGCACATAAGGATAGGGGGCAGCTTACCTTGGGATTCTATAGCGATTTTATCTTGTGGCGAAAATAATGCCCTTAATCGTGCCCTTAATCGTGCCCTTAATCGTGCCCTTGATCGTGCCCTTGATCGCCATTTCCAATATCCCCTATCTATTGCTCGATTAAACATGGCAGACGATAATTCACGCCTCATTCTGACACCATCATGACCAGCTATCTCTTCATTCTGCTCGGCGCCGTTTTCGTCAATAACGTCGTTCTGGTTCGCATCTTGGGCTTATGTCCTTTTCTCGGCGTTTCAAAAAAGCTGGAAACTGCCTTGGGTATGGGCGCTGCCACGACCTTTGTACTCACCGTGGGCTGTGGCACCAGCTACATCATCGACCACTGGCTGCTCATGCCCTATGGCCTTGAGTATCTGCGGACGCTGTCTTTCATCATCACCATTGCCGCCATCGTTCAGCTCACTGAACTGGTCATCCAGAAGACCAGTCCGGTACTGCATCAGGTGCTGGGTATCTACCTGCCGCTGATTACCACCAACTGCGCGGTACTGGGGATCCCCCTGCTCAACATTGCTCTGGGCTACAACTTTCTGGAATCCCTGCTGTTTGGCTTTGGTAGTTCTGTGGGGTTTTCGCTGGTACTCATCATGTTTGCCGGCATCCGCGAACGCCTCGAAGGGGCGGATATCCCTGTGTATTTCCGTGGCAATCCGATCGCACTCGTGACCGCCGGGCTGATGAGCCTGGCCTTCATGGGCTTTGCTGGTCTGGATAAATTCCGCTGATGCTCGCCGCCATCCTCGTCATGGCACTGGGTGCCATCATCCTCGGCGCAGCACTGGGCTACGCCTCGATCAAGTTCAAAGTCGAAGGCGATCCGCTGGTCGACAAGATTGATGCCATCCTGCCGCAGACTCAATGCGGTCAATGTGGCTTTCCCGGCTGCAAACCCTATGCCCAGGCGATTGCTGCGGGTGAAGCCGAAATCAATCAATGCCCGCCCGGAGGCGAAGAGGGCATCCGCAAACTGGCGGATTTGCTCGGTCGTGAAGTCAAGCCACTGTCTGCCGAACATGGCGAAGAAAAACCCAAGAGCGTGGCCTTCATCGACGAACTCACCTGCATTGGCTGCACGCTGTGCCTGCAAGCCTGCCCGGTGGATGCCATTATCGGAGCGGCCAAGCAGATGCACACCATCGTCGCCGATCAATGCACGGGCTGCGAATTGTGCATCCCGCCCTGCCCGGTCGACTGCATCAGCATGGTGCCCATCGGTGAGACCGTCGAAACCTGGAAATGGAAATATCCGGTTGTCGAAATCAAGAAAGTCGCATGATGTTGCCGAGCCTGCCCAAGCTGTTCAAATTCAACGGTGGCGTGAAGCCGGCTTATCACAAAGCAGCCTCCAGTGGCCACGCCATCGCCCGCGCTCCACTGCCGCGTGAACTGGTTATTCCGCTGCACCAAAGTATCGGCGGCACGCCGCGCCCGCTGGTCGCCGCAGGAGACGCGGTCTTGAAAGGGCAGCGCATCGGCATGGCCGATGGCAACATCTCCTCGGCAGTACACGCCTCCACTTCCGGCACAGTCAGCGCAGTGGAAATGCGGCGCATGGCACACCCTTCCGGGCTGGAAGCACTGTGCGTCGTCATCACCCCGGATGGTGAGGATCGCTGGATTGAACGCACCCCTTTCGATTACCGCAATGCCCCACCTGAGGCCACGCGCGACTATCTGCGCGATGCGGGCATCGTCGGTCTGGGTGGCGCGGTTTTCCCTAGCTATCTCAAAATGAACCCGGGCAAATCCGGGCAACTCGATACGCTGGTCATCAACGGCGCAGAATGTGAGCCCTACATTACCTGCGATGATCTGCAAATGCGCGAACGCGCTGCGGGCATCCTACAAGGGGTGGCGATCATGCGCACAGTGCTGCGCGCCGGTCGCGCCCTGATCGGCATTGAAGACAACAAGCCCGAAGCGATTGCAGCGATGCAAGCCGCATTGCCATCCATCGACGATGCTGCCATACAAATCATCCCCGTCCCCACACGCTATCCGGCCGGTGGGGCGAAACAACTGATCCGCGTGCTCACCGGCATCGAAGTGCCGCACGGCAAACGCTCGACCGATTACGGCGTGCAATGCTTCAACACCGG
>CAYTHB010000128.1:0-3997 GCA_964437515.1 uncultured Sterolibacterium sp.
AAACTGGATGAGATGGCCTCCCCCGTGGCGATGCGTTCGCGCGCACGCGCGATGGCGGCTTGTACGACCAGATTCCCCGTCACCTTCTGGCTGTACTCCAGCCCTTCCAGTAGCGGGATGCCTGTTCGATACATCAGGGCGAATGTGTCTGAAAACCGGGCGAGGATGATTTTTTTGAGCGTGATTCCTACGACAGGAATATCCAGCAGTGCCTGATGCAAGCGATGACGAACCTTGATGCTGCTGCGTGCAGCCGTCGCCAGTCCTATACCAGCGATGATGGGCAGTGACAGCACAGCCCACCAGTAATGCACAAAAATATCGGAAAGCCAGATCAGGGCGCGTGTCTGCAGCGGGATTTCCTGATCCATATTGGTCAGGAAGCCCACCAGTTGCGGTACGAGATAGATCATCAGAAAGAAAACAACGCCACTGATGACCACGATCACAAAGCTGGGATACATCAGCAGTTTCTTGGTTTGTGCCGCGATTTCATCCTGCCATTTCAGGGAACGGACGATTTCCTGCAAGACTTCAGGCAGTTGTCCCGAAGCTTCACCGGCTTGAACGAGATTACGCACCACTTCCGAGAAAATATCCGGATAGGCATGAATGGCTTCAGAGAGCGTGGCACCGGATTCGATTTTTTCACACAGGCCAGCCGCCAGATTACGGCTTTCTGTGGATTCAGCATCGTCGCGCATGTCGTTTAACGCGCTACGAATCGGAATGCCGCCACGCACCTGCATTTCCAGCTGAAAAAGAAAGTTGATGATTTCACGCTGCGGCATTTTCCTGACCGTGCGCTGGGATTCTTTCAATGTACGCGCGCGCATCAAGGTCAGATGCAGGTTTTTCAACTGGGCTTCGAGATCACTTTCATTCAAAGCCTCGATCGTTCCTTTGACGATCCGTCCATCCTGGCTGGCAGCGCGGTATTGATAGTGAGGCATGGACTCAACTCACGGACAGATGGGTCAGGTCGACCACGCGGGCGATTTCGTCGATGGTCGTTACGCCTTCGCGTACACGTCGTAGACCGTCTTCAGCCATGCTGACAAATCCTAGATCCAATGCGTGCTGGTTCATGGCACGCAGGCTGGCGCGCTGGGTGATGAGCTCATCCAGACCGCTGTCGAACTTGAGCAGCTCGACGATGGAAGTCCGTCCTTTGTAACCGCTCATATTGCAGGTAGGGCAGCCTACGGCGCGATACAGCGGGTACGTTTCCTGATCGGAAAGCCCCAGCAGGCGAGCTTCGATGGGGCTGGGCGTATCGGCACGACGACAGTGCGAACATAGCTTGCGAATGAGACGTTGCCCGATGATGCCGATGATGTTGCCTGACAGAACATCAGGTTTGATGCCCAGGTCCAGCAGGCGTGGGATGGAGCGTATGGCCGAGTTGGTATGCAGGGTGGAAAAGACCTGATGGCCGGTCATGGCTGCGCGTAGTGCCATTTCGGCGGTATCCTGATCACGAATTTCGCCGACGAGAATGATGTCAGGGTCTTGCCGCATCATGGAACGAATGCCTTCGGCAAAGTCCATTTTCACGGCATCTGAGACGGAGGTCTGACGGATGGTGGGCATGGGATATTCAACGGGATCTTCCAGCGTCATGATGTTGACGCTTTCGTCGTTGAGATGACCCAGGATGGAATAGAGCGTGGTCGTTTTTCCAGAACCCGTGGGGCCGGTCACCAGAAGGATGCCCTCCGGACGCGCCAGCATGAGCTGCATCTGGGTGAACTGCTGGTCGGAGAGTCCGAGCCCATTCAGCGGCACAATGCCGCGCTTGCGGTCGAGAATGCGAAGAACAAAGTTTTCGCCGTGGATGGTGGGCTGCACCGCGCAACGGAAGTCGACCTGGCTTCCGGAAATTGTCAGGGAAATACGGCCATCCTGCGGGGCACGTGTTTCGGCGATATTCATCCCTGCCATGACCTTGAGACGCACGACCATGGCCGACCAGTAGCGCAGATGAAGTACACGTACTTGCTGCAATACGCCGTCGATGCGATAGCGGATACGCAGAAATTGAAGTTCAGGTTCGAGATGGATGTCGGACGCTCCGCGCAGCGTCGCATCCGAAAGGAGCGAATCGATCAGGCGAACGACGGGATGGCTGTAGCCCTCTGCATTTTGTCGCAAACCACCAATGTCGATGGTGCCAGTTTCCAGTTCGTGGAGGATGCCATCGATCGAGAGCTCATGACCATAGAACTGTTCAATGGCCGACAGGATTTCAGTGGGGGTGGCGAGCCGCCAGACGGTCTTGATGCTCCCGGAAAGCAGGGCATTGATCTGGTCAGCGACAACGATGTTGTTGGGGTCTGCGCTGGCAATGATCAATTCATTGTTTTCAGCGTTGTAGCTGACCGGAAACAGGCTGTGCTGTTTGGCCGTCTGTTTGGGGATATGGCGCAGCGCATTGGCATCGGCGGCGATGTTTTTCAGGCTGATGGCCTGTTCGCCCAGGTTTTCCGCCAGCGCACCCCGCATGGCGACGTCGGTGACAAACCCCAGAATAATGAGCATTTCACCCAAGGGCTTGCCCTGAACTTTCTGTTCATGCAGGGCGATGCGCAACTGATCTTGCGTGATCAGCCCTTTTCCCAGCAGTAAGTCTCCCAGTCGCACGGGTGGCTTTGGGCTCGATGAAGTCGAGGGTGGCGGGGTGTTCATGGGCTACCCGCAGCTTCAGCGTTTGAAGGATTTGCCCGTGCGGGGCGTAACTGTTCGATTCGCTGCCGGATGACATCTTGAGGAATCGGGTCGAGGGTGGTTGCTTTCGTGGATAGCGCAATGGCGCGTTCGTAATAAGAAAGGGCTTGCTCCGGTTTGTGCAGGCGATCCAGGGCGACGGCCAGATTGTAGGTATAGCGTGCATTGCCGGCATCTAGTGCAAGCGCCTTGAAATAAGCTTGTTGTGCGTCGGCCAGGCGGCCTTCGCGCACCATGAGATCGCCCAGGGTGGCGTATGCAGCGGCGGAACGCGGGTGGCGCTCCGTCAGGTCGCGTGCCAGACCACTGGCGTGGGTACTGGTATTGGCGGTTCCGTCATGAGCCATGAGGGCGAGCAGGCCGGCATTGGCGGTTGTGTTGTCCGGGTCTTGACGCAGTACGCGCTGATACAAGGCGCGCGCTTCGTCGGAACGCTCCTGATATTGGGCAATGGTGGCAAGCCCCAGCAAGGCATCACGATCTTCGGGTTGAGCTTGCAGGACACGTTGATACGCATTGCGTGCCTCGTCCAGTCGTCCTTGCTTCAATGCGCTATAAGCCTGATGAATGTCGTCGGATTCAGCGGTTCTTCGGGCGATGCTGGGGGTGGCCGCTTGAGATGCGGCAGACGGGGTGCCTTGTTCCGGGGCGGGGCGGGGAGATTGTCGTGCCTGATGGGGGGGCTGTGGTTTGTTTTTGGGATGGAATGGGGCGGGACGGCTGGATGAGGCTGAATGAGGTGGTTGATCCTTATGCGGGGCAGCAGCAGCGGGTGCTTGAGGGGGCGCGGGTTTGGCCGGTGCTTCAGCACTTTCCGGCGCTGAAACGGGTTGTGGGTGAGCCTGTGGCGGGGGTAGGGGGTCGGGTGGCGCAGCAGGCTCTGTCGCGACCGGGGATGAGACTTGTACCGGGGTTTGTGACGGTGGGGGCGGATGAGCAACAGACAGTGTGTTGCCGGGCATGAACAGGGATTCCAGATCAAGGAATAAATAGGCGGCAATGCCAGAACAGAGGATCAGTGCAGCAAATGCAGCCAGAATCACGGCGCGTTTTCGTGAGGGAGGTGAGGCGGCTTTGCTGGCATTCAACAGGGTGTGTGCCAGATCCGGTGTGGCAGATGAGGGTGAGGCTGCCATGGCCGGTGCTTGAGGCGAGGCCTGGGTTTCAGCGGGTGAAAATGGCGCGGATTCTGGTGCCGCGATCGGTATTGGTATCGGTGCAGGTGCAGGTGCAGGTGCAGGTGCAGGTGCAGGTGCAGGTGCAGGTGCAG
>CAYTHB010000129.1:0-3820 GCA_964437515.1 uncultured Sterolibacterium sp.
ATCTACTTCAACCACGTCAAGAAAGTCAGCCAGAAGTGCATCTTCTGCTACCCGCGTCTGGAACAAGGCGTGGCGCAAGCCTGCGCCCGTCAATGTCCGGGGCGTGTGCGCTTCGTCGGCTACAAGGACGACCAGAACGCACCGATCTGGAAACTCGTGGAAAAGTGGAAAGTCGCCATCCCGCTGCACCCTGAATTTGGCACTGAACCCAACGTCTTCTACGTTCCGCCCTTCGATGCGCCGACGCGCTTCGATGCCAATGGCGACTTCGATCACAGCAAATCGCGAATTCCTGACGAATACCTGATTTCCCTGTTTGGCGACAAGGTACTGGAGTCGATCAAGATCCTCAAGGAAGAGCGCGAGAAGGTCAAGAAGGGCGGTAAGTCCGAACTGATGGATCTGCTCATCGCCTACCGCTGGAACGATATGTTCGGCGGCTTCGATGTCAATCCGCAGACTTTGAGCTGGGCGTAATAAAAACAAAATGATGCATGGCAATGATCGACGATCGTTGCCATGCATACATGTAGCTACGCCAAAATCAATCAAACGATAAATTAAATACACGGGGAGAGAACCCATGCAAATATCACGACGCGGCTTCATCGTCGGTTCCACGGTCGCAGTGGCGGGTGCCGGGCTGTATAGCCTGAAGCCGAAATCGCCAGCACCCATCAAGCCGGGTATCACCATGCCGGCGAAAAAACCGGCCAAGAAAATCAAGTACAACGATTATTCTGATATCTGGCGTGAAAAGTGGAAGTGGGACAAGGTCGTCAAGGGGACGCACACGCGTGCGAACTGCGTGGCAGCATGTTCTTGGGATGTCTATGTGCGCGACGGTATCGCTTGGCGCGAAGAGCAGAATGCAATTTATGAGCCTCCTCGCCCTGGTATTCCTGACCAGAACCCTCGTGGTTGCCAGAAAGGGGCTTGCTATACGGCTTTGCAACTTTCGGAAACACGAATCAAATATCCGCTGAAGCGCGTTGGTGAGCGTGCGGAAGGCAAATGGAAGCGCATTAGCTGGGATGAGGCGCTGAATGAAATTGCTGACAAAGTGCTGGATATTTCAGTGGCACATGGAACCGATACGATCTGTTTCGATGATTTGTCGAACACAGGGTATGGTCCAGAAACTGCGGGTGACTTTCGTTTTTCAACCGCATTACAGGTAACGCGCCTGGATGGCTGGTCAGGTGTAGGCGACATGCCGCTGGGTGTGATTCAAACTTGGGGTGCATTCAACTGCGAAGGCACGTCCGACGATTGGTTCCGTTCAGATTACATTGTCATTTGGTTGGGCAATCCCAACTACACCCGGATTCCTGATGCGCATTTTCTTAATGAAGCGCGCTATCGTGGAGCAAAACTGGTTGTTGTTGCACCGGATTTGAATGCGACGACAGTGCATGCTGATATGTGGCTCAATGTTAAACCCGAGACGGATGCTGCATTGGGTTTGGCATGTGCCCAAGTCATGATTTCAGAAAACATTTATAAGAAAGACTACGTCCTCGAACAAACAGACTTTCCGTTCTTGGTGCGCAAGGACAATCAACGCTTTCTACGTGCCAGTGATCTTGTGAAAGGCGGCGTTGATAACGCTTTTTATTTGTGGGATGAGGCCAAGAACGCCATTGTGATGGCTCCTGGTTGTGAAGGCGACGGTGATGGTGGTCGTAGTTTGAGACTGGGCAACATCAAGCCGGCTTTGTCGGGATCGCGTCAGATCAAATTACTCGATGGCTCGATGGTTGAGTGTATTACGGTGTTCGATATGATCAAGGATCGTCTCGATAAGGAGCATACGCCCGAGCAAGCTGCCAAAGTCACTGGACTGCATCCGAATGTGATCCGTACTTTTGCGCGTGAAATGGCAGCGGCTCCGAGTGCCATGATTATTGCCTCCTATGGTGCCTGCAAGCACTATCACAGCGATTTGTTTCAGCGTTCCTTCATCCTGTTGATGAATCTGACCGGCAATCAGGGCAAGCCCGGTGGCGGTATGCGTGTCGCAGCATGGTGGGGCTTGGATGGTCTGGATGCCATGGCGGATAGTACCGTACCCATGGCAGATATGATCAAGCTGATTCCACGTGCTATTCGCGGCCTGACGCCACGTGATTTTGAAAATCTTTACACTGAATATAGTAATCGTGAAGGCCATACGCCAACCATGGCCTTCCTCTATGTGCACGGTGGTTACAAGGAAATGTGGGATAAACCGCATTTGCAGGATCCTAATTTGCCACGCAATCTCAGTTCATATATTCGTGAATCGATTGATAAGGGTTGGACGCGCATTAGCCCACCTGAAAATAGGCAGCCACGCGCTTATTTCTTTACAGGGGCGAATCCGTTGCGTCGCTGGCCGAGCCCGCAGATTGCCAAGAAAGTACTCTGGCCGAAATTCGAATTGGTGGTGTCGGCGACATTCAAAATGAGTTCATCCACCATGTTTGCAGATTATGTGTTGCCCGTTGCTGCTTACTATGAAAAATACGGTATCAAATACGCGCAGACCTATGTTCCTTACATCATTAGTTCGGATAAGGCGACAGAACCTCTGGGAGAATCCAAATCAGATTGGGAAACATTTGGTCTGCTTGCGCGTGCAGTAAGTGAGCGAGCCAAGGCACGTGGCATTACCATGGTGCGTGGTTTGCACGACAAAGATTTCGATGTCAGCAAGGTGTACGATCAATACACTTCGAATGGCACATACGATCCAACAGATCCGGAAGATCCTGTTCGTCTCATGGATGCCATTTTTGCAGGGAGTCCGAATGTTGCCTGCAATAGCGCCCGCGAGGCCTTGCAACGCGGCGCGGTTCCTGTCACTGGTCCGGGGCGTCCGAATCTTATCAACCAGAATTACAGTGATTATGACGGTAAGGATACTTATTGGCCACACCGTGACTTTATTGAGAAAAAGGTTGCTTGGCCGACCATCACCGGTCGTCAGCAGTTCTATATCGATCATCCCTGGTTCATCGAAGGCAAGGAAGCCCTGCCGACACACAAGGAGCCGCCGCTGGCGACCAGCAAGTTCCCTCTGCGTATGTATGGTGGTCACAATCGTTGGTCGATTCACTCAATCTGGCGCGATGTAAAACTGCTCCTCCGCTTGCAGCGTGGCCAACCGGCGGCTTGGATGAATCCCGCCGAGCTGGAAAAACGTGGTGTCAAAGATGGCGATATGATCCGAGTATTCAATGACAACGCCAGTTTTGAATGTATGGTCAAGCTATCGCCTTCTACTGCACCCGGTGAAATCATTGTTTACCATGCCTGGGAGCCACTGCAATTCAAGAATTGGCAAGGTAATCAAGATGTGACCGAAGCACCGATCAAGGGTTTGCATTTTGCGGGGGGCTACACTCAGTTACACTTCCGTGTGTATTACGGTAGTGCTCACCACACGCCCCGCGGTGCAGCGGTGGAAGTGGAGAAGGCAGCCTCATGATTGTGTGATTCAATCTGGATGTAAATAAGAACGGGTAGAGGGAGTTCCTCTACCCGTTTTTTCTGTTTTTTCACCAAGAGACACCATACCCATTTTAGGGATGGTGCCTCTTGATGAGGCTGTTGTTTAGAAATTGTGACGGCTAAGATGGTTGTGTACGCTGTATATCTCCGAGGAAGCAACCGACATGCGTACCGGAGTTAGCGTGAAACAACGAAAACGGAGTCCGGTTGAAGCTTCGAGCATAGCGAGCAAATCAATAGCCGCCCCTTGAGGGGCGGATGGGTGGGGTAGGCGTATCGGGTAACGATTATTTCATCCTCTGTGGGTGGAGATGGCTACCATGAT
>CAYTHB010000130.1:0-3817 GCA_964437515.1 uncultured Sterolibacterium sp.
CTAGGGTAACGTTTGTTTCATCTTCTGTGGGTGGAGACGGCTACCATGTACGTTAAGGAGACGATGCGACACGATACCGGATAGGGGCTGTGAGAACAACGTACACAAGTATCTTTGGATTATATCGATAAAGTTAAAGCGTGCTTGTGCAGTAGTTCACTACGGATTGGGAATCATGGACGACTCAGGAGTCGGCTCCGGTGGCACTGAAATGGGTCGAATCTGTCATCAATCGGGTATTTCCACCTGCAGCTGTGGTATTGATGGTCAGGCATCGTTCTGTCGTGAATCGTTGTAAATAATGTGGCCCTCCGGCCTTAGGGCCCGTGCCAGAAAGACGATCGCCGCCAAAGGGTTGTACGCCCACAACGGCACCGATCATGTTGCGATTGACGTAAATGTTGCCGATTCTTACTGCATTTTTGATGTGCTCGACGGTGGGCTGGATACGGCTATGGATGCCTAATGTCAGTCCGTAATTGCTTGCGTTGATGTCTGTCAGTACGCTATCCAGTTGTTCCGCAGACCAGCGGATGACATGCAGGATGGGGCCGAAAACTTCGGCTTTTAGTTGGTCGAGACGTTCGATTTCCCAGGCTTGCGGGGCGAAGAAGTAGCCGTGATTGTTGCTGTATGCTGGCGGTAACTCGCAACGGTAGATTAATCGAGCATAGGTTTCCAGATGGCGCACATGTTGTGAAAGCGCGGTATGCGCTGCCGAGTCGATCACAGGGCCGATGTCGGTGGCGGCTTGTCCGGGGTTGCCGATGTTGAGCATTTGCATGGCTCCGCCCAGTAAATCCAGCACTTTGTCGGCAATGTCTGTTTGTACGAACAGTACGCGCAGTGCGGAGCAGCGTTGCCCGGCGCTGTTGAAGGCGGAGGTGATGACATCGCGCACCAGTTGTTCGGGGAGCGTTGAGCTGTCGGCAATCATGAGGTTGATTCCCCCCGTTTCTGCAATCAAGGGGGCGATGGGGACGGGGTGGGCGGGGCTTCCCCGTTGCGCCAAAGACAGGGCAATCTGCCGTGCTGTTTCTGTTGAGCCGGTAAATGCCACGCCATCAATCCGCGGATCGGCGACCAGAGCCGCGCCGATCGTGCCGTCTCCCGGAAGGAGTTGCAGAATGTCGGGCGGGATGCCGGATTGGTGGAGGAGATCCACTACGGCAGACGCGGTGAGAGGTGTTTGTTCGGCGGGTTTGGCGATCACGGCATTGCCTGTGACCAGGGCTGCGGCAATCTGCCCGATGAATATGGCGAGTGGGAAATTCCATGGGCTGATGCAAACAAACACGCCGCGGCCGTGCTGGCTGAGTAGATTGACTTCGCCTGTGGCTCCCGTCAATTCCATGGGGTGTGCGAAGTTTTCGCGTGCCTGAGCGGCGTAGTAGCGACAGAAGTCGATGGCTTCGCGTACTTCATTCATGGCATCTGGCAGTGTGCGTCCGCCTTCGCGACTGATGAGGGCGATGAAATGAGGGCTGTGTTCCTGTAGATACTCTGCGGCGCGATCGAGGCAGGCGGCGCGTGTCTGCACCGCAGTGGCATCCCATGCCGTCTGGGCGGCTTGGGCGCGGGCGATGGCGCGATGCACATCATGCAGTGTTGCGTAACGTACCTGACCAATGCAGTCATTGAGGTCGGCAGGGGCGTAAACTTTTTGCGGTGTTGTGGGTTCGTTTTCGTTGTTTTCCTCAAAGCCGCTGGGGCTTGCTTGAAACTGCTGCTGCCGACTGCTGTCGATTGCGGCTTCGAGTTGTTGCAGGCTGGGAAGATCAGCCATATCCCAGCCTTGGCTATTCGTTCGTGCTGTGCCATACAACTGCGATGGTAAAGGTAGGGCGGGTGATGGGTGTGATGCATGCCAGAGTGCGACGGGGTCGGCAATCAGTGAATCTATGGGGGTGATGCCATCTTCGAGGCGATGCACGAATGAACTATTCGCTCCATTTTCAAGCAGCCGACGCACAAGGTAGGCGAGCAGGTCTTCATGGCTGCCCACCGGTGCATAAACGCGGACACGCGCAAGCGACACAGACGATGAAGAGGAAATGATTTGTTCATACAGTTCGTCTCCCATACCGTGCAGCCGTTGAAATTCGAAATCTGTCGTCTGGCGAGCCCGCGCCATTTCTAGCAAACAAGCGACGCTGTGGGCGTTGTGGGTGGCAAACTGCGGATAAAACGCCTGCGGATCATCGAGCAGTTTTGCCGCACAGGCGAGATAGGAAATGTCGGTGGCGATTTTGTGGGTGTAGACCGGGTAGTCGCTGAGCCCGCGCTCTTGCGCCAACTTGATTTCGCTATCCCAGTAAGCCCCTTTGACGAGGCGGATGTTCAAGCGTCGCTGTGTGCGCCGCGCCAGTTCAGCTAGCCAGTCGATGACGGCTGGGGCGCGTTTTTGATAAGCCTGTACCGCCAGTCCTAATCCATGCCAGCCTTGCAAGCTGGGCTCGGTGGCGAGGGCAGCAAGAATATCCAGAGAAAGTTCGAGCCGATCGCTTTCTTCGGCATCGATGGTCAGTGCCACCTCATCGCGCTGCGCGGCGAGTGCCAGACTGTGGAGGGCAGGCAGTAGCTCGTCCATGACGCGTGCTTGCTGTGTGGCTTCGTAACGTGGATGCAAGGCAGAAAGTTTGACTGACAAGCTGGGGGCGGCGTGAGTCTCGGTGTAGGTCTTGCGTGCTGCACCGATGTGCTTTAGTGCCTGATGATAGGCGGCCAGATAACGCTGGGCATCGGCGCGGCAGAGTGCGGCTTCTCCGAGCATGTCATAGGAATGGCAATAGCCGCGCGCTTCTGCGGGGGCAGCGTGCTGCATGGCCTCGCCTATGTTGCGTCCCATGACGAATTGCTCACCGAGCAGGCGCATGGCGGCACGCAGAGCCTGGCGGATCAAGGGCTCACTGGCTTGTGTCAGTAGATGCTTGAGTGTGCCTGTGAGCGATGGGGTCTGATCTTTTTGCGTGAGCTTGCCGGTCAGCATTAACGCCCAGGTCGAGGCGTGAATGAATAGGCTGTCCGAACGCGGAATGTGCTGTTCCCAATGCGTACCGCCGATCTTGTCTTCGATCAGGCGGTCTACCGTGGCGGCATCGGGGATGCGTAGTAAGGCCTCTGCCAGACACATCAGGGCAAGGCCTTCATCTGAGGAGAGATCGTATTCGCGCAGAAAGGCAGCTAAACCATTGTGGGCTTGGGGTGCCGCATGTGCGACGCGGATCTGGGTAATCAGTTGTTGTGCGTGTGCGGTAACGCGTTGGCTGGCTGTGGGGGGCAGTGTGGCGCGTGGCAGTAAGGGAGCCAGTGCGGTGATTTCGTCGCAGCGATGGCGGGCGCGGATCAGCTCACGCAGGGCCAGCATGGTGGATGGGTCGGGCGGGGCGGCGTAGGTGTTCATCTTGACCTCCATGCAACAGAGCAAAACACATCGCCATCGTACTGCCAGTTGTGCAAAAACAAAAACGCCGCCGCCCCTTTACAGGTGACAGCGGCGTGGGCTGTGGTAGATCGACTTACAGTGCCTTGGTCAGCTTCGCCAGATAACGCTGGATCTGCTTGGTGGCATACATGCCAGATAGCCCGGACTGATGCGTGCCCATGCCTGCGGCACCAGCATCGGCACCGACGACATACAGGCCGCGGATTGGCAATTCCGACTTGGGTTTGTCGATGCCGCACTGGCCGACGATTTGCGCCAGACCGACGCACTCACCGCCACTGCCCTTGACCACGCTGTCGCGCGTGAGGTCGGAAATTTCCTTCGGGCCGGTGTATTCCTTGCGCTCGGTGGCTTCCCAGATATCGGGGAAGA
>CAYTHB010000131.1:0-3723 GCA_964437515.1 uncultured Sterolibacterium sp.
AAAAAGAGGACATTACAGCTTGGCAGAAAGCGGACATTACAGGTTGGGGCTAACACAGATTGACCGTGGCGTGTTTCTGTTTTCTATGATGACGCGTTCAGTCCCTCTAGACGCTGCACCGCATCGGCATATTCATTGAGCAGGCGGAAGACCACGTCCTTGCTCGACTCAGTCTGGTTGATCTGGCCGATCACCTGACCGCAGGGGTTGAACAGCACTTTCTGCGTGTCGGCAATACCGGCGTAGCGATGGGTGCGGCGGATGGCATCGGCGCTGACCAGGCCTTGCAGCGGCATGCCCAGCGGCTTGGGATTTTCCGGCTGCTCCCAGGCTTGGGTCCAGTCGTTTTTAATCATGCGGCAGGGCTTGCCCGTCCATGAACGTGAGCGCACCGTGTCTTCGGATGTGGCGCGCAGCAGGTCGGCTTTTTGCGCCGGTTCGTTGTCGGCTTCGGTGACGGTGAGCCACAGCGAACCCGTCCACACCCCCGCGCAGCCCAGTGCCAGCGCGGCAGCGACCTGACGGCCATTGCCCACACCGCCTGCGCCGAGTACCGGGGTGGGGGCGAGCGCGTCGACCATCTGCGGCCAGAGCACCATGGAGCCGATTTCGCCGCAATGCCCACCGCCTTCACCGCCTTGGGCGATGACGATATCTACCCCGGCAGCCTTGTGTTTCAAACCTTGCTTGACCTTGCCGCAGAGTGCCGCAACCAGTCGGCCACTGGCGTGAATTTCGTCGATGACTTCTTTGGGTGGCGTGCCCAGCGCGTTGGCGACGAGGCGCACCTTGGGGTGTTTCAGAGCTTCTTCGAGCATCGGCCGTGCGGTGGCTTCGGTCCAGCCGAGCAGCCCCATGTCCGGCTCACCGGCGGGCCATTCGGGCGTGCCGTGCTCGCGCAGCAGGCGTGCGGCGAAATCGTGATGGCCTTGCGGCACCATGGCCTGCAACATGGCTTCAAGCTGCTCTGCTGGCATATCGGCATCCATGCCTTCGTACTTTTGTGGAATGACGATGTCGATGCCATAGGGCTGGTCGCCGATGTGGGCATCGATCCAGTCGAGTTCTTCCTTGATGCGCTCGGGCGGAAAACCGACCAGCCCGAGTACGCCAAAGCCGCCGGCTTTGGAGACTTCGACGACCACATCGCGGCAATGAGTGAACGCAAAAATCGGTGCGTCGATACCGAGTAGATCACAGATTTGAGTACGCATCAAAGTCTCCAAAAAAATTACTGAATGGATTTTCCCCACGCCTGTGGGAAGTCAGCCGCTCGTTGAGCTCCAGCACGATCCCTTCTGCGCCGCCGAGCGGAAATGTTGCCGGGCGGAGATTTCCGGTTTCGCTGTTTGAGCGCAGCGAGTTTGCGAAACCGGCCGCCCGGTGACATTGTAGCGAGGGTAGCCCGCAGGGCCGGTGCGGCAGGGTACGCTTCTTTGCCTACTTTCTTGGCGTACACCAAGAAAGTAGGTCGCCCGCCGGGGCGAATCCCGGCAGCAGCCAATATCAAAGAAAATCGAGAGGATGGACTTTATTTACCCGGCTTCCACATGAACTTCATCAACTTCTTCGTATCCTTGATGGCTTTTGCCGAATACGGGTAAGAGGCGGGCAGCTTGGGCATGTTGAAGCGGTTGAGGAGTACCGGGAAGGCATGGCTGTATTTACGCAGCCCGTCCAGCCCGTTCACCTGCCCCACGCCGCTCGCCTTGACCCCACCAAACGGGGCTTCCGGCACGCCGTAGGTGACGGCGATGTCATTCACGCACACCGAACCGGTGTCCATTTGCAGGGCGATCTGGTAAGCCTTTTCTTTATTTTTGGAGAACACCGTGCCATTCAGTCCATAGGCGGAATCGTTGGCCATGATGACGGCTTCGGCTTCGTCGCGTACCTTCTGGATGCAGACCACCGGGCCGAAGGTTTCTTCGCGCATCACCAGCATGCTGTGGTTGCAGTCGGCAAGTACCGTGGCTTCGTAGTACAAGCCCTTGAGCTCGGGATTGCGGCGGCCACCGGCGAGCAAGCGCGCGCCCTTCTTCACCGCATCCTGCACATGCTCTTCGATGATGTCGACCTGCTTGTCCCAGAAAATCGCGCCGAGGTCTTCGTCCTGTCCGTGTTGTGCACCTTGACGCAAAGCCTTGGCCTTGGCCGCCACCGCTTCAATGAATTTGTCGTACATTGACTCGACCACATAGACGCGTTGCGTGCCGCAGCAGTAATGGCCGCTATTGATGCAGGAGCCATACAGCGCGCCATCGACGGCGAGATCGAAATTGGCATCGCTGCAAACGATCATCGCATCCGTGCCGCCTAGCTCCAGCGAGCAAGGCACGAGGTTGCGCCCGCAGGCCTCACCCACCTTGCGCCCGGTCGCCACGCTGCCGGTGAACGAAGCTTTCTGGATGCCCGCATCGAGAATGTCCGCGCCGGTCTGTCCGTCGCCATAAATCACCTGCAACACACCCTCAGGCAGCCCCGCTTCCTTGTAAACCTTTTCAACCATTTTGGTGGATTCCGGCGTGACTTCGGAGCCTTTCAGCAGCACGGCATTACCCGCCAGCAGAGCTTGTGTGGTCGGATTCATGCTGAGGATGAAGGGACCGTTCCACGGCGTGATGATGCCGACCACGCCCAACGGCTTGTAGGCAATCCGCAGGGTTTTAATCATGCCCATCAGGCCATGTACCGGACGCTTTTCCATGCCGAGGAATTTTTCGGCGTTCTTGGCGTAGAAGGTCATCACGTCACATGAGGCAAAGATTTCCATGCTCAAGGCATCGGCGGGCGGCTTGCCGGTTTCGCGGATGACAGTCGCCATGATGTCGTCCTGCCGCTTCAGCACGATGTCGCGTGCCTTCAGCACGACTTGCGCACGTTCGGCCGGAGTCTTTTGTGCCCAAGTTCTTTGAGCCGTGCGAGCACGCGCAATGGCCGCAGCAACATCTTCCTTGCTGGCACATTCGACTTCGCCAATGACTTCCAACGTCACCGGGCTTTTCATGCGCAGCTTGCGCCGCTGACCGGGCTCGGTTTGCAGACGTTCAAAGATAGCCATATTCCAGTTCCTCCGGAAATTTGATAATTGATGGGTTAAGAATAATTTACAAAGCAGAAAATTCTACCGCACGCCATCCCCCTGACGTGAACAGATTCCCTAGAACAGGGAATCAGGGATGATGCGCGGTTAAAAAAACAAAGACCCGTATCGCATTGCAGCGATACGGATCAATGATCTAGTAATCCAATGTGTGTGAGCGTGTGAATGTACGCGTGTGTGAGCCCGTGACTACGAGCGCAACTCACCGCTGTGAGCGACACCGATCAGAAACGAGAACGATATTTTGCAGAAGGATGCTGAAGTTGCACTGTATGCGTCACTTCCTGCAATCCCAACTGGCAATAGGGTATCGGCAAGGCGGTATGGCTGGATGACGAGGGTTGGGAAGAGGCGATTCCCGTATCATCTTTCATTTCGAAGAAATCACCAGATACGGGTGCGGATTCAAATTCGCACTCATAGTGTCCTGTGGCCATGTCCATGATGGTGATCATTTTCGTCTCCCGTGCAGAACTGTCTGCGTAAGTAGATTAACGGATTCTGGCGAAAAAGGTTGAGAAAATCGAACAGCCTTCCCAAAATGAGCACAGCTTGCAACATATTTAACGATCATGGTGACCATCTCCACCCGCAGAGGATGAAATAATCGTTACCCGATA
>CAYTHB010000132.1:0-3641 GCA_964437515.1 uncultured Sterolibacterium sp.
ACGGCTGGAAGGATGCGGTGCGCGATGCGATCCTGACGCGCGACCGGCTGGAATTACTGGCCGCGCAGGAGCCAGACTACATCCGGCCGGTGCTGTTGTTCCAGGCCGAGGACGTGAACGGCGAGGCGAATGTCGAAACGCTGCTGGCTCACCTGACCAGTCAGGATGGCGAGAAGCTCGACCGCCACAAGATTGCCATCGCCACGGGTGAGCAGAAGGAACTGGACGGTATTCTGCTGGCCGAGCCGACGTGCCCGATCCGCTATGTCATCACCGTCAAGGCACTGAAAGAAGGCTGGGACTGTCCGTTTGCCTATGTGCTGTGCAGCTTGCAGGACATGAAGAGCGGCAAGGATGTCGAGCAGCTTTTGGGCCGCGTGCTGCGCATGCCCTACGCCAAGCCACGCCGCCAGCCGGAAATGGGTAAGGCGTATGCCCATGTGGTGTCCACGGAGACTGCGCGCGCCGCCGGGGCATTGGTGGATCGACTGGTGAACAATATGGGCTTCGAGCGTTACGAAGCACTTGCCGCCATCACCACCATATCGCCTGTGCAGCAGGCATTCCCGTTGCCGGACGATGGCATCCAATACCCGCTACTGCCGGTTGAGTCCGTCATTGCCTTACCAGTTACGCCTGCGCAAGCGATACCCGAGTCCTTGCAGGACAGCATCGAGATTCGTCCGACGTCGACTGGGACGACGGTGATCGTGCGCGGCGAACTGACGGCGGCCCATGAGGATTTTTTGCTCGCTGCCTGCAAGCCGGGCAAGCAGCAGGAAGCCGTGCGGGACGCCATCGATCGCGAGCGTGCCCGCCAGGAGGCACAACTGGCCCCGGCCTCGCGTGGCATCCCCTTCGCACCACTGCCGCAACTGTGCCTAGAGTGGGATGGTGAATGGCAGCCGGTGGAACGCCGCGTGTTGGCCGAACTGGGGGTATTCGATCTGTTCGCCGAGCCGATTAACTTGCCGGGCTTTACCGTGAAGGAGAGCGGCACCGCCTGGGAGATTGATGTGGACGGCGACCGCGTGGTCTACGACATGGCAGAAAGCAGCCAACTTCATTTAGATGAGGTCAAGGCTCATGCCGACGAGCATGATCTGGTGCGCCATCTTGATCGGGCCTGCCGTCAGGTCGACATCGGCCAGGCGGTCATGCTCAAGTGGCTGCTGGCCGTTGTTCATCATCTAATCGGCGACCGGGGTTTCTCGCTGACGGCGCTGGTGCGCGGCAAATTTCTGCTCGCCGAGGCCATCCGCCGGGAAATCGACCGCCGCCGGCAAAGTGCGGTGAAAGGTATTTTCCAGAAGGTGCTTCCGGGGTTTGCGGTCGCGCCCGTGCTGGCTGACAGTTTTCGTTACGCCTTCAACTTCCGGCCCAATCAATATCCGGCCCGGCCGCCGTTCTACGCCGGCCGCTATCGGTTCAAGAAGCACTATTACCCGGTCATCCATGATCTGCGCGAGAAGCGCGCCGACGGCACCCCGACCGAGGAATTCGTCTGCGCCCGCGCCATCGACACGCATCCTGCCGTCAAGCATTGGGTGCGCAACGTGGAGCAGGAAGAACGGTTTTCTTTCTGGCTGCCGACCGCGACCGATTACTTTTACCCTGACTTTGTGGCAGAACTGATCGATGGCCAGGTACTGGTGGTGGAATACAAAGGCGCGCACCTGCTCAACAAGGACACTGACGAGAAGAGTCAGGTCGGCCATCAGTGGGAGCATTCGAGCAATGGCAAATGCCTGTTCCTGCTGGCCGTGGCGAATGACAACGGGCGGGATGTGGCGACACAGATCGCGGAGAAAATCGGCTGATGGTTTGCATGCCGCCGTCTCGCCAGGGCCGACTTTTCGCGACGGCCTCGCGCACTATGGCCAATGTGTCAGTTCCTTGAAGCGCAACGTAGAATGTTTTTCAGGCTCACTTTCTGAGCCTGCTATCGGTGATGATGGCGCATGACACAACATCCGAGACATTCATGAACTGGCTTGAGAATCTGAGGGTTTTTCTGTTTCCGCCCGTGCGCCGTGATGCTGCACTCGGTATCGCGCGGCAGGCGTTGCACGCCACAGACGCGGTATCGTTGGTCTGTCATGGACGCAAGCCGGCGAACTTCCACATTTACAGCAATATGCAGGAACCCTGCTGGTGGATCGTTGCGCCATGGGGCGATGGCAAGGACGGTACGATAATCCGCAGCAGCAGGGTCATTGTGATTGGCAAACGCACAGGCAGGGTGTATTACGACGGCGCAGCCGGGGATGAGGGGTAGCCGTCATGCAGATCCCCCTGTTTGACCTCGATGGCAAGTACGACCTTATCCGCGAGTTGGGTAGCGGCGGGTTCGGCCGTGTCTGGCTGGCCAATGACCGGGTGATCGTAGGCCGGAAAGTAGCCGTCAAGTGGATACACAGCGGTCTGAGTGACGCGGCGGTGGACACCTTGATTGATGAAATGACCTTTCTTGATCGGCTCGATCATCCGCATATTGTCAAGTTCCTGCATCACGTCAAGGATCGCAATGATTTTTTCCTGATCATGGAATACTGCGCGGGTGGCAGCCTAGCCACCCACGCCGAGGGTCGCCCGCTCGATCCGGTACAGGTGTTCGCCTGGGGGAAGACACTGGCCGATACGCTCGCCGTGGTGCATGGTCATGGCATTGTTCATCACGACATCAAGCCGAACAACATCCTGCTTACCGAAGATGGCCGCCTGAAGATTGCCGATTTCGGCGTGGCCAACCGCAACTGGGGCACACGCGCCTACATGGCACCCGAACTTTTTCTCGGCGAGGCCGATAGCGACGACAAGCGTATTGATGTCTACGCCCTCGGCGTGACTCTGCTGGAACTCCTGCTGGGCCGCAATCCTCTTGACGATTTCGTCGGCAAGGAAATGCTGCAAGCCAAGATTCGTCACGATTTCATACCGGACAGCCTTGATCGTTGGATTCAGGAAATTCTGCTCAAGGCTACTCACCCTACTCCAGAAGCGCGTTTTCAATCCATGCCAGATTTGGCCGAAGCCATCCAAAGTCGGCATGTGCCCTACATCTTCGACGGCAACCGGATCAAGGCACATGCCTTGGCCGGTAAGGCACGTTTATGCTTGTCCAGAAAGAAATGGGCAACGGCGAGAAAATACCTCGAACAGGCAATTGCCGTCTCCCCCGATTGTGTCGGTGCGTTGATCGATGCGGGTCGCCTTGAACTGATGGTGCGGCGTACCGAATTGGCAAAAGCCTATTTTGCAGAGGCAGTACGCTACAGCCCCCGCGTCACACTACAAAAGGAGCTGGGCTGGATTGCGCTTGAAGAGGGGAACTATCCGCAGGCCATCTCGATGCTGACTGACCATCTTCAACGTGAATCGACCGATTTCGAGTCATTCAATCTCCTGCTGCAATGCTTCTATGAAACAGACCGCTACGAACTTGGTGCGCAACTCGCCCAAACGATCAGGGCTCACGGGTGCAGCAATGATTGTTTTGAGAACAATCTATTCTTGTGCCACTTGATGCTGAATGGCTGCGACCGGAACTTTTTGGCCAGCCATGATCGCGGCAAGCTCACCAACTCTTTCCAGCAGCTTAATTTCGATGTCGCCACTGAGAGTCCGCAAAGCTGGCATCG
>CAYTHB010000133.1:0-3600 GCA_964437515.1 uncultured Sterolibacterium sp.
TGATCCAATGCACATCGGCATACCATTGCTGTACGGCGATCAAAATTCCTACTGTAGCAACGACTTTGACCAACTCGCCCATAAAAAAACTGGCCGGGTTAGCACGACCCGCCTGCGTCGCTGCTTTCAATCGCACCACGAAAAACAGATTGGGCAGCAGATAAGCCAAACCGCCCAACAGCGCGGAACAACCTCCACGTACCCCCGCAAACCCCAACCCCAGCGCCGCAACGAGAAGAATGAGCCCACACTGCAATGCAATCGCTTTGAGCATCCTGACCACCCTACCCGCCGCGCAAACACCAAAGTCGTAGCGCGAAAAGTCGGCTATTATAAAAAGTTATTCTTGCTTGGTCAATGGTATAAGCAGTTTTTGCCGCGAAACCGGATGGATTCCGCCACGCGGCTATGAAGTTGGAGTAAAGACGGGCTTTCTCGATGCAGATCGCTTTTTAGTTACCGGCTTGGTTATCGGGGTCGCGCTGGTCGTTTTTCGGGTGGTCGACTTTTTTACCGCCGCTTTCTTCGGCAACGCCGTAGTTGCCTTGGCTACCCCCTTGGGATTGGCTGGTTTTTTTGTTGTGACTTTTGTCGCTGCGGCTTCCTGTTTATTTTTCGTGGCTGACAGCGACTTTGCGCGCGGTTTTTTGGCGGGCTCTGCTGTCGCAGGCATCGTACTTTCAATTTCAAACCCGAACACATCCGCCAATGCACTTTCATCCAGCACCTTGGCTTTGGTAGCGGCTTTTTTCGTTTGCGGAATTTCAGCGACTTGTGCACTCAGCAGATCATTCGCATCCACCTGACGTAATACGAACAGTAATTCGGGCTTCTCATCCAGTCGCGCGCCGACCCCATACAGTACGGCAGCAAGGTGTTTGCACAGGCTCGCCCAGTCCGGACATGAGCACGCGAGCCGAATTTCATTGGGTGAAGGAAACAAGCCCGTATTCTTCGCACACAGACGCTCCATCACGCTCTTGGAAAACTTCCCCTGTAACAACTCGATCAAGCTCGCCACAGAGCCTGTACATTCCTTAACCAGAGCATTCCAACGACTTGCTGAAAGCGCGTTTATCGCAATCTCTACTTTGTAAAGATGAGAGCCCATCACCTGCGCAATGATTTTGCCCGGCTCGATTTTCAGGTCGATGACGGAGCCATTGCGTGCGTAGCTACGACCGCGCGGCAGACGGTTTTCGTAATCGCTATAGGCTTCGAGATTGTCGCACCATGCCTTACCCCAGAAGGTTTTGGCGATTGTTCGCCCTTCGATGACGACAGGCTCGTAATTCTTGCCCGACTTGATGGCCTCTTGTGTGGCCTTCTGCGCCTTTTCGCGCCGCTGGGCAACAGGCACATACGGCGCCCAACTCCAATTACTCATATCAGTCCTATTTATTCCTATTCAGTCATCCATGGCATGGATATCGAGTTTCACCAGATTCAGCAGTTCTTGGTCGCTCAACTCGGTCAGATTGATCTCGCCAGCCCCTTCGATCACATCGGCGACGAGTTTTTGTTTGCTGCGAATTAAATCATCAATACGCTCTTCGATCGTGCCACGACAGACGAATTTATGAACCAGCACATTGCGATGCTGTCCGATGCGATACGCACGATCCGTCGCCTGATTCTCCACGGCAGGATTCCACCAACGATCAAAATGCACGACATGTGAAGCCGCCGTCAGATTCAAACCCGCCCCGCCTGCCTTGATCGACAACACAAAAAACGGCACACGTTCATCTTCCTGAAAGCGTTTGACGAGCTCACGTCGCTTGGCGACAGGCGTGCCACCGTGCAGCACCAGCCCTTCACGCCCGAACACGCTCCCCAGAAAGGCGGCCAGCGGCGCTGTCGTTTCCTGAAATTGAGTGAACACCAGCATTTTTTCCTGCTTCGCCGCCACGGTCTCCGCAATTTCACGCAGCCGCGCAAACTTGCCGCTATCTTGCGGCTGCCAGCCGCCATCGCCCAGCCATTGCGAAGGGTGATTACATATCTGTTTGAAGCGCATGAGCCAAGAGAGCACCAGACCTTTGCGTTCAATCCCTTCTGCGGTTTCCAGTGCCTTTGCCAAGGCCTTGACCGCGTTCTGGTAATGCGCCGCTTGCGCCGTCGCCAGCGTACACCACGCCGTCAATTCAGTTTTGTCGGGCAAATCGGCGATGATGCGTTTGTCCGATTTCAACCGGCGCAAAATATACGGCGCGACCAACTGGCGTAACGGCCCATAGTGTCCATTTGCAGAGAGCCGCTTTGCAAAATCGGCAAAGACACGCTCTGAACCCAGCAGCCCCGGGTGCGTGAAATCGAAAATCGACCACAAATCTGCAAGCCGGTTTTCCACGGGTGTTCCCGTCAGCGCAATACGCGCATCCGCCTTGAGTTTTTTCACTTGTTTCGTCTGTTTCGCAGCGGCATTCTTGATGGCTTGCGCTTCGTCGATGACCACCAATCGCCATGAAATATCCGCCAGATGGGGCAAGCGCATCAAGGTGCCGTAGCTGGTAATGAGCAGATCAACATCCTGTAATTGCGTTGCATTCAAAGCCATCAGCTTCTCACGCGGCATTTCAGAAGGATGCGCCAGCAAGCAGCGCAAGCCCGGCGCGAAACGCTCGGTTTCCTGCATCCAGTTGGCCAGCAATGACGCGGGAGCGACCAGCACACTAGGGCGCGACGTAGCATCTTCTTGTTTGAGCGCGAGCAACAAGGCAATCACCTGTAGCGTCTTGCCCAAGCCCATGTCATCCGCCAGGCAGGCTCCCAGACCGAGGCGCGTTAAAAAAGCCAGCCAGCGCAAACCATCCTGCTGATAAGGACGCAAGGTGGCTGTCAGTGCCGAACCGAGTTCAATCGCCGCCAAGCCCTCGGGGGAACGCAGCCCACGCAGTGTTTCCGCCAGCCACGGCCCTGCACTGATTTCAGACCACTCGGCGTCGGGGGGTTCTTCTTCCAGCGTCGCACCCGCCATCAACCGCATGGCCTCCGCCATCGACAAACCCGCCTGTGCAGCGTCCTCGATGCCACGGAAACGGTCCAGCAATCGCGAAAGACGCTCACGATCCACCTCGATCCAGCGACCGCGCATCCATTGCAACCCATCACTGCCGGCCAGCAGAGTTTGGATTTCCTTACGCGTCAGCGATTCGCCATCGAGGATGAGTTCCATATTGAAGGTCAGCATGGCATCCAGCCCCAGCTTTGAAGGTGAAGCCGCGCCCACCGTGCCTTTCACCTTCGGACGCGCAGGTCGCCCCGTCTGCCATTGCGCCGGCATCCGCACGATGATGCCGGCCGCTTCGATCTTCGCCAAGTCGTTGAGAAAACGCACGGCATCGGCCACTTCCCAACGCAAGGGATGATAAATCTCACCCGACTCCACCATCTCGGCTATCCACGCGCAACTCTCCGCTGCCTGCTGCACCGGCATCAAGAGCGAAAGCAACTGGGCTTTTTTGTGCCCGCCCGAAAACTCCGTCAATGCTTGCGACAGCGGCAAATGCTGTGCCTTGCCATGCGCCGACAAACGCGTGGTGTAAGTGGCCACAAAAGCAAACGGACATTCAGCATCCTTGCGATTTTCTGCCAGAT
>CAYTHB010000134.1:0-3553 GCA_964437515.1 uncultured Sterolibacterium sp.
GCGTCACCCCCAGAATCACGGCCAGCGTAATGCTGGCAAACAGGACCACCTTCGCGCTCTTGCGGGCAGCCTCGATTTTCACGCCCTTGTGCATGTCGATCAGCAGAATGCGAACTCCCATGAAGAAGTGATGCAGGAAGCCATAAAGCAACACCAGCAGCACCAGCTTAACCAGCGGGTGATGGGTAATGGCGCGGAAAACCTCGAAATCCTGCGGCGAACCCAATGAAAGCTGTAAGAGATAGATTAGGCACGGCAGGATCAGGAACATGCCCGCGCCGCTGATGCGGTGCATAATGGACAACTTGCCGGGTAGAGGCAGATAGATGATCAGCGGATCCAGAAACTTTGGACGCTGCTTGTTGATCTCAGGCATAGGCGACACACTCCATGTTTCAAACGTTCAAATCAACTTCACTCTCGAACCAACCAACAATCAAAACCGCGAAACCGCACTGCTTTCCACACTGACACACTGAAGACATTTCACGGAACCCAGAATTCTAACGTAATCACAGGTCAACGAAGCCCGGCATTCATCATCGACACTCATGTCAGCTCATTGATATAAAAAAAAGCGTCTGTCGAGCACCACCCCCGACGCCACTCCACCGGCTTTTCACCATAGGTATAGCTGACACGCTCGATCGAAAGCAGCGGTGTATCCGGCTTGATCTCCAGCAAACGGGCGGTAATGGCATCAGCCGCCACAGCCCGAAGATGCTCTCGAGCATGAAGCATCTGCACGTCAAAATTACTCTCCAAGAGACTGTAAAAAGAACCATTGAAGTCTTGCAACATTTCCAGATCCAGGCCCACGACCAGATCGCCCGGCAAATATATTTCCTCGACAACCGTCGGCTTCCCGGAAAACCTCAGTAGCCGACGCACGATCGTAATGGGTGCGCCAAACGCAACACCCAATGTTCGTGAAGCCTCGTGTCCAGCCTTGGCGCGCCAACACTCCAAAGGAACACTCTGCAATTCCTCCGGCGGGCCATTTTCAGAAACCAAACGCAGAAAACGAAAAGATTCACGCGGACCGGCATCGTGATGAGAGGCCACATAAGTCCCCTTCCCCTGGCGGCGAACCAGCAATTTCTCCGCCACCATTTCATCGATCGCCTTACGCACCGTTCCCTGGCTGACCCCAAAGCGCACTGCAAGCTCGGCTTCGCTTGGAATGGCCGACCCGGGACGCCACTCCCCGGCCTCAAGTCGCTGCAACAACAGCGTCTCAATTTGACGATAAAGCGGGCTGAAGGTTGGCGTCGCGGCCAAAGGCTTGTCTTGAAGCATGAGCGCATTTCAACACAATTCCACCTTCTCGTCCATACCACAACTTATGTCTTATATAAGACATAAGATACCCATTGACACATAACGATGCACTACAATATGATTCGGAGGCATACATCATCTCGATGCAACACATTACGCAAACGATAAACACCAACACAAAACCTCATACATCGCCTGCGGCGTGCGTCGACCCACAAGCAAAGGTATAGTTAACGGTTCAACGTTTCAACAGCGGCACTACCGTTGCGGTTCCAAAGTTTTTTCCTGGGTTTTCCGGGTTATCAATGCCCTCCCTCATCTTTCAAGGAGTTTTCAAAAATGGCAAAAGCCCCCGTTCGCGTCACTGTCACCGGCGCAGCCGGCCAGATTGGCTACAGTCTGCTGTTCCGCATCGCCAGTGGTGAAATGCTTGGCAAAGACCAGCCGGTCATCCTGCAACTGCTGGAAATCACTCCCTCCCTCCCGGCACTGAAGGGTGTGGTCATGGAACTCGAAGATTGCGCCTTCCCGCTGCTCGCCGGCGTTGTGCAAACCGATGATCCGAACGTGGCCTTCAAGGACACCAACTACGCGCTGCTCGTCGGCGCACGTCCGCGCAGCAAAGGCATGGAACGCAAGGACCTGCTCGAAGCCAACGGTGCCATCTTCACCGTCCAGGGCCGCGCCCTGAACGACGTGGCCGCCCGTGACGTCAAGGTGCTGGTCGTCGGCAACCCGGCCAATACCAACGCGCTCATCGCCATGAATTCCGCGCCGAACCTCCCGCGTGAAAACTTCACTGCCATGCTGCGCCTGGACCACAACCGCGCCCTATCGCAACTGGCCACCCGCACCGGCAAGGCTGTCACCGACATCGAAAAGATAATCGTCTGGGGCAACCACTCGCCGACGATGTACCCGGATATCCGCTTTTGCAACGTCGCTGGCCAAAATGCCGTCGCTGCGGTGAATGACCAGGCCTGGTATCGCGACACCTACATCCCCACCGTCGGCAAGCGCGGCGCGGCCATCATCGAAGCGCGCGGCCTGTCCTCAGCTGCTTCCGCCGCCAATGCCGCCATCGACCACATGCGTGACTGGGCCTTGGGAACAAACGGCAAGTGGGTCACCATGGGCGTGTGCTCGGACGGTTCCTACGGCATTCCCGAAGGCATCATCTACGGTATGCCGGTGACCTGCGCCGGAGGCAAGTGGGAGCTCGTCAAGGGCCTCGAAATCGATGCCTTCTCGCGTGAGAAGATGGATGCCACCTTGCAAGAGCTCACCGAAGAACGCGACGGCGTCAAGCATCTGCTGGGCAAGTAAGCCTCTTCAGCCTGCAGGAATCGACAAACGGGAGGAAGCCAAAGCCTCCCGTTTGTTTGCCTACATCTCCAGTTCTCCGCAAAAAATTCCATGAGCACACGTCTCCATCCCGCCGATGTGCTGTATCAGGGCATCGACAATGCCCGTCCCTTTCCACTACTCAACGGCTGTGAGCATTACGCGGGTAGCGAAAAATTAATCGATAAGGCTCTGGCTCTACAAGCCGAACTCGGACCGGTTTTTGACATCACCTGCGACTGCGAAGACGGTGCTCCCGCCGGACGCGAGCGAGAACACGCCGAAATGGTAGCCTGGCGAATCATGAGCGAAGCCAACCGATTTGGACGGGTCGGTGCGCGTATCCACGATGTCACTCACCCCCACTGGCGCGACGATCTCGACCTTATCGTCAGCATTGCCGGTGAACGCATCGCCTACATCGTTCTTCCCAAGGTACGCGGCATCGACGATGTGCTCGCCCAACATGCCATTGTCACCGCTGTCCAGCGCAAGCGCGGCCAGGATCGTGCCATTCCGCTGCACGTTCTCATCGAAACCCCCGGCGCACTACGCGAAGCCTGGCAGATTGCTGCCCTGCCCCCGGTCGAATCCCTCGATTTCGGGCTGATGGACTTCGTTTCGGCCCATCACGGTGCGATCCCCGCCTCGGCCATGCGCAGCCCCGGCCAATTCCAGCATCCGCTGGTTGCCCGGGCCAAATGTGAAATCGCTGCCGCCGCCCTGGGTAACGGCATCATCCCGTCGCATAACGTCAGCGTCGAAATCCGCGACCCGGCCATTGTCCGCGAAGATGCCCGCCGTGCGCACGAGGAATTCGGCTATCTACGCATGTGGAGCATCCACCCGATGCAAATCCAGCCCATCGTAGATGCCATGCGCCCCGACTTTGCCGAAGTCAGCGAAGCGGCCGAAATCCTCCTCGCCG
>CAYTHB010000135.1:0-3363 GCA_964437515.1 uncultured Sterolibacterium sp.
TTTTCTCGCGTTCCCAGTCGCGCTGTTTTTCGCTTTCGCGCTTGTCGAACTGTTTTTTGCCCTTCGCCAGCCCTACAGTGAGCTTCACACGGCCTTTGGAGAAGTGCAGGTCGACGGGGACGAGCGCGTAGCCGGCGCGTTCCACCTTGCCAATCAGCTTGCTGATTTCTGCGGCGTGCATCAGCAGTTTTCGGGTGCGTACCGGGTCGTGGCGGTCGTGCGTGGATGCTTGGGTGAGTGGGCTGATGTGAGCGCCGATCAAGAAAACTTCGCCATTACGCAAGATCACATAGGCTTCCTTGATCTGCGCGCGACCGGCGCGGATCGCCTTGGCTTCCCAGCCTTCCAGCACCAAGCCTGCTTCGAAACGATCTTCGATGAAGTAGTCGTGAAAGGCTTTTTTGTTGTCGACGATGCTCATGGTGGCGTGGGCGTGAGAAATGGCGCGGTAAAATGGCAAATGTTTCGCATATTTTATCTCACCACGCACTATGGCTGTCGTTGAAAAATCCGTGTTGATCGAGCGCAGTGCCGCGCAAATGTTCGATCTGGTCGATCGTGTCGAAGATTACCCGAAGTTTCTGCCGTGGTGCGGCGGTGCGACGGTGATCGAGCGTACTGCAGAAAAGACCGTGGCGCGGGTGGATATCAGTTATCACGGTGTGAAATCACACTTCACCACCGAGAATGCCAAGGAATATCCGCGCCAGATGGGCATGCGCTTGATTGACGGCCCGTTCAAGCAACTCGATGGTTGCTGGCGTTTCAAGCCGCTGGGCGAAACGGCGTGCAAGGTGGAGTTCGTTTTGCATTACGAGTTTTCCAGTCGATTGCTGGAGAAGGTCGTGGGGTCGGTGTTCAATCACATTGCCAATACCTTCATCGAGTCTTTCGTCAAACGCGCCCAGCAGGTTTATGCCTGAACCGGTGAACGTCTGACGCGGCAAGGCGTGTCGCGCAGGCTGTTGGAACCTGCAACGGAATCGAAACATTCACCATCCAGTATCCGGTTGGCGTCTCCCGCGCCATCTTCAAACTGCCACCAGCCGTATTGCGCGCAAACGACTTCGCTGGCCAGATGTTTGTCGAACCGCGCCCGCGCCCGCATGGAACCCAGCGCCGTTTGTACCTCGACCCAGTCATGCTCGGTTATGCCGCGTGCCTGCGCGGTTTCAGGATGAATTTCCAGCAGCGGCTCGGGCATCCGCCGCCGCAATGAGGGCAGGCCACGTTGCTGGCTGTGGCAGTACTGCGGCCATTTGGCGGTGATGAGTTGCAGATCAAGCATGGGTGCGGCTTTCCATTGCATGGGCTGCCCTTCGGGAAAAGCCGCTTGCCCCAACTGTTGCAGCCGTTCGCAATACAACTCGATGCGGCCACTGGGGGTGGCGAAGCCGTGTTGCTCATATTTGCGATAACGCGTTTTAACGGGGAGGCTGATGCCCTCAGGGGCTTGGCGCAGTTGCTCGGGCGTGAGCCCGCTGGAGGCGAGTTGCGCACGAAGTGCTGCTTCGGGGTCGCCTTCGTAAAACGCTTCACCCAGTCCCAGACGTTGTGCCAGTTGGAAGATGATCCAGGTATCGGCACGCGATTCACCTTGCGGAGGGGCAAAGGCCGGACGTAGTTGCACATGTGCCTCGGCCTCGGCACTGCTCTGGAAACCGGCCTGCAAACCTTCGCGCTCCCATGCGGTGCATACGGGGAGTAGTAAATCTGCCCAGCGCGCCGTTGGGGTTTCGTGGAGTTCGGTGAGCGCAAAAAAATCGAGACGCGCCAGTGCTTCTTGACTCCATCGTGTATGCGGTTTCGAGAGCAGGAAATTACTGCCAAAAGAGAGGAAGCAGGCGATTTCATAAGGCTGATGTTTAGCCACCGCTCGAAACAGATCGCGTGTGGTGATCCAGCCTTTTTGCGCGGGGCCGAGGGGGCGTTCGTTCAGTCCCAGTGTTTGCTGGCGTTCGTCGGAGGTGACCTGGGCAAAGCCGCTCATGTCGGCAATCGCCGGTTTGTCGAACCAGACATTCCCGCCCGGCGCATCGAGGCAACCTGTCAAGGCGTAGAGCACCGCAATGGCGCGCCCCGTCTGGGTTGAGTTGGCATGTTGGCAGGTTCCAGTCCAGGTGAAAAAGCTGACGGGACGTTGCTGGCTCAGCCACTCGGCGGCAGTATGCAAATCAGCTTCGCTGATTCCCGTGAGGGCGGCGACACGCGCAGGTGTCCATTCGGCGCAATGTGTTACCAGATGGGCAAAAACGGGCTGGCAGTCGACGTGTCCATGAACGCCTGTCACCTGATAGTGACCGTGCAAGGCAAGTTGCCCGGAGGTGGGTGTGTTGGGAGCACACTCTGGAGCGAGCTCAACGCATTGACGTGTCAAATTCCAGACCAGTCGTTGTGCCGGATTGCCGTCGGGAGAAAGGTCGGCGGCACTCAGCAAGCGTCCGTCATGGCTCATAAGAAAGGCCGCATCGCTCCAGCGTTCCAGAAACTCGGCATCTTCTTGCTGTGCGTTTATCATCAAATGTGCTAGCCCCAGTGCCAATGCGCCATCGCTGCCCGGGCGCGGGCGCAACCAGAGATCGGCGGAAGCTGCCAAACCGGCATGGCGTGGGTCGATGACAATGAGTTTCGCGCCATGCTTGCGCGCTTGTTGCACGGCGGTGGCCTGTGCCAGCCAGGTATTTGCAGGGTTGAATCCCCAGAGAATGATGCACTTTGTGTGAGCGTAATCCGGCATACCGATGCCTGCGCCCCAAGTGAGGGCAGGAGAAAAATCCTTGTGCCAGTTACAGTTTTCGGTGGCAAACACTAAATTTGGGCTTTTTAATGTATGCGCCAAGCGATGCACCCAGACAAAGCTGTCTGCCATCGCTGTGCCGCTGGGCGTGGCAACGCCCAAAGCCACGCCACGCACCCCTAAGCGCGCGATCGTGGTGCGGATTTTCTCGGCGAGTAAATCCAGCGCCTCATCCCAGGAAATTGTCTGCCAGCCCGGATCGCCGCCATCTTTGGGACGAGTGCGGCGCATGGGATGCTGGATGCGGGTGGGGTCATACACAGCTTCTGGCGCGGCCTTCGCCTTGACGCAGAGTGCCGCCCCGGTAGGATGCGTCGGGTCAGCATCCACCCGTGTCAATACGCCATTTTCCAGCGTGCCGATGCAGCCGCAGCGCGAAATGCACAGTGCGCAATAACCGTGACGTTGTTCGATTGTCATGTTTGGGCTTCCTGGGTGGGGCTGATTGAATCAGTCTAACGTACATGGTAGCCGTCTCCACCCACAGAGGATGAAACAAACGTTACCCTAAACGCCCACCCCACCCATCCGCCCCTCAAGGGGCGGCTACTAATTTGCTCGCTACG
>CAYTHB010000136.1:0-3303 GCA_964437515.1 uncultured Sterolibacterium sp.
CTCGCTACGCTCGAAACTTCAACTCGACTCTGATTTTTGTATTTCACGCTAACAAACACACCACATCCACCTTGACGCAGCCATGACAAGCCGTCAAAATACCCGAGTTTACTCCTCGACTATTAGAAAGACATGCCATCATGGACGCTCAGAAACAGATACATGAAATCGTGACACAACACCCTGTCGTGCTGTTCATGAAAGGAATACCGGATGCGCCGCAGTGCGGTTTCTCGGCAACGGCCGTGCAAATCCTGAAGGCGTGTGGCGTCGAAGAATTTGCTGCGGTTGATGTGCTGCGTTCGCCGGATATCCGCCAGGGTATCAAGGATTACGCCAACTGGCCGACCATTCCTCAGCTTTATATTAAAGGGGAGTTTGTCGGTGGCTGTGACATCATGAAGGAAATGTATCAGAGCGGAGAACTGCAAAAGCAGTTGGCTGCCTGATTTAAGCCACCTCCGCCTGATTCAGGTTCAAATCGAGCTCAGGCGGATATTGGCTTCATTCAAACGCGCCGCCAGCACTTCCAGAAAGGCTTGGTAGAAATGCATGCGGCAGGTGTCGGATGCATTCTGTAACGCCATGCCGCGCAGGGTGATGACCTTGACGGCACTTTGCGCAATCACGTTGGCACTACGCGTCGGATTGTTTTTCCCGATGAGGGCCATTTCACCAAAGCAATCACCTCGTCCAAGTATGCCGAGTGAACGCTCATTTTTGAAAACGCGCGCCTCGCCTTCAAACAGGAAGCAGAAAAAATCACCCGGCTCGCCATCTTTCATGATGACAGTGTTGGCTGCAACCTCATCCCAACGAGAAAACCGCACCACTTCCCAGATTTCCACATCCGAGAAACGCTGGAAAAAAGGGAGTGCCCGCAAGGTTTCAAACTTTTCACTATCCGGGAATTCCTGCCGTCGCGCTTGTAATTGCTGATTTTTGAACGACTGTGCCAGATCATGGGCAAATTCGCCCCAACTGGCGTAGCGTAAGCTCGTGTCCTTCTGCATGGCGCGGGCAACAATGGCATCGAGACTGGCCGGAATATCCGTGCGATAGGAAGAAGGCGGCGGCGGCTCGGCATTGAGTATCTGATGCAACATGCCGTAATGATTGGCGGCTTTGAAGGGCAACTGTCCGGTGAGTAATTGATACATCACCACCCCCAATGAATAAATATCCGTCTGATGGTCGAGCGGCAAATCGCGAATTTGTTGCGGTGACATGTAAGCCGGTGAGCCGACCCCCATCACCTGCGTTTCGTCGTTTCCTGTCAGCAGCGCCGCGCCAAAATCTGAAATCTTGATGTCACCCCCCGGAGCACTGGCTGAATCCGTGCGCACCAGCAGCAAATTGGCTGGTTTGATGTCACGGTGTGTGACGCCATTCTGAAAAGCATAATCGAGCGCGCGGGTGCATTTGAAAATGATTTCGACCACACGCTCGATCGGTAGAAGATTGTCAGGGCGAGTGTATTGCTCCAAGGTACCGCCGGGAACATATTCCATGACGATATAGCTTTGATCTTCGTCGATGACGGCATCGTGAATTTGCACGATGTGCGGATGCATCAACTTGCCGGCCAGTGCGGCTTCATTGATGAGCATCCGTCGATACTGGCTGCCTTTTTGTTTGTCCTTGAGGGCTTCGGGAAAAATGACCTTGATCGCGACTTCGCGCTGCATGAAGGGATCAAAGGCAAGATGAACGGTCGAGGTTGCGCCCTCACCGAGCTTGCTGCGGATTTCGTATTTCCCGAGCGGATTCATGTGCCTTGAAAAATCGTGGTTCAACCCATCTGGCGAGCACGCGCGATGGCAGCACGCACCTGCTGAGGCGCAGTTCCTCCGATGTGATTACGCGCCGCCAAGGAACCGGCAACCGTCAATACCGCAAACACATCGGCCTCGATCAAGGATGAAAACTCGCGCAGTTGTTCCAGTGTCAGATCCGGCAAATCACAAGCCAGCGTCTCGGCAGCACGCACGGCACGAGCAACAGCCTCGTGGGCATCCCGAAAAGGCACGCCCTTCTTCACAAGATAATCCGCCAGATCGGTTGCCGTGGCATAGCCTTGGCGCAAGGCAGCTTGCATGGCCTCTGTTTTGACCCGCACATTGAACACGCGTTGGCCATTTTCCATGCGACTACCCATCATGTCGGCATAAATTCGCAGCGTATCGATCACGGTATCAGCCGTATCGAACAATGGCTCCTTGTCTTCCTGATTATCCTTGTTATACGCCAAGGGCTGACCTTTCATCAGCGTCAGCAAGCTCATCAGACTGCCATTCACCCGCCCTGTCTTGCCGCGCACCAGTTCGGGGACATCGGGGTTTTTCTTCTGCGGCATGATCGACGAGCCTGTACAAAAACGATCCGCCAGGTCGATGAATCCCACCCGTGGGCTCATCCAGAGAATCAGCTCCTCGGAAAGCCGCGACAGATGGGTCATCAACAACGCCGATGCAGCGCAAAATTCAATGGCGAAATCACGATCAGAAACGGCATCCAATGAATTGAAGCAGACTTCATCGAAGCCCAGCGCCTTCGCTACGGATTCTCGATCAATCGGAAAGGTCGTCCCTGCCAGCGCTGCGGCACCCAAGGGCAGACGATTGACGCGCTTGCGACAATCCGTAAAGCGTTCGGCATCGCGTCGTGTCATCTCAAAATAAGCCAGCAGATGATGACCCAAAGTGACGGGCTGGGCGACTTGCAGATGGGTGAAGCCAGGGAGTGGCGTTTCGGCATGATGCTCGGCGAGTTCCAGTACCGCATGCTGAAACTCGCGTATCAGTTCGAGGATGGTATCGATGGCATCCCGTAGCCACAGACGGATATCCGTCGCCACCTGATCGTTGCGCGAACGGCCAGTATGCAAACGTTTACCGGCATCACCAATCAATGCAGTGAGGCGTTTTTCGATATTCAGATGCACATCTTCGTCGTCGAGATTCCAGTTGAACTCGCCACGCTCGATTTCCTCTTTGATCTGCGCCATACCACGCTCGATCGCCGCCACATCGGCGGCGGGGATGATGCCTTGCCGCCCCAGCATGTGCGCGTGCGCAAGCGAGCCACGAATATCTTGCATGGCCATGCGTTGATCAAAAAATACCGAGGCCGTGTAGCGTTTGACGAGATCGGAAACCGGTTCTGAAAAGCGACCCGACCAGGCTTTTCCGTTGTCATTTTCTTGTGATGAGGTCATGATGGAATCAAGAATCAGGATGCTTGCGTAGCGCGCATCACATTGGCTATAGTCAAAACCCCATGAGTATACGGCAAAACATCACG
>CAYTHB010000137.1:0-3291 GCA_964437515.1 uncultured Sterolibacterium sp.
AATTCCAGCCGGTCGCGCGTCAGGATCGCATCGCGCACCGCATCCTTCCAGCCGTTCTTGTGCTCCATCAGCACGATAGGCAGCTTGATCATGTCCTCATTCGCCAGCGCCTGCGCGCCGACGTGATAGATCACGTTGCTGTCTGACATCGGCGTTGCCGTCAGTTCGATGACGCAGGCCGGATGCAGTTCGCGCAGGGTGCGAAATGCCTGTTCGGTACGGTTGTTGTGCGCCTCATCGACAACGACAATCGGCTGATGCAAAGTCAGCCAGTTGGCCAGCGATGCCTTGACGCGGCCCAAGTCAGTGGCGGTCAGGTAGGGCTGTGCGGCAATGTCAGCCTCGGTGACTTTGCCGAGGCGGCTTTCCTGTTGCGGCGTCAAGCCCTGAAAGTGCGGGGCCAGTGCCTCGTCAAAGGAATACACGGTGCGGATGCTCTTGTCCTTGACATTGAACGACTGGATGGTCGCCACGATGATGACCGCACTGCTGCCGACCTCCTGCGGCCCGACGGTTGCAAGATCATCCAGCGCACACACGCGTACGCGCTCGCCGAAATGCTGCGTCAGCGCCTCACGGCAGGGGTTGCGCGGTGTCGAGAGTGCCGCCAACGTCTGGCTGCGGATCGCATCGGAGGGCACCAGCCACAGCACCACGGGCGCGGCGGTGTCTTTCAGGGTCTTGCCGATATGGGCCACGGCATGCGCGGCGAGAAAAGTCTTGCCGCCGCCAGTTGGAATGCGCACGCACACGGCCGGTACTTCGCCCAGTGCCGCCGGATCGTAGCTCGCTTGCCTGCGTTGGCCGTTCTTCTCGCGTTGTGGCGCGCAGGCACGCCAAGCCGCATCGAGGCCCGCCGTGCGCAGCTTGAAGAAAAACCCGTCGAGCGCGGCCAGCGCCTTGTCCTGATAATCCTTGAGGACGAACATGGTCAGCGTGCCTTGATGTCGTAGGGAATCTGCTTGAATGTGATGCCGGCCTCGCGCAAGCGCGCCTCACCCTGCCACGTCGTTTCACCGTAGATCACACGCGGCCCGGCATGCGGAAACAGCGCATCCAGATGAGCCAGCACTTTCGCGGTCAGCACATTGCCACCCGCTGGTCGGCGGTCGCCGAGAATGCCGTTGTAGAGCAGGAAATAGGCCGTGCCCTGATGCACACCCAAGAGCGGCGAATCGAAAATCTGCCGCGCCGGTTCGCCCGTCTCGAAGTGCCAGAGATAAGCGGCCAGCGGCGCGAAGCGAACGGAAGGATGAATGCTGCCATCCGCATCGAACACCGGTTCGCCCAGCGTGTGAAAGCGGAACCCGCCGCCCCCTTGCCAATTCACCGCCTTGGAAATGCCGCCCTGCTCGCCGGCAATCACCTTTTCCAGCCGCGGCAGGCAATGCGTGCGCGCGTGCTCGCCCATTTCGATGCCGATGTAGTGCCGGCCCATTTTGTGCGCTACCGCCCCCGTCGTGCCAGAACCGAGAAAGCTATCAAGGACGAGGTCGCCGGGATTGGTGGCAATGTGGAGGATGCGTTGAATAAGCCGTTCAGGCTTGGGCGTCGAAAATAGATCAGAACTTTCGTCCAGCAGCAGCGCAGCAGTTTCCTTTTTTGCTTCTTGGTTATGCCCAACTTCCTCATGGCCCCATACGGTTGTGGCTACAACGCCATCCTTCAATTCAGAGAAAAACCGTTTGAGTCGCGGTTGGTTACGGCCATCACTACCCCACCAGATGCGGTTGTCAGCCTGAAACGAGGCAATCGACTCCAAGCTATATGCCCATGCACGGCCTTTCGGTGGGTAGATTTCTTCGCCATGAGGATTGATGATCGGGAATAGCCCTGACGATTTTCCCGTGAGAGCAAACTGTGCCCCGCGCTGCCCTGATGTCAAGCTCACATGTAAAGGACTCGACGACCAGTCACCTCGCAGATCATTGTCGGGGTTTTTGTAATCGCTGGCATTACGTGCGCTGCGGGGAATCCTGTTGAACTTGCATGCAGCCAGATTCTTGGCAAAGACGTGAACGGTGTCGTTCATTGATGAAAAGAACTCGGCGTTGTTATGCACGCTCGATGTCTTTATCCAGACGACGGAGTTGATGAAGTTGGTTCGATGAAATACCTCATCCATCATCACCTTAAGGTAATGCGCCTCGCGGTCGTCGATGGAAACCCAAATGCTGCCATCCTCCGCCAGCAATTCTCGCAGTAGAACCAGTCGCGGCCACATCATCGATAGCCACTGCGAATGCTCCAGCTTGTCGTCGTAGTGCTCGAAGGCCGACTGCGTGTTGTAGGGCGGGTCGATGTAGATGCACTTCACCCGGCCGCGATAGAACGGCTGGAGTGCTTTCAGCGCCAGCAGGTTGTCGCCTTGAATGAGCAGGTTGTCCGCCGCCGGGTCGCCGTGCGCGGAGTGAAATTCCAATAGGTGATAAGGCACGTCGGCGGTGCTGCGTTGTGCCTGGGCCTTGTTGACCCAATCGAGGAAGGGCATGTCTTGCCTGAATGACAGAATTGCCTAGATTCTGCCATATAGACAACTTTCTATCGAGTCTGTCTGCCAGACAGTGCGACCTGACTGTGGGTGCGGAAAATTGCCATATGGACATAGGGCAAGCAATCAACGCCATCAGGAAACGCAAGCATCTGAAGCTCGATGCCGTCGCCTACGATGCAGGAACTGACACGGGCTATCTATCCCGAATCGAAAATGACGGCCGCAAGCCGTCGCTGAAAATGCTGGAGCAAATCGCGGCAGCACTCGATACACCGGTATCGTCAATCTTTGCCCTGGCAGAGGGACGCGGTGAAGCGGCAGAGATTCCTGATGATTTCGTCGACTCCGGTGCGGATGGGGTGTCCGTTGATCTGGTGCAGATGCGCCAGATTTTTCGATCTCTAACGCCGGTCAATCGCCGGATAGCGGTGGAACTTCTCAAGGCACTGGAGCGCACTCAGGTGTAGCAAACCACAAAAGTTGGCCTTGGCGGGAGGGCGACTATCGCGGCACTACACCTTCCACAGTGGTCGGTTACGACAATCCGCCGGAATGTCAAGGCGAACCACTCGTATCTTGGGATGCTCGGCCAACAGATCGGCCAAGCACCGGCTCCAATGGGTATCCGGTGACACCACCTTCAACCTAGAAACCGCAGTTGGAAGCCTTCGAGTGTGCGTTTTCCGGTACTCACTTCACACTGAAACCCAGCGGTCAACTGCGGTTTCTAGGTTCAAGGGGCAATGGACAAGCTGGCTGAGCGGTACAAGGTCAAGGACGAGAAAGCATCCTGATTT
>CAYTHB010000138.1:0-3219 GCA_964437515.1 uncultured Sterolibacterium sp.
GGGCCATAGCCACGATAGGGATAGGTCGGCGCGCGGTTGGTGGCGACGATGGTGGTGTCATACGACGCGGCCTCAATGCGGTAGGGGCCGGTGAATGCGGCAATCGGCTTGGCCACCGAGATCGTGCCATAACCTTCACAACCCGCCCCTTGATCGTCAATCAGCTTGACGCGGAAACCGGTCACCGTGCCATCCGCCTTCACTGCCAGTTCGGCATCGTAATAGCGATCCCACGCCTGGCCGCCACCGGCCAGCAGGTATTCCATGCGGTCTTCGATGTACTTGACCGGACGACCGTCGGCCTTGCGTGACAGCAGCGCGGCGATATCCGTTCCGCGCGGGCCGCCCTTACCACCAAAGCCACCGCCTTGCGGATGGCTGATCAGCTTGACTCTATTCGGCAGCAGGTTGAGCACCGCCGAACGCCCCAGCGCGAAGAAGCGCGGAGCCTGATACGCACCGCGACAGGTCAGCTCGTGATTGACCACATCCCAAGTGCAGATGCAGCCGAAGGTTTCGGTCGGGTTAGCACCGCAACGGTTCCAGCGGAAGCTGTCTTTGATGACGTGATCGGCCTCATTGAACAAGCGGTCGACTTCGCCCCAGACGAATTCCTTTTTCAGAATGACGTTGCTACCGTGCTGTTCGAACACCACCGGCGCATTGGCAGCCAGTGCCGCCGCCGGGGTCGGTACGGGAGGCAGCACCTCGTATTCGACGTTGATGAGTTCCAGTGCATCTTCGGCGATGTAACGACTTTCAGCGGCAACGGCCACCACCGGCTCGCCAACAAAGCGCACCTTGCCGACCGCCATGCAGTAATTGCCCCAGCCTTCCGGTGCAGTCGTACAGGGATTCGACCAGGCTTTGACATCATCGCCCGTCAATACCGCATGCACACCGGGCAGTGCCGCCGCTGCCGAAACATCCACCGCGACGATGCGCGCATGCGGATGCGGGCTACGCAGGATGGCGGCATGCAGCATGCCGGGCAGTTTGACGTTATCAATAAACTCGGTTTCACCGGTGACCAGTGAGGGGTCTTCAACCCGTTTCACTTCCTTGCCGACATAGCGCACATTGCTGGTCGGCAGTTGCTCGGGCAGGGTGGGAATGGTATGCGTCATGTGTTCTCTCCCTCAGGCAGACTGGCCAGTTTCGCGCAGTTTGGCAGCGGCAAGTTTCACCGACTCCATGATCTGCTGATACCCCGTGCAACGGCACAGATTACCGCCCAAGGCTTCCTTGATTTCTTCCTCGGATGGATTGGGATTTTCCTGCAGCAATTCCAACGTCGTCATCATGAAACCCGGCGTACAGAAGCCGCACTGCAAACCGTGAGCCTCGATGAAGGCCGACTGGATCGGATGCAGCTGCCCAGTCTGCCGGTTACGCAGACCTTCCACCGTGGTGATGTCCGCGCCATCCGCCTGCACCGCGAAGGTCAGGCAGGAACGCGCCGAAGCACCGTCGATGAGGATGGTGCACACCCCACAAATGCCGTGTTCGCAGCCCACATGCGTGCCGCCCAAATTCAATTCATGGCGCAGAAAGTCGGCCAGCGTCAGGCGCGGTTCGACTTCACGCTCATAGCGCACGCCGTTAACCGACAGGCTAATCTTTTGTTTGCTCGTCATCTCGATTCCTTTCTTTTATTCAGGCTCAGGCTGCGCGCGCCGCAGCATCCGCCAAGCAACGCTCGGTCAGTGCGCGCACCAGTTCGCGGCGATAGTCGCTCGAAGCATGGATGCAGCTCATCGGCTCTTCCAACGCGGCAGCACCGGCGGCCGCCGCACGGGCAAAGTTTTCCGCCGTGGCGGCTTGCCCCTGCAAAGCCTGTTCGGCAGCGGTCAGTCGCACTGCCGTGGGATTCACACCAAAAGCAGCAATCTTCGCCTCAGTGATCGTGCCGCCCGATTTCTTCAGGGTCAGGCACACACCTGCCAATGCCAGATCGCCATTGCGCCGTGCTTCTTCGCGAATCGCCCAGCCGGTTCCGGCGGGCAGCGTGGGCATGCGCACTTCCGTGAGGATTTCGTTGGTTTCCAGACTGGTCGTCATGTAAGTGACGAAAAATTCATGCGCCGGAATCAGCCGCTCGCCATCCGGCCCGACGGCCTTGAACTCCATATCCAGCACGAGGGCGACCGCCGGATATTCGGAGGCCGGGTCGGCATGGGCAAACGAGCCACCGACCGAGCCACGATTGCGGATCTGGCGATGCCCCACCAGTTGCGTGGCATCGTGAAACAGCCGCTGCTTGGCCTCGATCAGCGGCGATACGCCCGCCGCATGTTTGCTGGCCATGGTGCCAATGGCAATCACATTGCCTTCTTCGCGGATGTAGTCGAGATCCTTGATCTTGCCCAGGGCGATCATCGACTCAGGGCGTGCCACGCGCAGGGCGAGCATGGGAATCAAGCTCTGGCCACCGGCGAGGATCTTGACATCCACCCCGTCATTTTCCAGAGTCGCCAGAAGTTTCACGGCTTCGCCGAGGGTGGTCGGCGAATGGTATTCAAAAGAGGCTGGTTTCATATGTTTTCCAAATCACAGCAAGCCAGTCAAAACCGCAGGTCGTGCCCACGCCTACATTTCAGACATCCGTAGCACGCCTGCGGAGCAGAACTTGTCAGTCTACGGGGGGAGCGTGATCTAGGCAAGATGAGCTGTCTTTTTCGTCTCAATCTGATCCGGCCTATGGAGTCTCATTTCAGGTCAAGTTATCGCCTGCGGGGTCTGCGGGGCTTTATTTTGCGGCGGGGAAAAGTTAGATTAACTCGTTTGATAGTCGTTTGATAAGCGGTCGTTCGTGCAAGGCACGTTTCGCGTTTCACGTTGCAGGCACGACACCGCTTCCCGAAAGCAGCTTTTCCCTATTCTGTACTCAAGGAGTGAACATGAGCGGTCCCCTGCATACCCAGCTGTGCGAAAAGCTCGGCATTGAATATCCTGTTGTCGCCTTCACCCACTGCAAGGATGTGGCCGTGGCCGTCATCAACGCCGGTGGTTTTGCGGTGCTCGGCGAAGCCATGCACACGCCCGATGAAATCGCTGCCGACATCAAGTGGATTCGCGACCGCATCGGTGGCAAGCCCTTCGGCATCGACTTGGTGCTGCCCGCCTCCGTGCCCGAAGAAAAGACGGTGGAACAACTGCTGGAAATGATTCCGCAGTCGCACCGCGATTTCGAACAGCACATCAAGCAAAAGTACAACG
>CAYTHB010000139.1:0-3024 GCA_964437515.1 uncultured Sterolibacterium sp.
ATCGTCACCGACAATGGCGATGTACAAAATCGCATCCTGATCCCACAGCGCAGCTACACCGCAAGCGAACTGATCGAAGCCGCCAACTATCTCAACCAGAATTGCATCGGCCTAGACTTCCAGCAGGTTCGGGAGCGCATCCACCATGAGCTTGGACAACTGCGTAGCGACATGGGCGAACTAATGAATGCTGCGCTCAATGCCAGCAATGAAGCCATGAACGAAGGCAACGCGCCCTATGTGATTTCCGGCGAACGGAATCTGCTCGACGTGGCCGATCTCTCCTCCGACATGAAACGTCTGCGTGAACTTTTTGCCCTGTTCGAACAGAAAACCAGCCTGATGCAATTACTGGATGTCAGCAATCGTGCGGAAGGCGTACAAATCTTTATCGGCAGCGAGTCCGGTATTGCTTCGCTCGACGAATGCAGCGTCATTGCCTCACCCTATGAAATTGATGGACAAGTGGTGGGCTCCATCGGGGTCATCGGTCCCACACGTATGGCTTACGAACGCATGATTCCCATTGTAGACATCACAGCAAGACTGCTCTCCAGCACCTTGTCTGGCCACTGATTGCGCATGACAACATCCGGAAACACCGCCATTCTGCTGGTCAACCTCGGCTCGCCGGACGCACCCACACCTGCGGCATTACGCCCTTACCTTGCCGAGTTTCTGTGGGATCGACGTGTCGTCGATCTACCGCGTCTGCCGTGGTGGCTGATTTTGCACGGCATCATCCTCACCACACGCCCCAAAAAATCCGCTGCCAAATACGCACAGATATGGACGAAGGAAGGTTCACCACTCAAGGTGCACACTGAAAAGCAAGCGAAACTTCTGAATGGATTATTTTTCACACGAAACCAGCGCGATATTCATGTCACTTGGGCCATGCGTTACGGTACGCCCGCCATCGCCACACAGCTAGACGAACTCGTCGCTCAGGGAAAAACAAACATCCGGGTCATTCCGCTGTATCCCCAATACGCCATCAGCACCACCGCCAGCGTCCATGATGCCGTTCAGAACTGGCAAAAACAGCGCGGCAACCATCACGCTGTCGACATTCATTGCACACCGAGTTTCCCAGAACACCCCGGCTACATCGCCGCGCTGGCAGCCACAGTGAGAAAACACTGGGAAACCCAAGGGCGTGTCTTGCCACCCGATCGCATGCTCATCATGAGCTTTCACGGTATTCCGAAACGCAGCGTCGAACGCGGCGACCTCTACGCCCAAGAGTGTGAAAAAACCGCACATCAACTCGCCAAGGCATTGGGATTACGCGAAGACCAATGGCAACTGACCTACCAGTCACGCTTTGGTCGCGCCGAATGGTTACAGCCCTACACACAGTCCACGCTGGAGCAATATGCCCGCCAAGGACGACAGACCATTGATGTCATCTGTCCCGGCTTCGTATCCGACTGTCTTGAAACGCTGGAAGAAATCGCCATGGAAAACAAAGCGGCCTTTCTAAAAGAAGGTGGAAAGGAATTTCATTACATTCCCTGCCTCAATGAAAATCCCGACTGGATAGAGGTGTTGGCTGATCTGGCCTTGCAATAAACCAATTTACTGCATGAACCAGCCATGACTCACGACCAATGACTGTCCCGTCAGCGCATTGCTCGGAAAGGCAGCAAATGTCAGTGCCACCTGCGCTACATCATCCACCGTCGTAAATTGACCGTCCACTGTTTCCTTGAGCATCACATTACGCACCACTTCTTCTTCGGTAATCCCAAAAGCCTGAGCCTGTTCTGGAATCTGTTTTTCCACGAGCGGTGTGCGCACAAAGCCCGGGCAAATGACATTGCTGCGAATATTGTGATTCGCGCCTTCCTTGGCAATCACTTTCGCCAGACCTTCCAGCCCATGTTTGGCGGCAACATACGGGCTCTTGAGGCGTGACGCCTCCTTGGAATGCACCGACCCCATGAAGATGACACTACCTCCCCGCCCCGATGCGATCATGTGGCGCACCGCTGCACGCGAAGTCAGAAATCCGCCATCCAGATGAACGGCGATCAGTTTTTTCCAATCAGAGAAATGAAAATCCTCGATGGGTGCGACAATCTGGATTCCTGCATTGCTGACCAGAATATCTACCAGCCCCAGTTGCTGCTTCACCTGCTCGAAGCCGCTATCCACGGCCGCCTCATCGGTGACGTCCATCGCAACTGGCAATGTTTTAACGCCTTTGCGAGCAATCTCCGTCGCCGTCGCTTCTGCATCCGCCAGTTTCAGATCGGCAATAACGACATGGGCGCCGGCATCTGCAAACACTTCAGCAATCCGTTTTCCTATTCCTCTAGCCGAACCTGTCACTAGGGCTACTTTCCCTTTCAGGCTCAAAAGAGTACTGGCCGTAGCGACTTGAGTCTCCTTGCTCATGATGCATCCTTTCATTCAAAAGAAACGAGGAAATCCTTCATTCATACAATGCCTGAAAAACTATCACCTGCGTCAACTCTGTTCTGATCCTCGACCCATTGGCCATGCGACAAATATGGGACTGAACATTCAGGCGGCTAATCACCTTATTCACTATACCCGGACTTGGAATCCATCCGAAGGAGTGGCAGTGTGGCTCTGAGAGCCCCACTGAGAACCCCACTTGTCAGTCGCTGGCCGTGATGCTTAGAATCGAAGTGTCAGTCGGTTAACTGGGAGGTCGGCCATGAAACGCGATACGCTCACGCTGGACGACAAATACGCACTGCAAAGCGGTTGCGTTTTTCTGACTGGAACCCAAGCACTGGTGCGGCTGACGATGCTCCAGCAGGTGCGCGATCAGGCAGCTGGACTCAACACGGCGGGCTATGTCTCGGGGTATCGTGGCTCGCCACTGGGTGGGTTGGATCAGACTTTCTGGAAAGCGCAGCCTTGGCTGGACGCACATCACATCACTTTCCAGCCGGGCATCAACGAAGATCTGGCGGCCACTGCCGTCTGGGGCACGCAGCAGGTCAACCTGTTTCCCGGCGCGCAATATGATGGTGTGTTTGGCCTGTG
>CAYTHB010000140.1:0-3005 GCA_964437515.1 uncultured Sterolibacterium sp.
CATGCTGGATGGTCACAGGAGAGGTTTTGGCTTTAATGGCCACGGATTCAGGATATCTTCAATGGTTTTGCGGTATCAAGCGCGATCAATTGCAACCTCAATCGTTTGACATGAGTGGGTTGAACACCCGATGCACCGCCAGTCTCATACAGACGCCGCAAACCTTTGTGCCGGAAACTCTTGATCATCTAACCGGTGTATCATGTTGCGCACAACGCAACACATTTCAGATCAAAGGAACTATCCGCCCGGCAATTAAGGTTTGATTGCGATTGATTACGATGACCTTGTTGCGACGCCACAGTCACCTTGCGCATCGTCGCAGGGTCTATGGATTCTGCGACGATGCGCAGAATGACGGCGCAAACCTTAATTGCCGGGTGAACAAATAAATGGGTAGATTCTTTTCAGAAAACAGCGCTCGATATCCATTGCCCTATGCAGGATACGAATGATCCGCAGCACCATTCATTCTTCCTTGTAAAAAACCACTTAGCTCTCCAAGCGCTTGAATTGAATTTCCAGGAGGGCTCTACTATTATCCCCAACGAGACTCTTACTTTCAGAGTATTACCATCAAAAAAGAGGCAAGCGATGCGATTAACGAGTAAAGGGCAGGTCACTATCCCCCAGAGCATTCGCGAGCTTGCTGGCTTGGCACCCGGATGCGAGGTAAGCTTTCAATTTCGTGATGGCTTGGTCTTTCTGGAGAAGGTCGAACCCGACGCAGCGTTGCAAAGGCAACGTATTCTGAGCGCAATCCAGGATGTGTCTGGCAGTGCCACCACCCAAGGCAACTTGCACACCGCTGACATTCTTCTCATGACACGAGGCGATGAATGAGCACGGTTCTGGTGGATAGCAACGTCTTGCTGGATATCATGACCGCAGACTCGGATTGGCTACCTTGGTCGCAAACGGTCTTGACCGATGCGCTGTTGACGGGCGTTGTCGCCATCAACCCACTGATATACGCCGAAGTGTCGATTGCCTATCAGCACTCTGCAGAACTGGACAGGGTGCTCAACCGCCTGCACATTCAACGCACGAACTTACCATGGGAAGCCGCGCATCTGGCGGGGCAAGCCTTTCTGAAATATCGTCGCCAAGGTGGGACGCGAACCTCGCCCTTACCCGACTTCTACATTGGCGCGCACGCCCAAACAGCAGGCTTATCACTACTCACTCGTGACATCCAAAGGTATCGAACGTATTTTCCCAAAGTGATGCTGATTACACCGCAATGACTGCAATGCCCCCATCGTCCTATGAAAGAATTCGCACCAATACACCAATGAGGTCAGCCCAAAGCACCCAACCCACCCCAAAATTGCAGCGGGGAATGGTTGCGACTGTACGATAAAAGCTGAAACAATCAGGATTTGACGGCAATAATGTTCAAACTAATCGCCCGTCCATAGCAAACATAGCTGCTGGTGTCATCAAACAGTCCGAAGTTATCCACTCGCTGAATCCCTGAAAAACCAGCTTCGGTGAGATAGTTTGAGAACAATTCAAAATCCAGACCGATGTAGTGAAAATCATAGGCATCCGTTTGCCCGCCGAACATCATGCGCATGACATGAACACGTTGTGGCAGGTTGTTCTTGAATGCCAGATGCAATTCGCACAAGACCTCCATATCTGGAACAGAAACCATGAAACGCCCACCCGGCTTGAGGATGCGAAAGATTTCCTGAAGAACGCGTAGCATCGCCCCTTGCCCAACGTGTTCGAGCACATGACTGGCGTAAACTTCCTCGACAGAATCCGTGGCAAAACCCGACAGATCATGAATATCCCCAAGAAAATCCACCCCCTCTCCGGGGAGTGCGTTGAGGATTTTCCAACCGGGCTTGGCCTCTATTCCGCCAATATGAAGTCGCAACGATTCATGAGCCTGCCCCTGTGGAGCGCGCACATCAGGAACAAGCCGCTTTCTAAGAGAAGCGATGGTTCGCTCAGTTAAATATTCGAGCCACTGTTTCATATTTTTCCTATGGCTATTGCACACCAGAATTAACGGGATTAGGTCTTTAATTATCCTATTCCTGCCGAAAAACCTGATAATTAAAGATCTGCCCCCATGAATCCAGACGCGAAGTTAGCCGATAGTGCTGGAAACAAGCGGAAATGCATCAGGATGGCGAATTGATTCAACGGCCAAATCAATGTCGAGCTCAGGCCAGTATAGATGCTCTTCGGTCGGGGCTTCCACGTGTGAAATTTGGTCGATGGTGGCTTTTCGAAACCAAGGGAACTGTTCGAAAGGCAAGAACACCTCCTCATCAGCCAACAATAACCAAAAACCATATTTTGAAATGTGAGTAACCTCAGGTGCCGAAATGACTGTACCAAGCATTCTTGATCTCCCCGAGATGAGTTTCGATGACAAATTGAGCTTCACGAAGCTGTCGCTGGTTTAACCCGATAGAAGTAGCCAATTGAACTGCGGGTGATAGCCAGAATTTTGCCTCTCCTTCGGGATGGGAGACATGTATGTGAATACGCGTCTCTTCACGCGAGAAGAAGAAAAAACGAAACTGACCATCACGAAGTACTGTAGGTGCCATGCGAGTACTTTACGCCAAGTCGAGCGCACTGAGGGAAATTCACAACAACTCCTGAAATCACCCCAGATCATGACCATCAGCTCTTAATTTCCAGATGCACCAATCCAGTCTTCAAAAACAAGAACATCCCCAGGAACAAGACGATAGGCCTTGTCGTGAGTCACAAGAGTTGATTTTGTTGCAATCGCATGGGCTGCAATCATCATTTCAAGAGCCCCGAGAACAATACCGGAAGCAGTACACGATGCTCGCAAATCTCCGTAGCACGTCGCAACAGTGCTGTCCCATGGCAGAACCTGCACGCGGAACAAGAACTCCTTGATCAACCGCGCAAGGGTAGCCGGATACCCCTTGCGCGCCAAACCATAAAATAATTCCCTGAATCCGTGGCCATTAAAGCCAAAACCTCTCCTGTGACCATCCAGCATGAAA
>CAYTHB010000141.1:0-2986 GCA_964437515.1 uncultured Sterolibacterium sp.
ACAGTAGGAATTTTGATCGCCGTACAGCAATGGTATGCCGATGTGCATTGGATCATGATGCTTGTCGGATTGTTTGCGGCGCTCCAGGCAAATTTGTTCGCGTTCTTGGTAAAGACCTGAGAAGAAAATGACAACCGGTCACGAATCCGTATCCGCAGCACCTACTGCGTCCGAATATATCGTCCACCACTTGACCCACTGGAACAGTTCGGGTCATCCGCAGCAGAAGATCATCGACTTCTCGCTGGCGAATATCGACACCTTTGTTTTTTCGTTGGCGATGGGCTTGGTCGCCATCTTCCTGATGTGGTCGGTGGCGCGCAAGGTCACCTCCGGTGTGCCGGGGCGTTTGCAGGCCGCGCTGGAAATCGTCATGGAAATGGTTGATTCGCAGGCGAAATCCATTGTTCATGGCGACCGTACCTTTATTGCGCCGCTAGCACTCACTGTTTTTGTCTGGGTGTTCTTCATGAATGCCATGGACTTGCTACCGCTCGATCTGCTGCCGCTGATCTGGCAGACCGCCTCGGGCGATCATCATGCCTATCTGCGCGTTGTGCCGTCGGCCGACTTGAATGGTACGCTGGGCATGTCGCTGGGTGTGCTGTTGCTGATGCTCTGGTATAGCGTCAAGATCAAGGGTATTGGTGGTTTCCTGCACGAATTGGTCGCCGCGCCGTTTGGTGACAAGGTCATCCTCTACCCGATGAATCTGATGCTCAATCTGATCGAATTTGCCGCCAAGGCATTGTCACTGGGGATGCGACTGTTCGGCAATATGTATGCCGGCGAATTGATTTTCATGCTGATCGCACTGCTCGGTGGGGTTGCCACTTGGTGGGGTATCGGGATGCACCTGATTCTGGGGGCGGTGTGGGCGATATTCCACATCCTGATCATCACCCTGCAAGCTTTTATCTTCATGATGCTGACGCTGGTGTATATCGGTCAAGCGCATGAGGGTCATTGAGGTTTTTGTAGTTTTTTCGTAGTTTTTTTGTCAATAACGTAGCAACTTTTATCAATCAAGGAGTCATCATGGAACACATTCTCGGTTATGTCGCGCTCGCCGCTGGTCTGATCATCGGCCTGGGTGCTGTCGGTGCCTGTATCGGTATCGGCATCATGGGTTCGAAGTATCTCGAAGCCTCTGCCCGTCAGCCGGAACTGATGAACGCACTGCAAACCAAGATGTTCCTGCTGGCTGGTCTGATCGACGCAGCCTTCCTGATTGGCGTGGGTATTGCGATGATGTTCGCGTTTGCCAACCCGTTCGTCCTCAAGTAATCGTCTCCTCCAGCCCATTATTACGCTTTAAGGAGCGATTACCGTGAATCTGAACGCAACCCTGTTTGCCCAGCTCGGTGTGTTCTTCATTCTGGCGTGGTTCACGATGAAGTTCGTGTGGCCGCCCATCATGAAGGCACTCGACGAGCGCGCGCAAAAGATCGCTGACGGGCTTGCGGCCGCGGACAAGGCAAAGAGCGAACTGGCTCATGCCGAGAAGAAGGTTGTCGATGAAATGCGCAAGGCGCGGGAATCCGCGACGGATGTGCGTGCTGGTGCTGAAAAGCAGGGCGCACAGCTGATCGAAGAAGCCCGTGCTGAAGCGACTCGCATCGTCGCCCAGGCCCGCGAAGCCGCCGAAGCCGAGGCCGCCGTGGCTGCCCAACGTGCCAAGGAAACCCTGCGCGAGCAGGTCGCCCAGTTGGCCGTCGCCGGTGCCGAACGCATCCTGCGCCGTGAGATCAATGCCCAAGTGCATGCCGATCTGCTGGCCAACCTGAAATCGGAGCTGTAATCCGTCATGGCCGAGAACGTCACCATTGCACGACCCTATGCCGAGGCAGCCTTCCAGTTGGCACGCGACGAAAACGCGCTGGCCATCTGGGCGGATGCCCTGGAGCGCATGGTGGCCGTTGCCATTCATCCGGACATGCAACCCTGTCTTGACGATCCGCGTCTGCTGCCCGCGCAGCTGACCACCTTGTTTCTCGGGGTGGCGGGCGAAGGGCTGACGGCCAGTCAGCAGAATTTTGCCAAGGTGCTGGTCGAAAACGATCGCCTAGGTGTCTTGGCGGAAATTCGCGATTTGTTCGTGACTCTCAAGAACGAACATGAGGGCAGCAAGAAGGCCTTGATTGCCTCTGCCTTCCCGATCGATACAGCAGCCCAACAACAACTCGTGGCCGATCTCGAACGCCGGTTTGCCTGCAAGATCCAGGCATCCGTCAGCGTCGATGCCGAGCTGATCGGTGGTGTCTGCATCACCGTCGGCGATCAGGTGATCGACGCCTCGGTACGCGGCAAACTCGCCACCATGGCGACCGCGCTACAGAAATAGGAGTTTTTCAATGAATCTCAATCCTTCTGAAATCAGCGACCTGATCAAGAGCCGGATCCAGAACATGGGTCTGGCCGCACAGGCCAAGACCGAAGGCACCGTGGTTTCGGTGACCGACGGTATCTGCCGTATTCATGGCCTGGCCGACGTGATGCAGGGCGAAATGCTGGAATTCCCCGGCAACACTTTCGGTCTCGCGTTGAACCTCGAGCGTGACTCGGTCGGTTCCGTGATTCTGGGTGAATACGAACACATCTCCGAAGGCGATACGGTCAAGTGTACCGGCCGCATTCTGGAAGTGCCGATCGGCCCGGAACTGCTTGGTCGCGTGGTGAATGCACTGGGCGAGCCGATCGACGGCAAGGGTCCGATCAACGCCAAATTGACCGATCACATCGAAAAGGTCGCGCCGGGCGTGATCTGGCGTAAATCGGTGGATCAGCCGGTGCAGACCGGTCTGAAGGCGATTGACTCGATGGTGCCGATCGGCCGTGGCCAGCGCGAGCTGATCATCGGTGACCGCCAGACCGGCAAGACCGCCGTGGCTGTGGATGCGATCATCAACCAGAAGGGTCAGGACATGTTCTGTATCTACGTGGCGATCGGGCAAAAAGCCTCGACCATCGCCAACGTGGTACGCAA
>CAYTHB010000142.1:0-2879 GCA_964437515.1 uncultured Sterolibacterium sp.
GGCGTTATGCGCCTAAAAAACAACTTCGCAAATTGAGGTCATGAATTGAGCGTCACACGTGTACTCGACAAGACCAGCAGCTTGGGTGCGCTGGTTTCTGCAATGTCCTGCGCCGGCTGCTTTCCCGCGTTGGGGTCGTTGGGCGCTGCCATCGGCCTCGGCTTCCTCGGGCAGTACGAGGGTTTTCTGTTCCACAAGTTGCTGCCCGGCTTGGCGGTACTCGCGCTCTTGGTAAACGCCTGGGCGTGGTATCGGCATCGCCAGCTCGCACGCGGCTTGCTCTCTGTGCTTGGCCCAGTCGCTGTATTGGTTGCGCTGCTGGTGGTCTGGAGCCAAGGCTGGAGCATCTACCTGTTCTACGCAGGTATTGCGCTCATGCTGTTCATGTCAGTCCTAGATCTGCTTCGCCCCGTCAAGGTGCCAACGTGTCGCGTGTCGAGCTAAATTCAGTTCTTACCTGCCCGGAGTGTGGTGCCAGCGCGCAAGAGACCATGCCAACCAATGCGTGCCAGTGGTTCTACGAGTGCAAGGCGTGTCACGCTTTGCTCAAGCCGCTCCCCGGAGACTGCTGTGTTTTCTGTTCGTACGGTTCGGTCAAGTGCCCGCCCATCCAACAGGGCAGTTCATGCTGTGGTAGCGGCGCATAACAACTCGGTCAACCGGACGCAAACCCGCTGCGCGGGTTGCGCCGGTTACCTCGGGCGTTAGATTGCACATGGATAGCCCCATCGTACAACTGAATCATATGAGGTTCCGTAAGAGCCTCAAAACCGACTCCGGCGACTGGTATCAAGTCGTCCAAGAGCTTGGTAGGGGTGGGAACGCAGTCACCTTTCTCGTTATGCAAACTAGTGGCGTGCGGCCTGGCTTGCTTTATGCAATGAAGGTGTTCTACGAAATCACCGAAGAGGGAAGAGGTATCCAGTTTGCTCAAGAAATCGAATTTCTAAAATCGTGTAGCCATCCATGCGTCATGGAGGTCACAGATACCGGAACGTTTCGTGCTCGCATCGGCGAAAAAGAATTTCTTTACTATCCTTATGTGGTTGCTGAGTATCTTCCTACCACGCTCAACGACGTCATTAGAGAAGGTAGAACAACCTTCGTCGAGAAGGTTTCGTACGTAATCCAGTTGTTATCTGCGCTTGATTACATAGGGTCTCTTAATCCAGCGGTCATACATCGTGATATTAAGCCGCAAAATATATTCCTGAAAGGCAAGAGCTGTGTACTAGGCGACTTCGGACTGATGAAGAGGTTCGAAGCGGACTATGAAGGCGATCACAGCCTGTTCAAAGCCACAAGCCTTCCAGGTATGCCCTTTTACTACAGAAGCCCTGACCTCGTTGCGTACGCAAAAGGGGGTTACAGGTTGACGCCGGCGAGCGATGTATTTCAGCTCGGCCTTGTTGCTGCGCATCTGTTCACGGGGCGCAACCCGTGTATCCGGCCACGAAATATTCTAGATAACGTCGAACTCGAAGCTCTCGGCACAATTCCCGGAAAGCAAAGCGCTGGGGTTGCCAAGCTGATCGAGCGGATGCTTGCGCTCGACCCATCCCAACGTCCAACGCCTCGCCAACTAATCGATCCGTGGCAGGGTGTGTTTTGGGAGGCATCACAACGTTCGATTGACTTGGAGGGTCGCGCGCTGTAGTAGGTGCAATCTAACTACTCGGTCAACCGGACGCAAACCCGCTGCGCGGGTTCGCGCCGGTTACCTCAAGCGTTAGGCCGCGTGACGGGTGTTCGTCGCCGCATTTTCTGTTTGATCTCCCGTTCCAGCCGCTTCGTCGCAAAGTGGTTGATGAGTTGCCACCTCTAGCTGCAGGCTGCATCTACCCCACACTGGAAATTGCCATGCTCTCGAAACGTGCTCTGACGGGCCATGCCCCTACTACGACACATAGAGGTATCGCATGGCGGCGTCTGCGCGCCAGCGCCCGGATGCTGGGCTCGCTGTTGCTGGGCTGGGTGGCGGTCATGGGCTCGGTACTGGTCGTTGGCAAGGGTCTGGTGCCACTGATCGATACGGTGTTCCACCCCGGGGCCGATTTGCTCAGCGCGATCAGGCGCGCCTGCATCTTCTTGGCCGCAGTAGCCGGCTACTGGTCGTACGTGCACTGGCATGAAAAGCGCGACGTAACCGAACTGCGGCTGAGGCCGGTGCCTCTGTTGCTGGGCGGCGCCGGTGGCGCCGCGTTGATGGCCGTGCCGATCGCGCTGCTGTTCGCACTCGGCGCCTACCAACTGGTGCTGTTTCGCGGTGCCTCGCCAGCACTGATGGATGCGGCGGTGCTCATCATCATCGCGGCCACTCTGGAAGAGCTGGTCTTCCGCTGTGTGCTGTTTCGGGTGCTGGAGCGATCATGGGGAACCTGGGCGGCATTGGCGATGCAAGCGGTGCTGTTCGCCATGCGGCACTTGGAAAACGTCGAACGAGGTGGAATTGGCGATGTGGTGACAATGCTGGTATCAGCAACTTTGGCGGGCCTGCTCTGGGGCGCGGTGTTCATACTGACGCGTAACCTGTGGGCGACGGCCGCCAATCATGCCGCCTGGAACTACACTATTCTGCTCAGCGGTGTGCCGCTTTCCGGTAATGAGGACTGGCGTGCCATCGCGCCGCTCGAAAGCCACTTTGCCGGGCCCGACTGGCTGACCGGCGGGATGTTCGGTCCAGAAAGTTCGCTCTTGGTGATCGTATCAACATCGGTCGCGGTCGTGCTGCTGCTGCGCGCGGCACGGCGACGTGGGGCCTTCTTCCTTCCGGCGGCCTAGTTCCGATGCGATGCCTACGAAGCCTTGACCGATTCCCATTGCGGCCTAACAACGGCATGCAGCGGACGCGCTTCGCGCGCCGCTGATGCCGAGCGTTA
>CAYTHB010000143.1:0-2843 GCA_964437515.1 uncultured Sterolibacterium sp.
CAGCTACGATCTTGCGCTCCATGAGCGCAGCGGAAGAAAGAAGCTGCTCGGATTTGCCTTGCCTCAGCAGATTTTCTGCGCCGCGTTGCGCTGCGCGCTTCAGAGCGATGACGTCGCGTTGCGCGAGGCTCGCTGGATGGCGGATACGGCCGCCGTGCTCGGTTGCCCCTGATCGGAATCAAGAACGGAAGACCTGCGACACAAAGGCGGAGAAAGCGACCTAGGCTTTGGCTGTGGCGCCGCCCTGCAGAGACTGGCTATCTGCGGGAGGAAGTTCGGAAATCCCTGCGGCAATCCGGGATTAGTGCGAATGCGCCTTGGAAAATGACGGGCACTATGACTTGCGAGCAAGTTTTCAACGTAACCCAACCATAGTCTCGATGCTTCATTGCAACTTGGTCAGATCGATGAGCTTGTAGGATATTGCCAGCTTGTCCTGAATGGCGCGCATGATGGCTCGCAAATCACTCCATTGCGCCAACATATCCTTTATGCGGGGATATTGCGCCTGCCGTTCGAATGGCGGCAATGATTTGTCCGATTTTTCTTCCCACCAATAGCGATAGTCTGCCTGCCATCTTTCCAGGAAAGGCCGGAGCACGTCACGCATGCTGCGATGAATCAGTGCCCCCAAGTGGTTCTCGATTTTCAAGTCACCAATGATGCCAACTGGAAACTGACGCATGATTTTTCTGGCTTCGCCAAAAAAAGTGTAGAGGGATACCAGACTCTCCGCATACACTTCCCCTGAGAAGTCAGTGCAATCGGGGTCTTTGGGTTTGCCGGTTACGGCGACGCGCGTCGATAGCTCTGCATATAGTTCCCAAGCACACTGGCGATCCGGTTCCTGGAAGTCGGCGCCGAGCTTCAAGAACCCAATGTCGATGGAGAACGTGCCCTTCGTCATAGCTACCATTTCGACCCCCTACCCATTCCTTTGGCGCATCTGGCGGCTATTGTCGATCAACGCCTTCGATTTCCCTATCGCCATTTCCAAGAGCTGCGTCAAGCGTTCTGCTGTCAGCCCCTGCCAATGTGTCCAGACAGCATAACCACTATTGGCATTATCCAGAAATCTGTCCGGCACGACGATTCGGCCGGAGGGATTCAGAATGTGCGTAGGCAGCACTATACCCAGCAAGCCGTGCTGCTTGGCCAGCGTTGCCTTGATCTCCCAATCCACGTACTTGCGCTGATAGGTCAGCGCTCCTATCAATACGATGGTGCAGGACGTTCCCATCAAGTGGTTGTCTCGGATTCGTTGCATGACGTAATCGACGTTATCGCTGTCAATCTGCCGTTCGAGCGAGTTGTCGAACACCGTTTCAAACTGGTCGTGGAAGAACCGGGAAAATTCGTCGTAGAAGGCTTGGTCGCCGCCGTGGTGGTAGCTGATGAAAACCTTGCGGCGTGTCGGCTTGTATAGCGCCGCCGCCAAACCTGCCAACGAGTTGTGTCCAAACAGCCCAGACATAGCTTATTTCCCGAAAAGCACGAGGCCGGCAATGATAAAGCCGAGGATTGCCAATCCCTTTTGCTTCTCCGACTTGATGGTGTCGGATATGCGCACGATTTCAGCCTTGGCTTCTTCCTGATTGGCACCTCCGAGATTAATCGCCTGGTATTGATGCATCCATCCCGGTAAAGCGTCTGGCGGTACGTCCCAAACGATGGGCACCAGCTTCTTGTTTGTGCCGATGGCAACGCCCATTTCTTGCATGACCCAACGTGACTCGCACGCCGCTTTGCTGGCGAGGCAAATCACCCACGTCGAAGATCGAAGATTATCCAAAATGGATTGCTGCCACCGTTCTCCAGGCTGCATCGAAACCGAAGCAAGATAAACGCTCAATCCTTCCTGCGCAAGGTGTCGATGCAGGTATTCGGCCAGCGGCAAGTCAGCTTTGGCATGGGATATAAATACATCAGTCATGCTACCGAGGTCTCCGGTGAAAACACCTGGGCCAGCAGGGCGTCGAAGATCGCTTGTGCCTTGGCGGTTGCGGCGGATTGCTGGGATTGGATGGACATCACGGCATGTACATTCTCGTCAAATCGCTGCTGAGATCCAATAGACGGAATGGCGAGACGTAACGATCTGACTTGCGCATGATTGAGTGCCTGCCTTGACGCGCCTGCCTGAACGGTATTGATGAACCGTTGGTGATATGGCATCGAAAGACAGACCGAAAGATACATTGGTACCACCGTGTTGCGATCAGGACGAATGATGCAAACATGCTGATTGACGTTGGCCTCACCATCGATTTTCTCTACCCAGGCAACGCGTCCGATTGAAGCACCGGTAATGTTCAAGAGCACATCGCCATCTTGGACGGCCGTGCGTGCCATTTGCCTGTGAGTTTCTGGAGTAACTCTTGCTACATCCGACAGGTCAAGTCGATTCATGAGAACGTTCTGACTTCGGATGAAATATGGGCCTTCGTTGACATAAACATCCGCACCGCCACGAGGAGTAGATCCGCTAGTAACTAGAACGCTGATATTTCCAATTGATGCTATCGGCCACCTCTTCGGATTCGTTGCCGGGTCGCCGAACATGTCGAGGAACAGGGCGGGGATGAGTTCGGCGGCTTTTTTCTCGGCCTCGCGGCGCAGGCGGACGATGCCCTCGGCGCGGGAGAGGAAATCGACGATGCGGCGTTGCACGGTGAGTGGTGGAACAGGAACCTCGAACTTTCGAATCGTGCCGCGCGCGATTTCCTTGAAGGTCGTACCGCCGGCATGCTGAAACATCTTTGCCTTCTGCGTGCGAAGCCAAAAGGCAAGGCGGTTTCAAGGTCGAAGTGCAACAAGTTGATGATGATGCTTGAAGAAGTCGA
>CAYTHB010000144.1:0-2754 GCA_964437515.1 uncultured Sterolibacterium sp.
TAAGTGGCCACAAAAGCAAACGGACATTCAGCATCCTTGCGATTTTCTGCCAGATTGAAATGCACACGCCCCACCAAATTCCATGCCGGATGACGTGCCTTGAGAAAGTCCTGCAAGCCCATCGCCGAAGATGAAAGCGAGGCATTCAGTGCCGCATCCATATCCGCCCAGAACGACAGCATCACCTCTGGCGTGAGGTACTCCGCCCCCAGCATCGGCGGGCAATCCGCAATCCACATCGCCAAGCTCAGATCATCGGGAGGCACAAGCGTCTCCATCTGCGCAGCCAAACAACGCGCTGTCACATAACGCACCGCAAAATCACGCCACCACGCCCAGCCTGCAGGTAAAGCCATTCCCGTCAAAGCCGAACCCAAATACAGCAAACCATAGCCCGCACCCTGAGCAAAAGCGGTCGTGATGGACTCCTGCTGCGCGGCAGGTAGCGCATCCGCACCTTCTTCCAAGCGAATCAACAAATGACCGGTCGGGGAAAGTGCTAGGACAGGTGAGGGAGTTTGAGTGTTAGCGTGCACAAGGGTTTTTACCGACATCCAAAATTGTCACTGCGATGATTCATGACATTTTATTGAATTTTCGTTTCGTAAAACCCAAAACTGCGGTGGTTCCGATTTTTCGAACGGATGTCTAACGATCATGGTAGCCATCTCCACCCACAGAGGATGAAATAATCGTTACCCGATACGCCCACCCCACCCATCCGCCCCTCAAGGGGCGGCTATTGATTGGTTCGCTACGCTCGAAGTTTCAACCCGACTCTGATTTTTGTATTTCACGTTAAGCTATGGGCTTGCGGCCCCCAGGCAGTCATCAACAACCTGCATCGCAAAATAGGCCAGCTCCAGGTCGAACGAGATTTCTTGGCCGGACAACCCGCCATTGTGCGCCATCTGAAAGGCGCACAATAATCACCCCGGGTAGCGGAATGCGTGGGACTACCACACCATCCACATCAGGCTTTTCGTTTCAAACGTTCCACTTCGATGACAAAAGCAGGTGTCAGTTCTGCAATCAGGATTTCGATGTCGCGCACTTGGTGTTGAATCGTCAGCACCACAATGCCTTGCGGTACAAGGTCATACACAACGAAGTGTTGCCGCGCAGGAAGCATCAGAAATGGCGCCGAACGGTACTGCAGCAAGCGACCCTTCTCCGGGTTGGCGGCAGCAACGCCCATGGCGGCGTACAGATCGCCGAGGTACTGGTCAGCAACATCTTCGCCCCATTCTCGGCGCGACCGAGTGTGGATACGGCGCAAATCCAATGCCGCATTCCGTGTCAGCAGGAATGTGGTGGGTGATGGCACGTCATTGCCAGCCATCGGCTTCCTTTCGGTCAAGTGCCGCCATGTCAGCCTTGAAGGAGCCGCTGGACGCAATGACGCGGCCTGCCGCCAAGTCTCGGTAACCGGAGAGGATGGCATCCTGCACAAACTGGCCGTCACGCCGTTCCATGTCGCGGCGAATCAGGTCGCGTACATATTCACTGGGGGTTTCGTAAAGACCCGCCTCGCCAACCATTCGATCCACGAATTCAGCCAAAGGTTGCGACAGACGAGCGTTGATGCGTTCGGACATACGAGCCTCCCGGAGCCATCAAATAAAGACATTGTCACACAGGTGGTTGGTTTTGTCGCAAATATTGCGCACACAGAAGGCAGCGAGGGTGCTGATACCTAGTTTCGCTTGTTTCTCCCCGAGAAAACAGGAGGAAGCCGCGTCACTGCTGGAGCAGTTGACTTACATTTTCACCACCTGATCAACCGCAGCGCTGGATAATGATTGCCACGCAATCCTTTTCTCAAGCCTTGAGCAAATCCTCGCGCCCTGCCAGCCAGCGTTGCAGATGGGCGCGTTCGGCAGCGGGATGGTCGCGCAATATTTGCTCTGCCACATCGCGAGCACGCTCGACCAGTGCGGCGTCATCCAGATCGGCATAGCGCAGCAGCGGCAGGCCACTTTGCCGTGCGCCAATGAATTCGCCTGGGCCGCGCAGGGCGAGGTCTTGCCTCGCAATTTCAAAGCCATCGGTGTTTTCGTAAATCACCTTGAGGCGGTCGCGTGCCATCTGCCCGAGCGGCGCGCTGTAGAGCAGCACGCAGGCTGATTCCGCCGCGCCACGCCCGACGCGGCCACGCAACTGGTGCAACTGCGCCAGACCGAAACGTTCCGCATGCTCGATCACCATCAGGCTGGCGTTGGGGACATCCACGCCGACTTCAATCACGGTGGTTGCCACCAACACTTGGATATCATGCGCAATGAATGCCGCCATCACCGCTGATTTTTCTACGGGTTTAAGCCGACCATGCACCAGACCAATGCGTAAGTCAGGCAGTTCCGCCATCAAATGCTCATAGGTTTCCAGCGCAGTTTGCAGTTGCAGCGTTTCCGATTCCTCGATCAAGGGGCAAACCCAATACGCCTGCCGACCTTCCTGGCAGGCCGTATGCAGTCGCGCAATCACCTCGGCGCGCCGCCTATCGCTCACCAGCCGCGTGGCGATGGGGGTGCGTCCGGGAGGCAGTTCGTCGATCACCGAAACATCGAGATCGGCGTAATAGCTCATCGCCAGACTGCGTGGAATCGGCGTGGCGGACATCATCAACTGGTGCGGCACACGCCCTGCGCTCCCTTTCTGTCGCAAGGCCAGCCGTTGCCGAACGCCAAAGCGATGCTGCTCGTCGATCACCGCCACCCCCAGGCGATCGAAGTCGATGGCTTCTTCGATCAA
>CAYTHB010000145.1:0-2693 GCA_964437515.1 uncultured Sterolibacterium sp.
GTGCTATCGATAAAGGATAGCATCGGGCAGTCAAATAATCACACGGGACTGAACAACTAGTTACTATTAAAAGCTGAAGAATTAAAAAAATTAATGATCGCATAATACAAATATAAAACAATGAGAAAAACCAGTTTAAAGAAGCCCGTCTCAACCATCTCTTACAACCCCACCCCCATCCACCGCAAGAGCGGAAGCATGACGAGATAACTCACAACCGTCGCCAGTGCCGCCCCTGTCAGGCTCCACCAGAAGCCCAGCCCATGCCGGAGCAGAACTGGCAACAGCAGAAACAGTACCAGCGACGGGAGTACCAGCCAGAATATTTGCCCTGAAAGTTCGCTGATTGCGGTGCTGGATGCACCTTCGACGTGCAGCCAGATAAAGGCTAGCAGGGAGGTGAGCGGCAGGGACGCGAGCAGAGCCGCCGCGCCTGAATTACGCTTGGCGATTTCGGAAACCGCCACCAATATCATGGCGGAAAGCGCGATCTTTAACGCGTAATAGAGCACGGCGGATGCGACACTGAGTTGAAGCTGTGGGTTTATTTCAACCCCGTCACCCGTATCCCTGCGTGACAGTCATATTGCTTGTTGATAAAGATCAACACTGAAGTCATCGCTTCCACCGCGGCGGCGTTGGCGATGCTGCCGGCGTGGAAGCCGCGCATGCCGGCGGCTTCGACGAGTTTGATGACTTCGGCGCGGGCATCTTTGCTGTCGCCACAGACCAGCACATCACATTCCAGCCCCTGGCCTTCTTGCAGGTGATGGGCGGCGACGTTCTGGAAGGCGGAGACGACTTTGACGTTTTCGCCGAGCAGCGCCTGGGCGATTTGACCGGCGGAGCCTTCGGTGGGGAGCTGCACGCGGGCAACTTTGGGCGGCACTAGTGGCACGGTGACATCAATCAGGATTTTGCCTTGCAGGGCATCTTTCACGCTTTCCAGCGTGCTTTTCTGGTGGCTGAAGGGGACGGTCATGGCGACGATGTCGGCGGCTTGTGCGGCGGCGAGGTTGTCGGCGGCGCGCACGGTCACGCTTTTCACGCCACGTTCATCCATGATTTTTTTCAGGTCAGCGGCGGCGACTTCGGCCTTGTCTTGTGTGCGCGAGCCGATGACGACTTCATAGCCGGCCTGCGCCCAGCGGCGTGCCAGACCAGTACCGAGATCGCCAGTGCCACCGAGGATGGCGATGACGGGGAGTTTTTCGCTCATGAGGTTTCTTTCTGTGAAGAGTAAAAAGGATCAGCGACCAGTGAAATTCGGCTTGCGTTTTTCGGCGAAGGCGCGCGGGCCTTCCTTGGCATCTTCGGAGTTGAACACGCGCGGGGCGATGCTCTTTTCCAGCACGAATTTGGGCTCGTTATTGAGCGCGCGCACGGCGATTTCCTTGGCGGTACGCACGGCGAGCGGGCCGTTTTCGCAGATTTTTTCTGCCCATGCCAAGGCTTCTTCGAGCACCTTGTCGGCGGGAACGACTTTATTCACCAGACCGATGTCATAGGCGCGCTTGGCATCAATGTTTTGCCCCGTGAGCAGCAGCTCCATCGCCACCGCCCATGGGATTTGCTGCGGCAGACGGATGTGCGAGCCACCGGCGGGGATTACGCCCCACTTCACTTCACCCAGACCGAACTGGGCGTTTTCAGCGGCGATGCGGATATCCATGCCTTGCAGAAACTCTAGCCCGCCAGCGATGCAGAAGCCATTCACGGCGGCGATGATGGGTTTGAAAATGTGCTGGAACGGGCGTTTAGCGGGGTCGTCGTAGCCCATCTGGTCGCCCGCGGCGATGGCGGGCAGCGCGTCCTTGATGTCCATGCCGGTACAGAATGCCTTGTTGCCCGCGCCGGTGATGACGGCGACCCACAGGTTGGGGTCGGCGTTGAAGTCGTCAAACGCGGCATCCATGCCCACCAGCATTTCGCGGGTGAAGGAGTTGTAGGAATCCGGGCGATTGATGGTCATCAGGGCGATGCGCCCCTTTTTTTCGTAGGTGAACGTGGCGGGGAGATTCAGGGACATGTGAGTTCCTTTCGATTCAAAAAATGTTCAGGCGCGTTTGAAATAAGGCAGGGTGACTTCGGGCGTGACCGACTTGAAATCAACCTTGACCGGCATGCCGATTTTCAGCTCGGCGGGCGGCACATCGGTGAGCTGCGTGAGCAAGCGCACGCCGCCTTCGAGTTCGACCACCACCGGCGCGTAGGGCGTGGATTGGCCGAACGCCGGATGCAGGGCGCGCTCGACGACCGTCCAGGTGTAGACCGTGCCCTGACCACTGGATTGTGCCCATTCCCAGTCGAAGGAGCTGCATTCGGCGCAGATTTCACGCGGCACATGCCGCCACGCGCCGCAGCATTTGCAACGCTGAAAGCGCAGCTCGCCCTGCGCGCAGAAATCGTAAAACTCTTTGGTCAGCCCTTCCAGTTTTGGGAGTGGCTTGTTGTAGGCTTCTGTCATGTTTTCCTCCTGTTTAGCGGCGCAGGATGGCAATACTGCCATCGCCAAAATCGCCCCAGCCTGTCACCACGCCGATTTCCGCGTCTTTCACCTGACGCGCGCCGCACTCGCCGCGCAACTGGCGCACGGCTTCGACCAGATGCCCGACACCCAGCGAGTGGGCGTGCGAGAGCAAGCCGCCGTGGGTATTCACCGGCAGACGGCCACCGAGTTCGATGCCGCCGTT
>CAYTHB010000146.1:0-2568 GCA_964437515.1 uncultured Sterolibacterium sp.
CGAGCAAATTAGTAGCCGCCCCTTGAGGGGCGGATGGGTGGGGTGGGCGTATCGGCTAACGAATTTCATCCTCTGTGGGTGGAGATGGCTACCATGATCGTTAGATCACCATCATTGAAATAGACCAGGGCTTTCAGGCTCTCGCTCGGTTGAAAATTAGATCCATATAGCTGTCGAGCAGATGCAAGTCCGCGTGACAGACTCACGCCAGCATTGACCATTGCAACGACATCACGATAGTCCTTGGCTTCCGCCCGCTGAAGTACAACTTTGACCTTGGTTGCCATCAAATCATCAAAGGACGCCACCAGCAAAACACCGTCATCGGTAAGCTCCGGTTCTCCCACCCTTCCGAAAGCAATCGTGCCAAAAAACGAGACTTTGACGTGCCCTCGCTCTGAATTTCCATCAGGGACAAGCACAACCCAAGTGTTGTCTTGATCTTGAAGCGTCGTGGCATGCTCCATAAAAGGAAAAGCCGACTTGATGGCATTCCGATCCAACGGCTTTTCCGAGAAGAAATCGAAATCGACTGAATCACGGTGCCCCAATCGAAGTGCAATTGCGGTACCGCCGTATAGTGTGAACCCGAGATTCGGGGCATTTCCAAGTTCCGACCACAGACGTTGCTGTGCAGGCGGCAATATGTCCATGCAAGGCTTGAACCTGCCGGTCATGCGAACCTCCGCACAGGCAAGGCCGGAACATGATCCACGCTCGACAAACCAAGCCGGTAGTGCCAATACGCCCAAGATCGCTCGTTGAATTGGCCTGCTTCCGCGTGGATCAAGACTTCACGAAGCACCTCATCACCCACTTGCGAGACAAGAATTTGCACGTCGGAGTAATCGCCAATGTTCATGATTTGCGCAATCACCCGATTAGGCATAGTCACAGCCTCTTCTGGTGTTTTCCACCAGATGTACTTACTGGCAAGCGGCTTCAATAACTCTGAGTTGACCTGGATCATGATGACCTATCTTCAGCACACTTTGACGGTTTTTGATGAAAGAATCTCGTGATTAGCTAACGATCATGGTAGCCATCACCACCCAAGACCATTCAGCCTTTGACAAGCTCTCAAGAAACGGTCTTGGTCTGAGCAAACCTCTGATTTTTCGTTCGTGATGAGCGTATCGAACCCTGGAACCCTGCACGAAAAATATTGATGACACTCATTGCCAATCAGGAAGAATCTTACGCTATCAGCCTCAAGAAGGCACAAAGGCATAACATGTAATCACGCCTTTTCAAACACCAGTTGCCCCCGCTCGCTACGCACCCGAATGCAATCCTTAGCGACGAAATGCCCTTCCAGCAGTTGTTTCGCCAGCGGGTTTTCGATGCGATCCTGAATGGCTCGCTTGAGGGGGCGCGCGCCATACACCGGATCAAAACCGGCTTTTGCCACATCCGACAAAGCTTCGTCGTCGACTCGCAAGCCGATCTCCAGCCGCGCCAGCCGCCGCTGCAAATACGCCAGCTGGATTTTGGCAATGCCTGCGATGTTCTTTTCATCAAGCGCGTGGAACACCACAATCTCGTCGATACGATTGACGAACTCGGGACGGAAATGGGTTTTCACCTCGCCCATCACCGCCAGCTTGACCACCTGATAATCCGCATCGGCCATGCTCTGGATCATCTGCGAACCGAGATTGGAAGTCATCACGATCACCGTGTTTTTGAAGTCCACGGTGCGCCCCTGCCCATCGGTCATGCGACCGTCGTCGAGCACCTGGAGCAGCACGTTGAATACGTCGGGATGCGCCTTCTCCACCTCGTCGAGGAGGATCACGCTGTAGGGCTTGCGCCGCACCAGCTCGGTGAGATAACCACCTTCTTCATAACCGACATAGCCCGGCGGCGCGCCGATCAAGCGTGCCACGGAATGTTTCTCCATGAACTCGCTCATGTCGATGCGAATCAGATGTTCCTCGGAATCGAAGAGAAATTCCGCCAATGCCTTGCACAGCTCGGTTTTGCCCACGCCGGTTGGCCCCAAAAACAGGAAGGAACCATACGGCCGGTTTTCGTCCGACAGCCCAGCGCGCGAACGCCGGATGGCATCCGACACCAAGCGCACCGCTTCTTCCTGACCGATTACCCGCTGATGCAGACGCTCTTCCATTTTCAGCAGCTTGTCGCGCTCGCCCTGCATCATCTTGCTCACGGGGATGCCCGTAGCACGCGACACCACTTCGGCGATTTCTTCTGTGCCGACCTGAGTACGCAACAGCTGATTCGGCTTCTTCTCGCCATGGCCGGATTTTTCTGCTGCCTTGAGCTGCGCTTCCAACTGCGGCAACTTGCCGTATTGCAGCTCCGCCACCTTGTCGAGCTGCCCCTTGCGTTGCAACTCGGCCATCTGCGCGCGCAGCCGGTCAATCTCTTCCTTGATGTGCGCCGAGCCTTGCACCTGCGCCTTTTCTGCCTTCCAGATTTCTTCGAGGTCGGAATACTCCTTGCCCAGCTTACCGATCTCGTCCTCAATCAGCCCCAACCGTTTTTTCGAAGCTTCGTCCTTCTCTTTCTTCACCGCCTCGCGCTCGATCTTCAGCTGGATCA
>CAYTHB010000147.1:0-2459 GCA_964437515.1 uncultured Sterolibacterium sp.
CCCTCTTGGAAATCCACACCCAAGTTCAGACTCATACCATGTTGGAAAAGACTCCCGCTTGCCTCCCTCTTAAAAATCCCCCATACTCCACCCGGTTTCAAACGATCGTTTGATTTTTCAGGAGGATGCATGGCCAACAAACCTAACGCCATCGGTACTGTGCTCGGCATGTTAAGCCGCTTTGCCGACGCGCCTTTTGTCCGCAAGCATGAGTTAAACAAAGCTGCCGAGAAGGTGGTTTATCTAAGCACCCGTACCGGCTTTCAGGCGATCAGCCAGGCCAATAAACTCTTCAAGCCCGCCAAGCCGCAAGGCGGTGCTGCCCGCCTCGCCCTGCCGGGGCACACCACCGAGCTGTTCGACTGCAATATCACCGAAGAACAGCAAATGATGAAGGACAGCGTGCAGCAGTTCGCCCTCGACGTACTGCGTCCACAGGCGCACGATGCCGATGCCGCCAGTGCCTGCCCCGCCAAGTTGCATGAACGCGCGCAAGAGCTGGGGCTGATGATGTTTGCCATCCCCGAAGCACACGGCGGCGCTGCCGATGAGCGCGCCTTGCTCACCAACGTGCTGGTGGCCGAAGCCCTAGGTAAGGGCGACATGGGACAAGCCTTGGCGATCCTCGCACCGCTGTCCGTCGCCAACGCCATCACCCAGTGGGGTACTGCCGAACAGCAAGCCAGTTATCTGCCGCCCTTTGCCGGTGATGCGCCGCTGCTGGCGAGCATCGCCATCAATGAAGCGCGGCCATTATTCAATCCGCTGGAGCCTGCCACCACAGCAACCCCCGATGGCGATGGCTGGCTGCTCAACGGCATCAAGACGCAAGTGCCACTCGCCGCGCGTTCTGCCTTATGGCTGGTCAGCGCGAAAACGCCCAATGGCTCACGCTTGTTCATTGTCGAAGCGGGCGCGTCCGGAGTCGGTGTACGCTCTGCCGCCAGCATGGGTTTGCACGCCGCTGAAATCGGCGACCTGAGTTTCGAAAACGTGCGCCTGCCGAAATCGGCACTGCTCGGCGATGACAGTTTTGCTTACACGCAATTTCTCGACTACGCCACACTGGGCTGGTGCGCGCTGGCCATCGGTTGTGCCGAAGCCGTGCTGGATTATGTGATTCCCTATTGCAACGAACGCGAAGCCTTTGGCGAACCCATCTCGCATCGCCAAGCGGTTGCCTTCATGGTCGCCAACATCGCCATCGAACTGGAAAGCATACGCATGCTCACCTACCGCGCCGCCAATCGCGCCGATCTCGGGCTGCCTTGGCATCGCGAAGCCTTTCTCGCGCGCACCCTAGCACAAGAAAAGGCCATGGAAATTGGCAGCAATGGCGTGCAACTCCTCGGGGGGCATGGTTTTACCAAGGAACACCCGGTCGAACGCTGGTATCGCGATCTGCGCGCCGTCGCCGTGCTGCACGGCGGCCTGCATCTGTAACTGACATCGCACCAAAAAACTTGCGAGGTAACCATCATGTATCTGGAAGTCCCGAAAAAAATCCGTGGTCTCAAGGAACAGGCCGCGCAAATGGCCGACCATGTGTTCCGCAGCATTTCCCGCAAATACGATAAAGCCGAGCACACCTACCCGGTCGAACTCGACATGGTCGCGGCGGCCATCGACGGCCTCAATGACGGCAACCCCGGCAGTGCGGCGGGGGCCAACAGTGCCAGCAAGACGGGGGCACAAGACGCAGGCGGCGTGAAGAATGGCGGCAATCTATCGACCGCTTGGAGCATCATGGAGCTATGCCGCGGCGATGTCGGCCTGCTGCTCTCCATGCCGCGTCAAGGCTTGGGCAATGCAGCGATTGCTGCGGTAGCCTCACCCGAACAGAAGCAACGTCTGGCCGGTCGCTGGGCAGCGATGGCAATTACCGAGCCGGCGTGCGGCTCGGATTCAGCCGCCATCCGCACCACCGCCAAAAAGGAGGGCGATCATTACGTCCTCAACGGCGAAAAAATCTTCGTCACCTCTGGCGACCGCTGCGATTGCGTGGTGGTCTGGGCGACCCTCGACAAGGCAATGGGGCGCGCGGCCATCAAGTCCTTCGTCGTCGAAAAAGGCACACCGGGGATGACCGTCACGCGTCTGGAAAAGAAGCTGGGCATCAAGGCTTCCGACACCGCCGCGATCAGCTTTTCTGACTGTCGCGTGCCCAAAGAAAACCTGCTCGGCTCGGCGGAAATCGACGTGCAAAAAGGCTTTGCCGGCGTGATGGAAACCTTCGATAACACGCGCCCTTTGGTTGCCGCCATGGCCATCGGGGTGGCGCGTGCCGCGCTCGACCGCGCGCGTGAACTGCTTAGCCCCCATTGCGAGCTGGATTACGCCACCCCCGCGCTCAACAATTCCCACGCCGCCGCCACGCTCTACAGACTGGAGGCCGAATGGGAAGCCGCCTATCTGCTCACCCTGAAAGCCGCCTGGATGGGCGACAACCGCATGCCCAA
>CAYTHB010000148.1:0-2379 GCA_964437515.1 uncultured Sterolibacterium sp.
CTGGCGTAAGCGGGTTGTTTTTTATGGAAATGAATTTTTCAGGGGCGACTAGGTAATATAATTCTTTTCTATTTCAGCCCCATCCGGATTGTCACCATTGCGCTGGCGGCTGAAATAATTGTCAAGCGCATGAAACCACTCGTGTGCGAGCGATCCCGCGCCGCGTGTCTTGGTCAGGTTAATGACAAGGTTGTTGCGCTCAAAATGAGCAGCCGCCTTTCCGCTGCCGCGCGCGCCAAACGCCAGGCCGAGACCTCCGTTCAAGCTCACCGCCTGTGTCGGAATACCAAGCACGTCGGCCAGGTCATGAAGCGCGTCATAAGCGTCGTTCAGCATGGCCTGCCGGCCTTTGGTCTGGCTGCCTTGTGCAACCCAGTTGCCAAACTGCACACCTCTGAACTGGAATGCAGCATCAAACATTTCCGGCGTTGCGTCCTTCCCACCCCTCCAGTCTCTTCCGATTCGCTCGCGGTTGTCGTCCATGCGGGTGTCCGACTTGCTTACATTGTCGCGCGCCTTTACGCTCTCCCATGCAGCCTCCGCTTCAGCAACGGATGAGTCGAGCCATGCCCTGGCCTGTTTTACTGCGTCGTCGCCAGTAAATTCCTTGAGGTGACGATATTCACCGTCGCCTTTGCGATTCACAAAAACAACCCCTGTGTTGCTGTTTCGGCGAATCTCAAAGTCTTTTGCAGTCAACCCTTCTGATTTAGGCGTGGCCCCTGATAACACATCCTTGATCTTGGTGACTTCGTTTGTTCCAATGCGGCCAACATTGAACACGATACGTTTGCCATTCACCTCGACCATGGTCATGGGCGACGGAACTCTCTCGCCAGATTCGGAATAGCGGTATCCATCAGGCGATTCAAGAACCGCGCCAATATGCTTCCAGGTATCGCGTGGCAACTGCTCCAACAGCTTCACCTTGGCAACGAATCTACCAAATTGGTCATGCCTCTTGTTTTCAGCTTCACGCTCCAGAGCCTCTTTGTGCTGCGGGTCGCCGTACAAATGCACTATCTCACGGAACTTCTTAACATTGTTGACCCATGCGCGTACCTTGTATGGTGTGCGTGGCTTGGCCGGCACTTCCGCGCGTGCGGCAAACGCCAGGGCCGCCACAAAATCATTCTCAATGCTCTCGTGAGCATCCGCCGGCCAGATTTTCGATAGCGGCTGCGAGGCAATCTGATCATCGCCAAGTTTCTCCTTCAGCGAAGGCGGCATATCCTTTCGCGCGCCTTCCAGCTTCTCGCCGAAGTCCCGGATGGACTCGCGACTGCTATTCGCGCCTTTGTCCTGCCCATCATTCTTCCTTGTTTGTGGCCCGACAATCATCAACACTGGTGCGCCGCCAACCAATTCAGGGGCAACAAATACCAGCCGTCCAGTCACTGTGTCAGAATCGAGAACAGCCGCCGGATTTTTCAGCCATTCAGGTTGGTGGATGGGCCCCGGTTCAATTTCGTCTCTGTCCCTCCTCTGTCGCTTGAATAGCAATGCAGCGGGCGTGGACGGCAGTGGGCGGGGCCGCGATCAGGCTTTCCGTTTCAACCGTTCTACTTCAGCGTGGAAGGCCAGTGTCAGTTCGGCGATCAGAGTTTCGATGTCGCGCACCTGATGCTGAATCGTCAGCACCGCGATGCCTTCCGGCACGAGGTCGTAGATCACATAGTGCTGCCGAGCTGAAACCATCAAAAATGGAGTCGAGCGGTGCTGCCGCAGACGGCCCTTTTCCGGGTTGACGGCGGCATCGGCCATTGTTGCGTACAGGTCGGCGAGGTAGCGATCAGCGACGTTGTCACCCCATTCTTGGCGTGAGCACGCGTGGATGCGGCGCAAATCCAGTGCCGCATTCCGGGTCAGGAGGAAGGTGGGGGGTGACGGTGCGTCATTGCCAGCCATCGGCTTCCTTGCGGTCGAGCGACGCCATGTCGGCCTTGAAGTCGCCGGTGGATGCGAAGATGCGGCCTGCGGCCAAGTCCCGGAAGCCGGTAAGGATGGCGTCCTGCACGAACTGGCCACCGCGCCGCTCCATGTCGCGGCGAATCAGGTCGCGGACGTACTCGCTGGGCGTTTCGTAAAGACCCGCCTCGCCGACCATTCGATCCACGAATTCGGCCAAGGGCTGGGACAGGCGGGCGTTGATGCGTTCAGACATGGGAAGCTCCCGGCTCGATGGATGGCGACATTATCGCGCAAACCTCACCATTTGTCGCAAATATTGCCCACATAGGAGCCATCGAGTGCCAGACATTTTCCACCAAGATTTCAGTTCATCGCATCGAGCGGCGTATACGGCTGGTTCGACTTGTATAGCACCCAGCCGTCGCCAATAACCTCCCGCGTAGCAAATGGCACTTCCCCAAAGTCTTC
>CAYTHB010000149.1:0-2372 GCA_964437515.1 uncultured Sterolibacterium sp.
CCACCATCGTCGCCACCAACCGCGCGCCGACCTATCCCTATCGTGGCTATGGCCCCCCACCGCATTTCTTCGTGCTCGAATCACTGATGGATCTGGCAGCGCGCAAGCTGGGCATCGACCCGGCTGAGCTGCGGCGCAAGAACTACATTCGCCCCGAGCAGTTCCCCTATACCATCCCCAGTGGCAACGAGTATGACAGCGGTAATTACGCGGCTGTGCTCGATAAACTGCTGGATATGTCGGAGTACAAGAAGCTGCGCGAGGAACAGGCCGCCGCGCGTGCTGCCGGGCGACTGGTGGGCATTGGTGTGGTCAGCACCGTCGAGCCGGGCGTGTTCGATTGGAACGTGTATTCCGCCGTGGGCGTGCCCGGTGTGGGTGTGCCAGAAGGCGCGCGTGTGGCCATCGACGTGTTTGGCGGGATCACCGTGATCGTCGGCTTTGCCTTGCAAGGGCAGGGGCAATACACCGTGGCTTCGCAGGTGGTGGCGGATTATTTCGGTGTCGATATGAGCATGGTCAAGGTGACCATGGCCTCGACCGATACCGCGCCGCCGCACTTTGGTCCGGGCGGTAGCCGTTTGGGTGTGGCGATTACCGGTGCGATTCTCGGTGCCTGCGAAAAATTGCGCGGCATCTTCGCGCAGGTGGTGGCGTGCTTGATGCAGACCACGCCGGATCAGATTGAACTGATGGACGGCCGCTTCCGCCTTAAGGCCATGCCGGAGCACGGTATGACCCTCGCCGAAGTGGCGGGAACCATGCAGTTTCGTAGCGACTTGCTGCCTCCGGGGATCGAACCGTGTACCGAAGCGACCTCGGTGTGGACCGCGCCGAACCGCAACATGCCAGACGATCAGGGGCGTTGCCGCAGTTATCTCACCGCCGCCAATGCCGCGCATGTGGCAATGGTGGAAGTCGATCGGCAAACCGGGCGTACCAAAATCCTCAAGTACTTCATCGTTGATGATTGCGGTACGCGTCTCAACCCGGCCAACGTCGAAGGCCAGATTCAGGGCGGTGTGGCGCAGGGCGTGGGCGCGGCATTGTTTGAGGAGTATGTCTACAACGACGAAGGCCAGCCACTGGTATCCACCTTTGTGGATTACCTGATGCCGACCATCCACGAAGTGCCGATGACCGTGAAGGGCGAAGTGTGCACGCCCTCACCCGTTGCGCCACTGGGCGCGAAGGGCTGCGGTGAAGGTGCGATTCACACCACGCCAGCGGCCTTGATGTGCGCGATCAACGATGCGTTTGCACCACTCGGGCTGAAGATTCACGAAACCCCCGCATCGCCGCACCGTTTGTGGAAGTTGTTACAGCAGGCGAAGTAAGTCATCATGCGTTTGTAATATTCCATCATTCCCGCCACGGCGGGAATGATGTTTTCCAGAGACCCTCTTTTGTTGTAACGGAGAATCAAACATGGCATTCCGTGTTGAAACCGCCCTGATGGGGCCGGATACCGAACAATACGCTGGCAACGGCCAGAATCGTCCGACGCTGGCGCGCATCGCTGAACTGGCGCAGCAGATGGAGGCGATTGGTTACGACGGTCTGACCTCGCCCGAATCGGGACATGATCCCTTTCTGCCGCTGATGATCGCTGCCGAGCACACACAGCGCGTACGCCTGGGCACCAATGTCGCCGTGGCTTTTCCGCGCAGCCCGATGGTCACCGCGCAACTCGCCTGGGACTTGGCAAATTACACCGGCGGTCGTTTCACGCTGGGCTTGGGCAGCCAGGTCAAAGGACATAACGAACGGCGTTACAGCACCGCCTGGCCGAGCCCGCCCGGGCCTCGGATGCGCGAGTATTTCCTTTGCCTGCGCGCTATTTTCCAGAGCTTCCAGAACCCGTCGAATCCGACTTATTTTGAAGGCGAGCACTATCGCTTCACCATGCTGCCGCCCTTCTTCAATCCGGGTCCGATCGAGTTCCCTAACGTACCGCTGTATGCGGCGGCTGCCAATCCCTACATGGCGCGGCTGTCCGGGGAATTGTGCGAAGGCTTGCGCCTGCATCCCGTCGCCACCTTCCGCTACACCCGTGAAGTGATCCTACCCGCCGTGGCAGAAGGCGCGAAGCGTGGGAATCGTGATGCTAGCGCCTTTGACCTGATCGGTGCGCCGTTCATGGCGGTTGGGCGCAATGAAGAGGAAGTCGTCAAGGCGAAGAACGAATTAAGAAAACAAATCGCCTTCTACGCCTCGACGCGCTCGTATCACACCGTGCTCGATCATCACGGCTGGGACGGGCTGGGCATGAAACTGCATGAACTCTCGCTCGCCAATAAATGGGCGGAAATGCCCGCGCTGATTACCGACGACATGCTCGAAGAATGGGCGGTCATCAGCACCTACGACAA
>CAYTHB010000150.1:0-2357 GCA_964437515.1 uncultured Sterolibacterium sp.
GATCGGCGGAGTCGTGTCGCTGCATACGCGGCGCGCCTTCGGGTTCGATGAGCCGATCAACTACGGGAACATCGCAGCGGATGCGTTCGGGAATGCGTTGGGGAATGCGGTTGCTAGCCAGATCGGAAGCGAGAGCCAGACGACGAATGGTGATGACTACAGGGCAAGGGACATTGGTTTTTACCCGGACACTGAGTCAGCGACAGTGAAGCTGCCGACTGACAATGCGGATGGGCTTGACATCTCCACCGAGCGAGGTTTGGCAACCTATATTGACAATATTTGGGCGAGCAACGCCGGAGCCCCGTTGATAGCGGACAATACGAACGCGCCGAACGCAGTGCGCAATGCAATGGAAGGCCCGGATGTGATGGATGAGGCGGGCAGAACCATTGATTGGGGTAACGTTCGGATTTCGATCAATGGCTATGAGCTGCCGCCTTTCAATGAAATACGGCAAACGTTTTATAGCATTCGAAGATGGGCAAGTTCTGGATTGAACGGCTTCTCCGATGGCGTCAAGGACTTGTTTATCAACGCCGGGACATGGATCGGCACACAGGCGGCGAAAGCCAGTCTTGGCGAACAAACTGCTCTCGATCAGATGAGCATGTTCATGCTCGACGAGATGCTGACGGCGACTACCAAGGGATTCGACAAGACTCAGACTTGGAAATTCATCCACGACTCCGAGCTTACTCTTAGCTATTTTGCCGAGCATCCTGATCAGCTGATTTACGCGATGGGGGAAAAGGCGGAGGCATGGTGGAACAGCCGAACGCCGGAGCAGCGCGCCTACTCAATCGGTCATTTTGCGGGAGAAACGGCTGCGCTGTATGGCGTCGGCAAGATTGGGCAATCCGTGCTGGAAGCGCCGTCGATGATCAGAGGGCTTACGGCATCGATGCCGGCAGCAAGACGGGGACTCGTATTCGCTCTCACTGATTCATTGGTAGATGCGCACTTGGCAGGAAAGAATACAAACCTCATCGCTGACCAAATCGCAACAATATTCACTCGAAAGAGTGCGGGGCAAAATGCCGGAAAAGTCATTCTCGGGAGATTCGACGGTGCTGAGTACACGACTTCAACTGGTGCCAAAGCTTTTGTTGGTGGCGCTGAGCAAGTAAGCGGCTACCAGCAGATTGCAAGAAACGGGGGTGGCATCTGGTATGAAACAGATGCGGGGTTCTATGAACGCATCAAGGCAAACCTGATCGCACGCGGGGCCTCGCCAAAGGATGCTGCAGATATTGCATTTTTGCCGAATGAAAGATTTCTCCTGCAGCAAGCGCGAGCGGGCGTGTCCGAGTTCAAATTCGTGAATATCTCTCCAAAAATGACGGAGATTAGGTACCCGACTTCAGCGACGTTTAGAGAGATGCGATTCCTAAGCAGTCCAGCATTCCAAGCCATGGGATTTAAGCGGCAGGGCAGTAGCTGGATAAGGCTTATTCCTCCTTCACCTCCTGGCCGTTAATGAATAAAATGAACATCTCGAAGATGGAAGCTGAAAAGTACCTGTCCAAATTCCTTGCGGATTTTGGTTTCGTGCTGGCGTTAGAGAAAGTGAATGGGGTGCATTTTGCCGTGTATGGCAATGAACGCCTGCTCATCGCTTTTTGCTGGGATGCTCGTGATGGGAACGTAATTAAAGTTGCGCATCCTTATGCGATACTAGATCCGATTGCCATATTAAATTGCGAAAATGGATGGGCCTTCGTAGGTGATCACTGGCCGCAGTTCACTAGTGGATATGTTGAAGCAGTCAAGGTGCTGCCATATCCAGAAACGCCATCGGAGGCTGAGTACTACCGGTTCACCGAGCAGTCGTTACGGGAGTTCCTGCGGATGGTCGATAGTAAGCAGGTTGATCTTGGGTCGCCAGTTCCATTTATCGACGTTTGACAGATTCGGTCAACACTACCGTGGCATCCACCACACAGGCGCACCGGTGAAGCACCGGGACACCCACCCTTCCATCTTTCCCCGATGCCGCTCTCAGACAATTCTGATAGTCGTGACGGTGCCGGATACTGAAGGGCGCTAGGAACAATTTCGTGCGCCTCTAGGCCACCATCCGGCATCACAATGCACGATGCCCCCATGCCTGCCCCCTGCTCGATGACGACAATCCCGACACGCGAAGGTCTCTGTCGGACAGCGGCAATCCCACCACCGCGCCGAACCCGCAGACGCCGCCACTGGGCCACGCGCCCGAGGCCCGAAGCGCGCACGGCGAGCAGCGCCGACGGCCAACGTAGACGCCGTATCCCGGCCCCTGCACGGGTGCTGGAAGGTGACACGCTGCAAGCAATAGCGCAGCGCGTCTACGGCAACAGCAGCTTGTGGTACGC
>CAYTHB010000151.1:0-2157 GCA_964437515.1 uncultured Sterolibacterium sp.
CAAATGCCAGACTCATCAGCAATCGCACGGGTGGATGCGAACGGGTATAGCGTGCTCCCTTGCCTTTGGCATGTGCGGCATAACGCTCTTCCACGTTAGTCGTCACGCCAGTATAAATGCTGCCCCCCTCACACTCAATCAAATAGAGATACCAAGCCATTACAAAGTTCCGTGATGAGTTCCTGAAACACTGCAGTTCATCTGTCGCTCAGCCCATTCAAGCATCCGAAACCGTAACCGAATTTCCAATCGCCGGATGATCAAACCCCCCGTCGATCATCATGGAAAAAATCATCATGGCATCCGCCAATCGCGTTGATGTGTGCAAACCATAATGAAACAAGGACACGCCCAGCGCCCCACCAAAAAAAGCCACGATCAGGTTTTCGGTGCTCAACGAAGGATTCAATTCTCCCTGACGCTTGGCATCTTCAAACATGCTGACCAAGGCTTGATAAATCCCGTTATTCTGCTTGGACAATTCAATGAGCAACTCAGGATGACGTCGCGTTTCGATGGGCACAGCCGCCAGAAAACCGGTGACGGTTGGATCGCGATCCGACGCTTTCGCCGAAGCCATAAGAATACGTTGAAAGCGCTCGCGCAAGGTCGAACATGCCTCTAATGCATGTAAGTATTCCGGCAACAAAACACTTTGAGCATCCGTCAAGGTCGCCGCATACAACTCCAGTTTGGATGAAAAATAGGAATACAAGGCCGCGTGCGTCATCCCCACCTCACGCCCAACATCCTTGAATGTTGTCTGGGAATACCCTTTTTCAGCAAACTGACGCCGCGCAGCCTGCAAAATCTGAGCGAGCTTGGCCTCCTTGTTGCTCCCTCGTGGCCGTCCCACTCGCGCAGTTTTTTGTGCAGGTATCATCATCACAATCGGTTTTCAGGCAAGGGGCTCCATTATATCGAGCTATCGAACCTCGTTATTCCAAGCGACGAAAAGTCATCCCGCATTCCTTCATCTCACGAACTCCGTCGTCGCACAATCAGATCGATCAAAGCCGAAGTCCCGCAATGCGCCGTGCCTTCGTTCAAAACGGCATCATATTCACGCAACTCGATCCATTCCCACGCATCTTCATGAAAATCCTGGCGCAGGCAATCGGCCGTGTAAAGATTTTCAATGGCGGATGGCCCGCCTGTTCCATAGTGCAACTGTTTTGGCGTATAGCCATGCAGCATCAACAGCCCGCTCGGTTTGACTGCCTGCTGCATCCCCGCAAACAAACGTGTGCGTTCAACCGGCGCCGCAAACTGAATAAATACGCCAATAACAAAATCAAATTGTTGGCTTGGCCAGTCATACGCCAGCACATCCACCTGCTGAAAATCCACCGCAACACGATGGGTGATCGCGAGTCGTCGCGCTTTTTCCAACGCAGCGGGAGCGATCTCCAATGCCGTGACATTCAAGCCCTGACGTGCCAGCCAGACGCTGTTGCGCCCTTCCCCGTCGGCAACGAGTAGTGCGTTCGAGCCTGCTTCAAAGCAAGAGGCGTGCATCGCCATAAAGCGTGAAGGCTCGACACCAAACAGATAATCCTCACCCGCTGTAGCGTAACGCTGATTCCAGAAAGAAAGATGATCGGAAGTCGTCATGGTCATGAAAGCCGGCCTTTCAATGCGTCATAGAGTATGTAGAGCCCCACCACTGTCACAAACAATCCAAACAGGATTTTCATGAGCGCAGGATTCCAGCCGCCGGAAATATGCGCACCCAACCAACTGCCGAGCAGCAAACACACTGCCAATACGATCGCCGCAGAAAAATCGACATTACCTTGACGATAAAACACCATCACCGCAGCGATACCCACCGGCGGCAACAGCACCGCCAGACTCGTCCCGGTCGCCATTTCGCGGCTGTAATCGAGAAAATAAATCAGTGCAGGCACCATGAGTATGCCACCACCGATACCAAACATTCCCGAAGCCAGTCCTGCAAAAGTACCGATGAGGATCAACAAAAACAGATGCGGCATCGCCATTGCAAACTTCCTTTCTTCATTTTCAGTAGCTTTATCTATATTAGCACGGGCTAAATTACCAGACTTTACAAAACCAGCACACAAAATTCCCTGCCAATGGTTAGCGTGAAATACAAAAATCAGAGTCGGGTTGAAGCTTCGAGCGTAGCGAGCA
>CAYTHB010000152.1:0-2131 GCA_964437515.1 uncultured Sterolibacterium sp.
ATGAAACGAGTGGATGACTTCCGCCTGATTTTCGGCAAGCACGAGTTGGTGCCGATCATGCTAGGAGGGATGGGCGTAGATATTTCCACCGCCGACCTCGCGCTGGAAGTCGCGCGGCTGGGCGGTGTGGGTCACATTTCCGATGCCATGGTGCCCACCGTTTCCGATCGTCGCTTCAAGACGCATTTCGTCCGCGACAAGCTCAAGCAGTACAAATACAACGTCGCCAACAGCGACAAGTCCGAAGTGCAATTCGATCTCGGCCTGCTCGAAGAGGCCTCGCGCAATCACGTCGGCAAGACCATGGAGGCGAAGCGCGGTCCGGGCATGGTGTTCGTGAATTGCATGGAAAAGCTGACCATGAACGCCCCGCGCGAAACGCTGCGGGTGCGTCTGAAGGCGGCTCTCGATGCAGGCGTTGACGGCATCACCCTCTCGGCCGGCCTGCATCTGGGTTCGTTCGCCCTGATTGAAGATCACCCGCGTTTTCGCGATGCGCATCTGGGCATCATCGTCTCCTCGCTGCGCGCCCTGCAACTGTTCCTGCGCAAGAATGCCCGCCTCAACCGCCTACCCGATTTCGTCGTGGTCGAAGGCCCCTTGGCGGGCGGGCATCTAGGCTTTGGCATGGACTGGGCGCAGTTTGATCTGGCCACCATCGTCGCTGAAATTCAGGCGTGGATGAAGACCGAACAGCTCAACATTCCGCTGATTCCCGCGGGTGGGATATTCACCGGCTCGGATGCCACCGCCTTCCTCGAAAATGGCGCGGCGGCGGTGCAGGTATCGACTCGTTTTACCGTCACCCAGGAATGTGGCTTGCCCGAAAAAGTCCAGCAGGAATACTTCAAGACCAGCGAGCAGGATATCGAGGTCAACACCATCTCGCCCACCGGTTATCCCATGCGCATGCTGAAAAGCAGCCCGGCCATCGGTTCGGGCATTCGGCCGAACTGCGAAGCCTTCGGTTATCTGCTCGACGGCAACGGCAGTTGCGCCTACATCACCGCCTATAACCGTGAACTGGCAGCGCATCCCGATGGCAAGAATCTGCGGGTGATGGACAAGACCTGTCTGTGCACCCACATGCGTAACTTTGATTGCTGGACGTGCGGCCATTACACCTACCGGCTGAAAGACACGACACGCCAACTTGCCGATGGCAGCTACCAGATACTCACCGCCGAGCATGTGTTCCGCGACTACCAGTTCAGCACCGGCCAGAAAATCGCTTTGCCTGAATGAAGTTCGACGCGCGCGCCAACCAGCACGTCCCGGTCAGCGAACCGCTCGTTATCCACGACCCTGATCGCCACCCTTGGGATCGCACGGTCGATGTCGCCGTGGTCGGGCTCGGAATTGCGGGCGCGTCTGCCGCGCTCGAAGCGGCGCATCATGGTGTTGACGTACTGGCACTCGACCGACTGGCAGGCGGCGGTGCATCGGGACTCTCTGGTGGCGTCGTCTATGCCGGTGGTGGCACGCGCCAGCAGCGCGAGGCAGGCATCGAGGATACGCCTGACAACATGTACGAATACCTGAAAATTCAGGTCGGTGGGGTGGTGTCGGATGCCACTTTGCACCATTTTTGTCAGCAAAGTGTTGCGAATCTCGAATGGCTGGAAAGCTTGGGTGTGCGCTTTGGGAGTCGTTATTACAAAGAAAAAAACTCCTTTCCGGGAGGCTCCTGGGGGATTTATCACTCAGGCAACGAGGCGTATGCCCCTTATAACGCCCAGACCACGACGGCTGCACGTGGCCATGTCACTCAGGGTGGAGGCTATTTTGGGGGGCCGGCATTGATGGGGCCTTTGCTCCAGTCCATGCGAAAACATCCCCGCATCACCGTGCAAAGCTATGCCGAAGTGCATCAACTGATTGTCGATGAACAGCACAATGTGGTCGGCCTACGTTATCGCCTCGGCGCACAATCGGGTCTGCTCAAGGCCTTGCGCGATGGCCTCAACAAAGCCGCTAGCAAAATAAATATTGGCTTGCCACAAGCAGGAATTCCAATGCGAGTACTCGCTAACCTGTTTCAGAAATGGGATAAGGAGCAATCGGTACGCGTCAAAAAAGGGATCGTGCTGAGTGCCGGCGGCTTCGTTTTCAACAAAGCCATGGTCGAACA
>CAYTHB010000153.1:0-2128 GCA_964437515.1 uncultured Sterolibacterium sp.
CGTTGCTTGGTGATTTCAGGCATCGTTTTCTTACTCCCTTACACAGACACGATTAACACGATTACAGAACTTACGGAACCTTGAATTCTAGCGCAAGCAAAGACTCTCGAACAAACCTGAATGACGTCTCATCATTTCAAACCAGTTCATTCGAATAATAATGTTCGCTCGTCGAATACCAGCCACGTCGCCATTCCACCGGACGCTCGCCGTAGGTATAGCTCACGCGCTCAACAGAAAGCAGCGGTGTACCTGGCTCCAGCTCCAGTAATTTGGCATTGACAGGGTCTGCCGCCACGGCACGGATACGCTCTTCGGCACGCAGCATCCGCACATCAAATTCGGATTCAAGCAAGCTATAGAGCGACTCCTTGCTCTCCTGCAACATTTCCAGATCCAGACGCGCAAACAACTCACCCGGCAAATAGATTTCTTCCACCACCACGGGTTTGCCAGAAAAACGCAGCAAACGCCGCACAATGGTAATCGGCGCGCCAAACTTAATTTCCAAAATACGCGAAGCCTCATGCCCTGCTTTGGCGCGCCAGCACTCCAGCGGAACACTTTGCGGCGCATCGAGCACACCACCTTCGGGCATCAGCCGCAAAAACCGGAAAGCCTCGCGTGGCCCCGCATCCGAGTGCGAGGCGACATACGTTCCTTTACCTTGCCGCCGCACCAGCAGATTTTCAGCCGCCATCTCGTCGATCGCTTTGCGAACCGTGCCCTGACTCACGCCATAACGTGAAGCCAGCAGAGATTCACTGGGAATCAAGCCGCCCGGCCGCCACTCACCCGATTCAAGCCCCTGTAATATCAAGGTCTTGATCTGTCGGTAGAGCGGACTGAAAGTCGGCGCATAAGAGTCTTCCTGCAACATGAAACGCATTTCAGCACAAAATCCAAAAAACGTCTAGGTCATATCTTATGTCTTATATAAGACATAAGATATTAATTGACATAGATGCTCTGGCTTAATAAGATTCGTGCTGATTGATTGCTGACTGCCCGAAACACAAAAGCAGGGTATCTCGATGCTTTTTTCCTGACCCTTAAGCAGGTATAGTGCTTTGTTCCACCCCCCACGAGTTTTCGTGGTTTTTTAACTGACTCGCTGACGTTGCAAGTCACTACCGCTCACCACTTCATTTAGCAAGGAGTATTCAGCATGGCCAAAGCCCCCGTTCGCGTTACAGTCACCGGCGCAGCCGGACAAATCGGTTACAGTCTGCTGTTCCGCATCGCCAGTGGCGAAATGCTCGGCAAGGATCAACCGGTCATCCTGCAACTGCTGGAAATCACCCCCTCCCTGCCCGCCCTCAAGGGTGTGGTCATGGAACTCGAAGACTGCGCCTTCCCGCTGCTCGCCGGTGTTGTACAGACCGACGACCCGAATGTCGCCTTCAAAGACACCAACTACGCACTGCTGGTCGGCGCACGCCCGCGCAGCAAGGGCATGGAACGCAAGGATCTGCTCGAAGCCAATGGCGCGATCTTCACCGTGCAAGGCAAGGCACTCAACGACGTGGCAGCCCGTGATGTCAAGGTACTGGTAGTCGGCAACCCCGCCAACACCAACGCACTGATCGCCATGAACTCTGCACCCGACCTGCCGCGCGAAAACTTCACCGCCATGCTGCGTCTCGACCACAACCGCGCCCTGTCGCAACTGGCGACACGCACTGGCAAGGCGGTTACCGACATCGAAAAAATGATCGTCTGGGGCAACCACTCGCCGACGATGTATCCGGACATCCGCTTCTGCAACGTCGCTGGTCAAAATGCCGTTGCCGCCGTGAACGATCAGGCCTGGTATCGCGACACCTACATCCCCACCGTGGGCAAGCGCGGTGCGGCCATCATCGAAGCGCGCGGCCTGTCCTCCGCCGCCTCGGCTGCCAACGCCGCCATCGACCACATGCGCGACTGGGCACTGGGTAGCAACGGCAAGTGGGTCACCATGGGCGTGTGCTCGGACGGCTCCTACGGCATTCCCGCCGGCATCATCTACGGCATGCCGGTGATTACCGCCAACGGCAAGTGGGAACTAGTCAAGGGTCTGGAAATCGACAGCTTCTCGCGTGAAAAGATGGATGCCACCTTGCAGGAACTCACCGAAGAACGCGAC
>CAYTHB010000154.1:0-2061 GCA_964437515.1 uncultured Sterolibacterium sp.
GCTCAACGTCTGCATCACACTTCGATTGGCCGACACTGTCAATATACGAGGTCTTTCATTATCGCATTCAGTCGCCTCAAAAATCTAAAAATTGGGCGCAGCGCACAAAGCAGTAAATGACAGACGGCTGACCACGTGCCGACTGGCCTGCCGAGCTTATGAGCACTGTTGCGGGCTGCTGTGGGTCAAGCACTCAGCAAGCGGCGAGCAAGTAGGTTCTGCATATCACGGCGTCCGTCTGCAATCAGGTAAATGATGACTTGGCTGCCTGTGATACGGTAGATCACGCGGTACGGCTTGAAGAATGTCTGGCGGTATTCTTTGATGCCGAGACTGACCAGTTCCTTCGGATAGCTACCGCGTTCCGGGAATCTCGACAGATTCTCCACAACTTCCATCAACTCATCCAACACATGGTTGGCGTTGGCTACGCAATCGAATTCGGCGATGTAGTCGTGGATGGCCTCCAAGTCCTGCTCTGCCCCATCGGTGAGCAAGACCTCAAATTTAGCCGGTGTGCCAGACATCAGATTACGGCTCGCTTGGCGCGAAGACGGGCAACGACATCGGCCACGGGTTTCACCTTGCCAGCGGCCACGTCCTGATTGCCTAGCGCGAGAGTTTTCAGCATTGCCAACGTTTCTTGCGTCTCTTCAAACGAGGCGACATCCTGCAGGACAGCCTTGGCCTCACCGTTTTGGGTGATGACCATAGGTTCACGCTGCTCTGCGAGGCGCGTCAAAACCTCCGCTGCGTTGGCTTTGAGATAGCTGATGGGTTTGACTTGTGACGAGTAGCGCATGGTCATGTTCCAGACTTTTATTGGACCTAATATAGTCTTTTTACGAGCTATTAACAAAGAGTAAGGCACGAATGCCAAGGACACACTGATTTATCCCCACCCCCACGCATGTTTGCGAGAATCCATCCTTTGATGGTTGACCGGTAGATGACGATGCAGCGCAGCTTTTCAGATCTGGAGTATGCCGCCAAGCCGAAGGTGACGCGGCGCGACCGGCTGTTGAATGAGCTTGAGGTGGTGACGCCCTGGGCGGCGTTGATCGCCGAGCTGGCGCCGTTCTACCCCAAGGGTGAGGGCGCCGGGCGCCCGCCCATCGGGCTGGAGCGCATGTTGCGCATGTACATCGTGCAGCAATGCTTTGGGCTTTCCGATGAAGGCACCGAAGATGCCATCTACGACAGCCAGGCCATACGCGGGTTTGTGCGTATCGATCTGGCGCGCGAGGCCGCCCCGGATGCCACCACCCTGCTCAAGTTCCGCCGTCTGCTGGAACAGCATCAGCTGACGCCGCGTATCTTCAGTCGCATCAACCAGCACCTGGCGGCCAAGGGCTTGCTGTTGAAGGAAGGCTCGGTGGTGGACGCCACCATCATCGCCGCGCCGTCGTCGACCAAGAATCAACGTGGTGAGCGTGATCCCGAAATGCATCAGACGAAGAAGGGCCAGCAATGGCATTTCGGCATGAAGCTGCACATCGGCGCAGATGCCGCCTCAGGCCTGATTCATACGGCGGTCACGACGCCCGCGCATCTCAATGATGTTACCCAAGGGCATGCGCTGCTGCATGGCGAGGAACGCGTGGTGTTTGCCGATGCCGGCTACCAGGGCATCGAGAAGCGGCCGGAGAAGCGCACTGACGCTACCTGGCATGTCGCCATGGGGCCGGGCAAGCTCAAAGCCCTTCAGGATACGCCCGTGGGGCGTCTGGATCGACAGATCGAACGTCTCAAGGCGAGCGTGCGCGCCAAGGTCGAACATCCCTTCCACATCATCAAGAACCGCTTTGGTCTGCGCAAACTGCGTTACCGTGGCCTGGCCAAGAACACCGCGCAGCTGCTCATGCTGCTGGGCATGGCCAATCTGATGATCGCCAAGCGGCGTTTGCTCGCCCTTCACACCCAAGTTGCGTCCTGAGTTGGGGAAAGCGGGCGAGACGCCCCCTGCGGAGGGTTCGATAACGAAAAGAGGAAAAGGGGCCAGGCTTGATACCACACCTTCAAGCGATATAAGGCAGTTCGATCAGATCGCTGCGGGTTACG
>CAYTHB010000155.1:0-1991 GCA_964437515.1 uncultured Sterolibacterium sp.
TCATAGAGGCAATGGCGGCATGAATTGGCGGACATCTTTCTTGACAACGACCGGATCCAGCGCGTCGTAGACGTGATTGCCGGCCACGTTGCGCGCATCGACTTGCCCGGTGCGGTTGCCGGCGGCGTCGACACTGTAGGTGGTGATGCCGGTGTCGGGGCTGGTGAGCTGTGTCTGATTGCCCAGTCCGTCGAAGCTGTAATGGGTATGCAGGCCCTGCGGGTCTTCGACATCGACGAGGTGGTCGAGTGCGTCATAGGCATACTCGGTGAACACGTTCAGGCCGCCGCTGCCGGCGTCCTGCTCGACTTGCGTCAGCCGGTTGCGCGGGTCGTAGCGGTTGAGGGTGACGTGGGAACGGCCATCGGTGGTTTGCGTGAGGTTGCCGTTGCCGTCGTACAGATAACTCATCGCGTTTGTCGCCGGATTGACGTTGGCATTCTTCGTATCCAGCAGACGACCGAGGGCATCGTAATCGCGCAGCACCTTGCGCTTGAGCGCGCCGGCGGCGTTGTAGGCGTCCTCTTCCACGCGGTTGCCGGCGGCGTCGAGCACATAGTGCAGATGCTCGCCCATCCGGTTCGTGACATCGGTCAGGCGGTGCGCCGCGTCGTAGCCAAAACTCTGATAATCGCCCAGCGGCTGCGTGACCTGCGTCACCTCGCCGGCACCGTCGTAGGCCCAGGTGGTGATGCGGGTTCGGAAATCAGCCTTGCGCTGGCGTCGCCGCCGGCGCGGCGGCGGAGATTCCACGGCGTTGGTGCGGGTGATGGAGATGGTGGATGTCCTCAACTTTTTCTCTCGACTGTTTCTTCGTGATCTGGTATTAGGTCCAGGTAGTGGTTCTATGTTTTGAAAACTCCTCGTCGAACGATCTTCCAATGACCCGACCGCTGTTTAAGCTCCACGATCTCCCCGTGCCCGCATTCAGAACCACAAAAAACTTCGAACCAGACCTGGACAATGCCGTTCTTGCTTCCGATGACAAAACTCGCGGGGCCTGAGTCACTCTTGACTGCGCTTAGCAATCTCCTCAACTGATCGAGAGTCCACGAACTATCAAAAACACAGACGGGCCCCATGCCCTGCATCTTGATCATTGCGCCATTTTGCTCGAGGCACCTTTTTTCATGCCCTGCTGCATCGTATTGCGATGCATGATCTGCAAAAATCAACGTCGCCAGAACCATTCCGATAGCACGGTACATAAGAATTCCTGATTAGCGTCGATCCTCAGCTGGAATTTCTTCCGATGCCTTGCTGCGCAAAGCGCTCGGCATGTTGTCAAATCTGCCGATGCGGCCGCCTTGGAAAGACTCGCTATGGCTGCTGTGGTACCGACTGCGGGGGATTTTCGGCTGAACTTCGTCACCAATCAGGTAAAAATTAGCCACCCCATGATGAACTTTCGTCGAGATAGGATGGAATATTTGTATTTGGAATGGGAGGGTGGTTAGCAGGCCAGCCGCAGGAATGCGCCCACTCGTGAATGGCCTCATCGCCCCATCGATGTTTGTTGTTAACGACACAAATGAAAGCCCTGTCTTTGCCCCATGGATCCCATTGCCACCCAGCATCTGGACATGGATATGAACACTTGACGTGCCCCGACTGGCACCTCTGCTTTAGGCAGTGGGCCATTCTTGGATTACCAACATGGGCATCAATTTGCGAACACGCGTGGTCTATTTGGTGTTTGATGGTACTGTCATTGCACTGGCAGTGCGGTGCACCTTTCGGGCATGTGCAATTTCCTTCAACAGTGTACAGGCCGTATGGGTCAACCCACCTCAAGGGATTGCCCAAACTATAATCGTATGTGCTTACCTCATGTAACAATCCCATCGGATCGCTCTGCAGGTAACGATCCGTCGCCGCCTCATAGTCCCTGAAATAGTTGTAATTGACCCCACTCTCCGCATCAAAATACTGCCCCGGAAACCTCAAGTTCAGCACGAAATTCGAGCCATTGAGGTTCACCGGCTGCGTCT
>CAYTHB010000156.1:0-1768 GCA_964437515.1 uncultured Sterolibacterium sp.
CCAATTTTATGCCGTGCCGCTCAATGACTTGTCTCCCGAAAACAAATTGCCCTGGAGAAGAGTGGGAGTGCTTGCCTTTGAGACTTGACAAGTCGAACGCGTATCAGGACGAGTACTGCAGCGCCTCGGTGCAGAACGAGCGGAGGGAAGCCAAGGGCCGATTTGGCAGATGCTGGCTCTTACGCAACCTGCTACTTTACAAAGGCGGTTTGGCAGTTGCCGTGCTGTTGGCTGTGCAATTCCCGATGAACCAACGTCAGTTTCATTCAGTATTTGCGCGTTGGCCGAGGACAGACACTCCAACTTTTTCTACCCACTTCGGGACATGGGACAGCGCTCACTATCTATTGCTATCCGAGCAGGGTTACGAACCTAGATCCGCTTCCTGCGCCTTCTATCCGCTCTGGCCGATGTTGCTTCGCGTGGTCACGGCGGCAACCGGAGGACATCATCCGGTGCTGGTGGCGATGCTGCTGACCAGTGTGCTGTCGGTGTTTGGTCTGTGGCTGTTGTATCGACTGCTGGGGCGGCATTGCGGGCCGGGCATCAGTCGCGATGCGCTGATTCTCCTCCTGGCGTTTCCGGGCGCGCTGTTTTTCTCGTTTCCGTACACCGAGTCGCTCTATCTGGTGCTGTTGATGTGGTTCTTTTGGGGGTTGGAAGTGAAGCGATGGGGGTGGGTGGCTGTGGCCGGTTTCCTGTTACCGCTGACCCGGGCGGTGGGTGTCTTCATCGTGCTGCCGCTGGCTTGGTGGTTGTATGAACTGGAGCCAAAGGCCCGCCGCGAGGAAATTTCCGGAAACGATTCGCGTGTGGCGACCTCGACCCGTAGCCGCCGACGTGAGTCGGCTCTAACTTTGCCGGGTTGCAAATGGAGCGGACTCACATCCGCTGCTACGAGGCTGGCAGGGATGCTCGCGCACCGGCGCTCGTTATTGCTGCTCGGTCCGCTGCTGGGTTACGGGGCGTATTTCGGGTTGATGTACCTCTGGACGGGCAACGCTTTGGAAGGGTTTGAGGCCCAGAAGGCGTACCCGTATTCGCCTTCGATCAAGAATATATTCGATCTCCCGGCGTTTTGGGCCGCGTTCATCCATGTGCAAAGTCTGGATGGGATGATGGATTCGGCGCTGGACCGCGGGTGCTTCTTGCTGTTCCTCGCGTTGTTGCCGGCGGTATGGAAACGCAATCGGACGTGGTTCTGGTATGTGCTGCCGGCGGGATTGATTCCGGCGCTGACGAGTTATTTCATGTCGTACCGGCGCTACATTATGGTGTTGTTTCCGCTGTTCATTGTGCTGGCGCAGTGGCTGGGCCGGGGGCCGCGCTGGATGTTTTGGTATTACGTGGTGTTGCTGGCGGCGTTGCAGGCCTGGGCGGTGTCACAGTTCGTGAATTTCTATTGGGCAGGTTGATTCTACGGGGCGCTCAAACCGCGAGGCACCGAATGATTGCCACCAAAGAACATACCGAAAGCGAAGCTCAAGGGGTTCATCCCGGGATTGCTTGCGGTCAGTCGCAACCGATATTTTCGCGCGGTGCGGTGCTCAACGCCGTAACATGGGTTGCGCTTTGTTCGCTCGCCTGGATGTTTTACCCACGGCAAGAGATGCAACCGCACGGGCTGACAGCGCTCAAGTTCGGGGTGTTGATGACCTGGGGTGTGGGCGCGTTTGCGCTGGCAATGCAGCGTGGGTACGCGGCCTGGGTTGCCTGGCCCGTGGCCTTGGCGGGGCTTTTGGCCCTGCAATACGTGGAAGTTACGCCG
>CAYTHB010000157.1:0-1662 GCA_964437515.1 uncultured Sterolibacterium sp.
CGTAGTAATAGGCGTCGTTCTCGCGAATCTTGGCAAAGGTCTGGATGCCAATGGGAAGCTTTTTACGGGTCATGCTCCGATTATGGCACTTCCCGGATAGAGGGCGGCTAGTAAGTGCTATCAGGACAAATCCACGAAACTTTTCAGTCAAACCCACATTGAATACTTGAACAAAATTGAGGGATATTTATAATCTCGCGGTTTCAGGCTTTGGAGCCGTTCATGTTCAGCCGTCTGCGCGAAGACATCGCTTGCGTCTTCGACCGCGATCCCGCCGCCCGATCCATCTGGGAGGTCTTGACCTGCTACCCGGGTTTTCACGCGCTGCAATGTCATCGTCTGATCCACGTCCTCTGGAATGCACGTTTTCGCTGGCTGGCGCGCTGGTTATCACATTGTGTCCGCTGGATGACCGGCATCGAGATTCACCCAGGTGCCACGATTGGCCGACGCGTGTTCATCGATCACGGCATGGGCGTTGTCATTGGTGAAACGGCCATCATCGGGGATGGTTGCACGCTCTATCACGGGGTGACCCTGGGAGGAACATCCTGGAACAAAGGCAAGCGTCATCCAACCCTCCTGCGTGGCGTTGTCATTGGCGCGGGAGCCAAGGTGCTAGGGCCGATCACCATCGGTGAGGAAGCGCGAGTAGGCTCCAATGCCGTCGTGGTGCGCGATGTGCCACCCGCGGCAACCGCTGTCGGCATTCCGGCGCGCATCATCGAAAGCGAGCAGGAACAGGCCCGCGAAGCCAAAGCGGAAACCATGGGCTTTTCCGCTTACGCCGTCACGCGCGACGACGACCCGCTGGCCAAGGCCATCCATGGTCTGCTTGACCACGCCGTTGATACGGATCGACGCCTGTCGATGCTGCTAGAACATCTGGAACGCATCGGTATGCTTCAAGAAACAGGCCATGACAGCATCGCCACTGCCGACAAGTTCGACCCCAATTACTTGAGCAAGATAGTTGACTAAGTTACTCGGGAATCGTACAGTAACGACCTCGCCGCCACATCGACGCGGCTCACTCAGTCAAGGGAGGGGTAGCAATGAAACTGACGACCAAAGGGCGTTTCGCCGTCACCGCAATGATTGACCTGGCCTTGCGGCAAAAAGAGGGTCCCGTTACCCTGGCAGGAATCAGTGAGCGACAAAAAATCTCCCTCTCCTATCTGGAGCAGCTGTTCGGTAAGCTGCGTCGTCACGCCCTGGTCAGCAGTGTTCGCGGGCCTGGTGGCGGCTACCGTCTGAGCAAGCCGCTGAAAGAAATCAGCGTGGCCGACATCATCCATGCGGTTGATGAACCGATGGACGCAACCCTGTGCGGCGGCAAGGCCAACTGCCATGACGATCAGCCCTGCATGACCCATACGCTCTGGACAACGCTCACTGAACGCATGCTCGAATACCTGAAATCCGTCACACTGGCCGAACTCGTCGATCAACAACGCAATCCAAACGCGAAATCGCACCACCGCCACGAACACGCCCATGTCCCGCCTTTGCGTCGGACTATCGCCGTTGCACCGGTCTGAGCACAGCGACCCCAACCATGTTCGCCCCTGTCTATCTCGACCACAACGCCACCACCCCGCTCGATACGCGGGTACTGGAAGCGATGTTGCCCTGGCTGCGCGAGCAGTACGGCAATGCGTC
>CAYTHB010000158.1:0-1634 GCA_964437515.1 uncultured Sterolibacterium sp.
TGATAGTTTCATCGCGCAGCAAGCCAATCGCTACGCTGCCATTGTGTTCATAGGTAACTAGTTTCACGTGATTCCTGTTTCTTTTACTCTCTGAGGGATTACTCTGACAAATTGTACACCGGCGGGCCAATTCGGAGAAATAGCGGATATCAAGTAACTGTTCACGTTAACAGAAAAGAATCTCATGGAGAGGCAGCCATAGGTTGAACGAGCAGCGCCAGGAATTCATAAAAGGGATTCAGGTTCCGCGCTTGCCAGGTACCGAACAGGCTGGCCAGACCCAATCGCGTCTCGCTCCCCGCCCGGCTGCGACTTCCACCGCTGACCTTGCGTTGCACCACCAGGGGACGCAAGGCGCGTTCGGCCAGATTGTTGTCCGCCGGCACTTGGGGATACAGGACGAATTGATACAACTCATCCAAATGACGCAACAGGCGCTTGGCCAATGCCTGACAAGGATGTTGCTTGACTTGGGCATACTGCAACCCCAACAACTCCGTGCGCCGCCGCAGCGTATCATGCAGCCGTTGCCGTTGCGCCGGGTCATGGATGTCGTCTGCTGACCGGGCATCTTGATACTGGTAGCGTACGGCCAACGCCCAGGCCACAACCTCGCCGTCGGCCGGATGCTCCTCCTGCAGGTGCTTCAAGTCTCGCAAGAGATGTACCCAGCAGCGTTGATGCGGGCCGCTGTAGATGTTGTAAGAACCGTAGAAGTCGGTCACCAGATGCCCCCGGAATGCCGTTCCCAGCAATCGGGTCACCACGTGTCGGTTCCGCCGAGGGTCGAACTCGTAGTAGCGAATCGCTTCGGGGCCATCGGTTGCCAGGCACCAGATGTAACCATTCCGGCCGTTCTCCCGCCAGCCTGTCTCATCGGCGTGCACCACCGCCTGCTGTTGGACAGCCTGCTTCAAGGCCTCAATCGCTCCCTTTGACTGTCGCTTCATCCGGTGTAGCAGTCCGCTGATCTCACCGATGCTCAGTCGCGCCTGATGCATGGTGAGCAGATAGCTCTGGATGGCCCGCACCGGCGCACGCAGACTCTGGTGTAGATAGGCGATGAGTGCCCCCAGCCGGACGCCGACTCGCCCTTGGCCGATGACCTGTCCCTCCCACTTCATGTCCGGCTGCTGCCAGGTAGCGCATGCCGGACACCAGCGCTTCACAATGTGGTGTTCGATGACCTCAACCGGCTGCGGTTCCGGCAGTTCGATCACTTGCCGCCGGTAGGCTTCGCTTTCGCCGCTCAGCCGGTAGCCACATGTCGCGCATTCCTCGACTGCGTGTCGTTCTACCCGTGTCGGCTCTTCCCGCCGCCGGGCCTGGTTGTGCTCGGCGGCGCGCTTCTTTCGCGTCTTGGCCGACTCTTCTTTCTTCGGTCGATTCGCCTTCACAAACGAGGGTGTCTTCGACCGTTTCTCCAGCTCGGCCAGTCGGCGGGTCAGTTCTTCGACCTGCTCTTGCAGTTCGCCTACCAGTTGCCGCAGTGCTGCGTTTTCCGCCAGTAGCGCTTGCCCTTCCTCGTGCGTCATCCCTCAGAGTTTAGCCTGTGTTTTCCGTAAGTGTGAACAGTTACGATATCAAAACGATTGTAACCTGATATGAAACATATGTTCTTGTTTGACCGTTGA
>CAYTHB010000159.1:0-1500 GCA_964437515.1 uncultured Sterolibacterium sp.
CAAAACAGATGGCCGCTTAATCCGTTGGACTCCACGGTTGACGACCTACCTCAGTATTCCTGACGATGCTCCTGCACCAACCGGACTGCCCGTTCTTTTACTTCCGGGGAAAACTGATTTTGTTTCTTCATGACTCTATTCTCTCAAAGGTTAGAGCCTCCTCAAAACCCGGGGCGGTTCAGCGTTTATCCGCTGCTGGAGGACGACACCTGCTATTTTCTGGCAGTCGATTTTGACGAGGCTGACTGGCGCGACGATGCCCGCGCCTTCATGCAGTCCTGTGAGGAGCTGGGTGTACCGGCTGCGTTGGAGATTTCGAGATCCGGCAAGGGTGCGCACGCGTGGGTATTTTTCGCCAGCCGAGTTTCGGCCCGTGATGCCCGGCGTTTGGGCACGGCAATTATCAGCCATACGTGCTCACGCACTCGGCAGTTGAAGCTGGAATCCTACGACCGCCTGTTCCCGAACCAGGACACGATGCCCAAGGGTGGCTTCGGTAACCTGATCGCCTTGCCGCTGCAGAAATGGCCACGTGAAAGTGGCTGCAGCGTCTTCGTCGATGTCGATCTGCGCCCATATCCCGATCAGTGGGGTTTCCTCGCCTCCATCCAACCCATGGCCGCACACGACATTGAGCCGACCATCCTGCGGGCTACGGGTGGTGTTCATCCACTGGACGTCACCTTCATCGACGAAGAGGATCTTGCCACCCCCTGGAAACGCGAGGCCACGTCAGCCAAAAAGTTGTCCGTCCCGATGCCGAAATCGTTGACGGTCACGCTGGCCAATCTCATCTATTTCGAGAAGGCTCAATTGCCACAGGCATTGGCCAACCGCCTGATCCGTCTGGCCGCCTTCCAGAATCCAGAGTTCTACAAGGCTCAGGCCATGCGTATGTCCGTGTGGGACAAGCCGCGCGTCATCGGTAATGCGGAGAACTACCCGCAGTACATCGCCTTACCTCGCGGTTGCCTCGATGCCGCGCTGGATTTACTGCAGGAAAACGGTATCAACTGCAACCTGCGCGATGAGCGCTTTGGCGGTGAAACCATTGATGTCTCCTTTGTTGGCACTTTGCGCCTGGACCAAGAGGCCGCAATTGCCGGAATGCTGAGACACGACAACGGCGTGCTGTGTGCTCCAACAGCCTTTGGCAAGACGGTCACCGCTGCAGCGATGATTGCGCGGCGGGGCGTGAACACCTTGGTGCTGGTGCATCGAACCGAATTGCTCAAGCAATGGCAGGAACGCCTTCAGGTGTTTCTGGGCGTGGGAAAAGGTGTGGTTGGCACCATCGGTGGAGGCAAAGCCAAACCCACCGGCAAGATCGATATTGCCGTCATGCAATCCATCTCCCGGCAGGGCGAGGTCAATCCACTGGTCGAAAACTACGGGCAGGTGATCGTGGACGAATGCCATCACGTCGGTGCAGTGTCATTCGACGCGATGAGGTAGGTCGTCAACCGTGGAGTCCAACGGATTAAGCGGCCATCTGTTTTG